>CAYFWY010000076.1:0-9006 GCA_964346895.1 uncultured Candidatus Bathyarchaeia archaeon | reverse complement strand
CGCGCGCGCTTTATGTGAAGAGTGATGGGAGGCATATCTAAGGCCTCAAAGGAGAGAGTAGAAAGAAAATGCGGAAAAGCAGATTTGGTTTGCCTGGGCTCCCATCACCGACAATTTTCTTCGGGAAATCTGCTATTTAAAGGTGTGTGACTGTTACTTCACAGCCACATACGCACGCGTAGTTTTATCCAAAGTGCAATTTCATGTGCGTCCGCAAATTTTATAATCGGCTTTCCACTCGTTCTCTTCTGGCGGAGTTGCGTAGTGCTTTAATTGGGAGTATCCCTACAAATGCATCTGCGGTTTTTGCATTACGTGACTTCGCCTTTTCTATGTGGATGTAAGCTTCTTTGACCCTCTACCTTCAAAATTTCCCTAAAACCTACCCTACGCTTCCACTTAAAGCACTAAGGTTTAGAGTAGTTATCTAACGGCGTGCGCATTTGTAGAACTCGAAGTCTGATGTGATGGTCCCAAGGCAAATTATAAATTCAACTGCCTGGCATACAGATAATACGCTGGAATAAATAAGAGGAAAGCGTTTACGGATGTCAAAGAGAAACCATCGTAGAGTGGCAATGAGCGTTGTCGCGCGCGCGGGGCGTTGACATTTCCACTTATCGCTCCAAGAGCATCGAAGAATTCCGTGGAAGAACCTTCGATTACGTTGTGACGGTGTGCGATCATGCAAAAGAGGTGTGTCCCTTCTTTCCAGGAGAAAAAATTCTTCATCACAGCTTTCCAGATCCATCCACCTTCAAAGGCGGTGAAGACCAAATATTAGACAATATGAGACAAGTAAGAGACGAGATCAAAACATGGATAGAACACACCTTTGCAAGGTCAAAGGAGCAAAGACGACGAAGACCAGTTCTTCATTTATAAACAAGCAACTTAGAGTCAGATAAATAAACCCAAAGTAAATACCTTAAAACGTATTCTTACTGAAATGATGTGAGGAGACATCATGATTTTTGAACGTGTTAAATCAGAAGGTTTAGCCCACATCTCATATCTGTTGGGTTCCGCTAAGGAAGCGATCGTGATTGATCCGCGTCGTGACTGTCAAGTCTACCTTGATTTTGTTCGAAGAGACGAGCTGACGATTCGGCACATCTTTGAAACCCACCGCAACGAGGATTACGTCATCGGTTCTCGTGAACTGGCGCACGTTACGGGAGCAAAAATCTACCATGGTCCATGTTTAGACTTCAAGTATGGAGAAACTCTGAAAGACGGGCAAGATTTCTATTTCGGAACAATGAAATTAACTGCTATTCACACGCCAGGCCACACAGATGAAAGCATGTCGTACACATTAGTCGACCCCACGGTGATTGATAAACCCATAATGGTGTTCACCGGCGACGCCCTTTTCATTGGCGATGTGGGACGCACCGATCTTTACGGTCCAATTGAAGCACCGAGGCTCGCCGAGAACCTCTACGACAGCATCTTCAACAAGATACTGCCCTTGGGTGATGGCGTGATACTTTGTCCCGCCCACGGCGCAGGATCAGTTTGCGGTGGAGCGATTAGCGAACAAGAATACAGTACCTTGGGTTTAGAACGTCAACACAACCCGATGTTGCAGAAGACAAAGGAAGATTTCATCAAGTTTAAGGTGGCTGAACGCTTCGAACGTCCACCCTACTTTAGAACGATGGAGCAGTACAACCTAGAAGGCCCACCTTTGTTGGAACATCTTCCAGATCCACCTCCACTCTCACCAAATGAATTCCAAAAACGGATGATGCAGGGAGCTGTGGTCTTGGATACGCGGACACCTTCAGCCTTTGGCGGTGCACACATTGAAATGTCCTATAACCTATGGCTGAGGGGAATTCCCATGTTTGCTGGTTGGGTAATACCCTATAATAAACCTATATTGCTGGTGTTGGAGGATCGAGAACATTTGAAAACTGCGGTTCGATACCTCATTCGGTTGGGATATGATCGCGTAGAAGGTTATCTCTGTGGTGGTGTCGAAGCCTGTGGGCTCGAAGCGTGGTATACGGAGGCTTTACCCACAGAGCATCTAGGTTTGCTCACCGTCCAGGAGCTGAAGGCACGGTTAGACAGTCGTGATGACTTGATCGTGTTGGATGTGAGAAGCGAAGAGGAATGGAGTGAAGGGCGTATTGAAGGCGCCCTCCACATCTATGCTGGTCATCTTGAAGAACAATTGAATGAAATATCGGTCGATCAACCGATCGCGGTAATCTGCAGTGTAGGGAACCGTGCTAGCCTAGGAGCCAGCATCCTGCGACGAGCAAGCCGCCGACAAGTATATACTGTGTTAGGCAGCATGATGGCTTGGCAAAAAGCTGGTTACAAGGTAACTTAGCAAACCAGCGGATTATTGTCTGTAAGAAACTTGTTGGGCTCAATACGTTTTATGCTTCATTCACCATTCAACAGCTTTCCACTCTATTCCTGGTAGGAAAGAAAAGAATCCTAAGCGCGCGCGGTAATCCTAAAGAAGAAAAAAGACTAAGAAAAGAATGAGAATTAAGCGAGGGCAATAGCATGAGTTGTGAAATTGGCGGAGACTCGGCTTTGATTGTTGTCGATGTTCAAAAGGACTTCTGCCCTGGAGGATCCCTTCCAGTTCCTCAGGGAGATAAGGTCGTACCAGTTTTGAATAAGTACATCCAACAATTCAAAGAAGCCAATGCTCCGATCTACGCCACTCGAGACTGGCATCCCCCCAACCACAGTTCCTTCACGCCTCAAGGCGGTCCATGGCCTCCTCACTGCATCCAGAACACAAAGGGTGCGAAGTTTCATGAAGACCTCAAGCTTCCGAAAAGAACGGTCATTATCTCGAAGGCTACTGATCCTAACACGGAGGCGTACTCCGGCTTTGACGGAACGAACTTAGGAGAGGCGTTACGGCGAAAGGGTGTGAGAAGAGTGTTTGTGGGAGGGCTTGCAACGGACTACTGTGTCAAAAACACGGTTTTCGACGCTGTGGAACTAGGGTTTGAGACGATGTTACTAGAAGATGCGATCCGAGGTATCGATGTAAAGCCGGGAGATAGCGAGAGAGCCGTAGAGGAAATGAAGGCTAAAGGCGTCCACACGGTCACGTATTCTAAGTTGATGCATTGAGTGATCGGGGTTGAAAGGCACAGAACTAGCTCGTTGTCTCTGCACCTATCAATCGCTGAGTTTCTTCGCTATGGCTGTAAGGTGTTTACCTAAATCTTTCGCCAATGTCAGCTCGTTCGGTGACGGTATCCGTTCTCCCGTGGGGCTAGCAATAGTTGAGGCGCCGTATGGGGAGCCGCCGGTGATCTCGTTCATCGCCGACTGTTCGGTAAAGGAGTAGGGTAAGCCGACCACAACGCAACCATGGTGCAAAAGGGTAAGATGGGTCGCGATGATGGTGGTTTCCTGTCCACCGTGTTGGGTGTTGGAGCTGGTGAAGACTGCTGCGGGTTTGCCGACGAGCGTTCCCTCTGCCCAGTCCCCGCCGGTCTGATCCCAAAAGTTCCTCATCTGAGCCGTCATGTTGCCGAAGCGGGTTGGGGTGCCGACAATTACCCCGTCAATCCCCTTGAGGTCAGCTCGTGGATCAGCAACTGGAATGTTCTTCATCGATTCCTTCACCTTTCGTACGCTTTCGCTCCAGTACTTTTCAGGCATCAGTTCCTCTACCTGTTTCAGCATCGGCTCTCCACCAGCTTCGCGAACCCCTTCAGCTACCGCCTTCGCCATTGTGAAGGTGTGACCATACATTGAGTAGAAGAGAACGAGGATCTTGGGTTTATTTCGGGTCATCTTTCAATTCTCTCCGTACCCATCTTCTAAACACCGCATAAAAAAAGTAATCGATTACTCGATACATTAGAGCTGGTGTTTAAGGGAGTCGGTATCTGCAAACTATTTGCGCGTGCGCAATGTTATCTACCTTCAGATACGTCCATCAAGACTAACTAGAAAACACCTTTTTTTATCTTATATGCCATTTAAATCATTAATAATGACATCGTTTATGAGGCCTGCACACGTGGATTTGGGATTGAGTAACCGCGTTGCAATCGTAACAGGATCCAGTCGAGGCATTGGGAAAGCCATCGCCTCCAGTTTGGCTAAAAAGGTGCTCAAGTCACAATCGCGCGCATTACATTAGCTGCTATAGGTAGTTCTTCCAAATTCTATTGCATGCATGATTACGTGATTTGATGGTTCACGTTAGTAGATGCTTAACCTTACTCTTTTTTCTGAATCTTTTAATACATAAGAAACGTTATATTTTGATTCTGGTTAATGAGATATAATGTTTGATCTCTTAATTCAAGTTTTGATTTTTGCTGTCTCTTTGGTCGTTTTAGCTTCCGCTAGCCATTTTGCCATAACGTCCATAGAAAAGATGATTGAACTCACGGGTTTGAGTGAAGCCTCAGCAGGGTTTGTAATTCTTGCGGTGATGACGTCAACGCCTGAGATAATTGTAGCCCTCTTTTCGGTTCTTCAAGGAACTCCCGCGATCAGCATAGGAGGCATCCTCGGATCAAACGTGTTTAATATCGGTGCAGTTCTAGGCATTCTTGGAATGCTTGGTTTCCTCAAAACTTGCTGCACAGACCTTCTAGTAGAGCTGACAGACATTCTCTTCCTTACATCTTTAATCCCCCTGCTCCTTGTAATATTTAAAGTTGCAAGCCCCATCGTGGGTGTTATCCTTTTAGGAACTTTCTTAATCAACATCTATTTCATGGGAAAAAAGAGAACACCAACTGTGAAAACAAACAATTTAGCAACTGTTGTGAAGGGAAACTGGAAAACGGTTGTCGCAATGCTGATTTTAAGCTTCACTGCTGTAATAATTGCAGCACGTTTCGTTGTTTCATCCGGCATTGATATTGCAATAATTCTCGGTGCTCCGCCAATCTTGATTGGGGCAAAAGTTGTTGCGATAGGTACTTCTTTGCCGGAACTTACCCTAGGTGTAACAGCAGTTAGACGGGGTCGTGTTCAATTAGCAATTGGAGGCATTATTGGCTCTAATCTCACAAACATTACTCTTGGGTTGGGGCTAGTTCTCATTACTTCACCCTTTGCAGTTGACATGACAATCTTCACAGAAATTCTCCCATTTTTGCTAGTGACAACAATAGTCTTCTGGCGTTTTCTCACAAGAGGTGGAGTGTCACAAGTGGGCGGCATAATTCTGATGATGACCTATATACTATTTCAAGCTGTCATATAGCTAAGTTATGCGTACTTGTGGATCCAAAACGTAGTGGATGAAAATGCCTGAGAAGAAGGATTGGACGAAAGAAGAACTCAAGAAAGAGTACATAGACACAATGACCGCAATCACAATTCCAGTAAACATCTCGATAGAAGGCCAGCAACGGATCTTCAACATAACTGAAGCGAAGAAGATTTTAGATGGTGCAAGGTTGATTGCCCTAGGCACTTGTGGTTGCAGAATAAGATTGAAAAAGTGCGACTCTCCTGTAGATGTATGCATAGCCCTAGATAAACTAGCAGAAGACAAAATCAAGAGAGGATTGGCAAAAAAGACAACCATTGATCAAGCGTTTGAAGCTTTGCGGCGCTCACATAAAGCAGGACTCGTCCACATGGCCTATAGTTACAAAAGAAATGAAAAACCAGACTATCTTTGTAGCTGTTGCTCGTGTTGCTGCCACTCCATGAGTGCGCTAGTGAGATTCAACATGCCTGAAGCGATCGGACATCTTCTAGCTTCCAAATATATCGCTGTGAACAATCTAGAAACATGTGTAGGCTGCGGTACCTGCGTCGAAAGATGTCAATTCAAAACTCGCCACTTGGAAAACAATGAATTAATTTTTGATGAAAAACAGTGCTTCGGATGTGGAATCTGTGTAAGCACTTGCCCAACCAAGTCGATTTCTATGAGAACACGCACAAAATAGAAAACTTTCATAATTAGCATGCATGCACGAATTATTTCTTGCAGGCATTTAAACCTATGAGTATCCCAATCGCAAGAGCGAATGATGACAGAGCAAAGGTTTCGTGGTGAACATCATTCCTTTGAAACCAAACCCCATAGCTTAGGTAATGTTCAATGAATTATTACGTCATGTTTGATCGATCTGTTTCTTGGAGTGAAAACATGAAGATTGTAGCTTGGATCTCGCTGTATTCTGGCAAAAACAAATTGGATAAATGGTTTCATTTACAGTGCATCAAAGAAGAATCAACGTTGAGAGTTTCTTCTAAAGAGCAAAGTCTCCTCCAAGAATCGTGTTTCGTTATGGTAGACGATAAAAGGAAATCAAAACTTTTCTGTTATACCGGAAGACCATTAAGGAAATTATGAGAACAATTGAAACAAGAAAATCAGAGTGCGACTTCATTGCGCTTCAAGATAAAGAACGAATTGAAAAAGGAGGATTACTTGCAACTTACAGGGTTTTTGAGTGAAAACAAAAGCGCTTTGATCGAATTCTTTCAAGGTGTAGATTTAGGGTTCATGTTGGTCGGTCCTTTGGTTGTCGCTGTTGAAGGTTTCGGCTACTCTATCAATGGAGAGATATCATTTCAACAGCCAATAGGATTAGAGGTTAACAAGAACCTAAAACTTGATGATGAAAGCGGTATCGATGTTATAGTTAACTATAGAAACATCAAAATGTCGAAGATCGTTATAGAATCAAGTGAACTTGAAAGCGATCTAAATAGATGTTTGAAGATTTTAGAGAAGATCGTTAATCAAACTTCCATTATGCTTGACACGCTGGTTGAGCAGATTTTTATGATTAACTCTGAATGGCTGGATAAACAATTAGGCATGATGCTTAGAAAAGAGGAATTGGAGAAGAGAGGTGAAGTTCCGAGACCTTTTGGGGCGATTCATGCAAAGAGTTCAAGAGATGTTAAGGAACGTGCTGGTGACTTGATTCCTTTGTACAAAGAACGCGACAAGACATATTTGTATGATGCTAAACGAGTGTATTTTCTTCTACCACATGGTTTTGTGGTTAACTTGCTTCGCTGTGATGGTTCTACAATGGTGAAGGAAGAGGAATTCGACAAGAGAGGTAAGGAAGTTTTGAGAGACTTAGTCTATAAGAAATATTTGAGGAGATATAAGACGCTAGATGGAACCGTATGTTATTATGGTCTTAATGAAAAGACTCGGCGGTATCTAACGAAACATCTTGAGCATAAGACTTCTCGTCTCTAGAAAGGCTATTTCTAACTTTCTTCTTCACAACGAAGTTAAAATTTTGTGCGTTACGATATCACGATATACTTATTTGGGTTTTGTCAATCTCTACGGAAACCCGATCTCCGACCTTGAAATCAAGTTTTTCATACTCATTCAAGCTAAGTTTTATTATGGTGGCAAAACCACTCATCATCTGCTTCGAAATTACACGACCAAGGTTTCTGAACATGTCATTCATGGATCCAAAGGTTACCACTGGCGAGGCAGTAGAGGTTTTCTGAGGACCACGAACTTCCGATGGATCTCTGAGGGTGATAAATACAAAAGGTGAACCATCCGGAGAAGCACTAATCTCGGTGACAACATACTCTTTTCTCAAGACCAATCTCTAAACCTCATCGTTACAACTGCATTCTCATTTTTATTTCTTATGAACGCGCCCGTTACCACGGAGGATTTCCAGTTTCTATAAGGCGTCTATTATAATCTTTACAGATGTTACTCGCATCGAAAATGTTCCAGATCCAAACCGCTAAAGGTAGAAGCAATGGTAATAGTAACCAGAAAAAGAATAAAGCAAGAAGTACACTTAACGGAATAACGATAAAGAGCATAAGCAGTCCTCGACCAATCCTCCCAGCATAGATTTGACCGAGACCTGGTATAAAAAGCGAGAGAATAGCAGCTACACCTGGATTTTTAGTTCCAACAGTTACCCTAGAAGTCGGTATAATTCTTAATACATTTCCACAATTTGGGCAAACATTCATTTCTTCAGTAACGACTTTTCCACACTTGGAACAAAAAGTCAACGAAATTCCTCACTTTTACGCATTATAATTTCGTTGATTATATAATAATTGTGTTAAAGGACGTTTGACTTGGGATGCACGCATTTATGCCCGCGCGCCGATTTTTCAAAACTTTTGCGCGCGTGTGCATGTTAAGTTTTAAGTTGATCTACGATTTTCTTTCCGAAATCTATGCATTTAGGAAGTTCTCCATCTGTGATTGGGCCCTTCATTCCGTCGACTCTTATTGACAAGCCAGAAGTTATCAACTTCAATGCAGGAACCTTTTCGTCTATTCTCTTCTCCATTTTCTTCACTGCCTTTTCGAAGTCTTTGTCCAAATAGGTATCGAAAACAGCAATCCATTTCGCCTTCAAGTCAAGTCTGCCGAGTTTGTCAATGAACCTGTTGATACCCCCAACAGGTCCCCCAAAATGGTTTGGCGAACCTACCAAAATAGCATCATAATCAGCTGCCTTTTCAGGATCGGTTTTCTCGACATCACTGATGGTAATTTCTATTCCTTCGACTCTTTTCATTCCCTCCGCGATCTTCTCTGCTACAAGCTTTGTGTTGCCATACTTTGTGTCATAAACGACAAAAACTTTCACCATTTCATTCATCATCAATTACCTCTCATCCCTAGTTTTTATGATTTATGGACCACACTGTGTAATCTCTTGAATCTCTTAGGGGTGTTTGAGCATATAATGAACAATGTGGTCTATTGCTGTGTTTTATGTAGTCTTTGTTCTCTTTTCTGCATTTCTTTGTAGAGATATTCAAACCACTTGAATAACTCTGGTAAATTATAATGTTTTCTCGTGCCTTCTATTATAGGCTTCAATTTTTCCCATACACCCGCACTTGATCCGCTCAAAAGATACTCAATTGTATCGATATCTATGAGTCGTCTGTGTAGCAGAAATCCAAGTCCACCATAGTAATCCGTAATAGTGAAAAGCGCTTTATCAGACAGCGGTTCACCATAGTTTTCCAGATATTCTTTATAGTCCTTGAATTCCAGATTCCATATTT
>CAYFWY010000075.1:0-9022 GCA_964346895.1 uncultured Candidatus Bathyarchaeia archaeon | reverse complement strand
GAAGCTGGCGTTGACCGAATAAGCATAGCCTTAGACGCTGCCACCGAGGAGATATTTGACAAGATTAAGGGGAGGCTTGTTGGTGGACCATACGTTTGGAAGAAGCAACAAGAAGCTTTGAGGGAGGCGACAAAGGTTTTTGGAAAAGGATTCATAACCACCCATCTCATCGTAGGTCTAGGAGAAACAGAGGAGGAAATGATTCAAACTATTCAATGGTGCGTCGATTTAGGAGTCTACCCTGGCTTGTTTTCCTTTACCCCAATCCCTGGAACCCTTCTGGAAAAAAGCCTCCAACCTTCTCTCAGTCAGTATCGTAAGGTTCAGATCGCCCACTATCTCATAACCCATGGAAAAACGCGGTTTGAAGAAATAATCTTCGACAATGATGGCTGTCTCATCAACTTCAGCGTCCCTGAGGAGCAGTTACGAGAAGCCATCGAAACGGGCGAGCCATTTCTAACTTCTGGTTGTCCTAGCTGCAACCGCCCTTACTACAACGAGAGACCTGGTGGGCCCATCTACAATTACCCTAGGCAGCCTCCGTCCGAAGTGATCCCTGAAATAAAGAGACAGCTTGGAATTCTATGCCCAAGGTCTTTTAGGTCTTCTTAGTAGAATAATGAAGACCGTCGCTACGGAGACTATGGTTGTCGCCACAAGAATGTACATCACATTTCGGGTAGAACCCAAATCGCTTTTGTAGTCTTCCATTTTTGTGTAGTTGGCAAGCAAAGAGTCATATGCCGCTTGAGCTTCTTGGAGTTTCACATTCTTCACGTAGGTTACAACGAAGCCGGCAAGAGGTGGATTTTCTATCGTCACTCTCATCCCTCCTGGAAATTGTACGCTCCATTCCCCCCACTCTATAACACCGTAGAGTAATCCTGGGCATGTATCATTAGGTATCATTACTACATGGTCAACGTGATATGGCACTTCATTTATGTAGATGTCTAAGAGGGGGAATGAAAATTCCTCTGTTTCGTTTCTCATACCATAAATGCTCACGTGAATGTATTCCACATCTATATCACTCGAGGTTGCTGCTGTTACATTGAAGGTAACAGTTATGTTTTCCCCAGGATCGGCGAGATATGGAGCCACAATGTTAACTTTGAGACCTAAAGAATCGATTTCATAAACGGATCGTCTCTCTTCGGATGTAGCTCTTACCCCAGCATCGTATATTGAAGTCAAAAAGAGCATTGAGAGAATAAATGAGGATACAACGATTTTTTTCCAGTGCACTTTTTCACCTATCAAGATTTAGCACGATTTCAGTTCTCTCGATAGAGGAATATTTAACAATTATTATTTTTCTCGAATATGTTTCTATATATGGATTTTAATTCTTGCATAATACAAATTGTTTATGCATATTTTGAAATATTTCAACAACCATTATGAAGGAAAAAATAGAAAAGTTAACGTTGTCGTTACTTCAGGGAGCGAACGAACCGCTGATACATGTACACAAAATAGATGCAGGCGAAAATTGTAAGAAATATCTCGAATGATAATATTAGTTGATTTTGCTCTGTGGCTAAAAAGTATCCTCGCCGCAATATGTCCCAGAAGACCAGCATCTCGAGGAATATGGAACTGCTTAGGCAACCGAGACCCAAACTGTGGAATAGTAGCTTCAAGCTTACCCGCGTTGTCTTCAACTGTCGTCGATAATCGATAACCTTTAGGCGTTAATTATACATTATGAATCCACTCTATGGAATGCACCTAAGAACTGTGAAAGGTGATTTTCATTAATTATCTTGAATTTCGGGGAACATTGTCAATCGTTTCGGAAGATTACTTCCAGCGCCATATCTTTCTTCCGTAGAAAATCTCTGGTAAGATTAAGAAGCCTGAAAGAGAGATGGGTAGAACCATAGCCCAGTCTAAAAGGTTTAGTGGCGCTGTACCGAACAAACCAGTGTAGGGTATAAGAACAGTTAACAACATTGAGAAAACCACTGCGACAAGCAAGAATTTGTTTGACGTGAACCCGACCTTGAATGCGTTGTGTTTTTCCGACCGACAGTTCCACACTATTATTAATTCCTGTAATGTGGCTTGCACGAAAGCCATCGCTTGCGCTTCACCTAGAGGACGCCCCCACACATAATAAGCCATATAGAACAAGGCTCCAGTGCCGAGACACTGTGTTACAAAAGTGGCTAAAATCGAGGCTATTCTTCCGTGCAGTACACCCTCATTCGGATTTCGTGGAGACCGATTCATTAAATCTTCGGCTGGCGGGTCCATACTCAAGGCCAGAGCAGGGCCTCCGTCTGTGACTAAGTTTATCCACAGAATCATGCCAGCGGTCAGAGGCAATTCTAAACCCAACAGAGCGAACGCACCTATTACAAGTAATTCATCAAAATTGGAACGTAACAGAAAGAACGAGAATTTTCGTATGTTGTCATATATAGCTCGGCCTCCTTCAACTGCTGTGACTATTGTCGCGAAGTTGTCGTCTGCCAACACCATGTCGGCGGCCTCTCGAGTTACGTCAGTGCCAGTTATGCCCATTGCGACCCCGATGTCAGACTGTTTGAGTGCAGGCGCATCGTTTACTCCATCGCCAGTCATAGCAACGATATGACCCTTCTTTTTCAACGCCTTAACTATGCGAAGTTTGTGTTCTGGAGAAACCCTAGCGTAGACCGTGACGTCTTCAACAATTTTTTCAAAGTCTTCATCAGTCATGTTGTCGAGTTCTGAGCCAGTCAAAACCATTTCACTTTTAAGCATGCCCAATTCTTTGGCTATCGCAACCGCCGTGAGTTTGTGGTCTCCTGTTATCATGACTGTCTTTATTCCTGCTTGCTGACACTTTTCGTTAGCCTGTTTTGCTTCCTCTCTCGGTGGATCTATCATTCCCATCAAGCCTACAAACGCCAAGCCGTTCTCAATGATTTCTTCATGAGTATTAGTTGGGATGTTGTCTGACAATTCTCTATAGGCTACACCTAGCACCCGCAAGGCGTCGCGTGCCATATTTTCGTTCATTTCTAGAACTGTCTTCCTTTCTTTCGCGCCAAGTTTCTCTGCCTTGCCATCTTTTAGAATTTGGGTGCTGCGTTCCAAAATTATTTCTGGAGCTCCTTTAACGTAGGCAACAAGTTTTCCTTCAGGTGTCTTATGGACGGTTGTCATTCGTTTTCTCTCTGAGGTGAAGGGCACCTCATGCACGCGCGGATAGTAGATTTCTATTTCTTTCTTAGTCATTCCAGCCTTAGCAGCCGCAACAATTAGAGCCCCTTCAGTAGTGTCTCCAATCACGCTTTTTCCGTCATAATTCGCGTTTGTGCACAGTGAACTGGCTCTCAAAAGCAAGCTGAGGTCTTCGTTTTCTTTCGGTTCGATGCGAGTTCCCTCGTAAAAGAATTCACCTATCGGTTGGTAGCCTACTCCAGTCACGTCAACCATTTTTTCGTCAACATAAATTTTCCTAACAGTCATTTCTCCCTTTGTCAACGTGCCAGTCTTGTCGGAACAAATGACGGTTGTGGCTCCAAGGGTTTCAGCTGAAGCCAACTTTCTGATAACTGAGTTGCGTTTTGCGAGTTCCCGAGAGCCCAGAGCAAGCGACACAGTCACTACGGCGGGTAAACCCTCAGGAACGGCTGAAACCGCCAACGCAACCGCTGTCTCAAAAGCGTCCAAGATTTTTCCGATAGCTTCAGCTCCCATGGATGTTCCGAGAACAAATATTTCGTATAATTCAAGAGCGAATATAACTACACATACTCCTATTATTATAATTCCAAGTTTCTTGGCGAACACTGCAAGTTTCTGTTTCAGAGGAGTTTCCTCCTCCTCGACAGCTTGGACCATCTCAGCGATTTTACCAAATTGGGTCTTCATACCTGTAGACGTCACTACAGCTTTTCCTCTACCATATGTCACGTGAGTAGCCATGAAAAGAGAATTTTTTCTATCTGCCACAGGCGTTTTATCGTCGAGAACCTCAGTTGTTTTTCCCACGGGTGTCGATTCACCTGTTAAAACTGCTTCATCAGTCTTCAACTCCACAACTTCAAGAAGCCGGCTGTCAGCTGGGATGCGGTCTCCAGCCTCCAAAAGTACGATGTCGCCAGGCACAACCTCTCTGGCGGGTATGAGCATTTCTTTCCCACCTCGTAAGACTCGTGCCTTAGGAGCTGTCAACTTTTTCATGGCTTCCATCGCCTTTTCCGATCGATACTCTTGAACGAAACCAACTATAGAGTTGAGAATTACAATGGCGCCTATTGTTGAAGCGTCTATGATTTCTCCAATTAGAACGGAGATGGCGATCGCGATTAGAAGCATGATTACGAAAATGTCTTTAAATTGCCTGAGAAATATCTGAAAAGGGGTTATACCCTTTCTTTCTACAAGTTCGTTGGGTCCAAATTCTTGCAGTCGACGTTGAACCTCTTCTCCACTCAACCCTTTCTCGCTGACTTTCAAGGTCTTCGTGAGTTCCTCTGTTTCCATGGCATGCCATTCTGGGCTCATGTCGACCGCCTGTGTTTTTCAATCACTTAATTTGACATTTAGCCTTTTAAGGCACCGCTGCGCTTAAAAAGCGTTTCTTTCAGTAGATGACTTGTTTTCTCGTAGCTGCTAAAAGACTTGGAATGAGGAGATAGGTGAAGGCGTAAAATGATTTTCTAGACGTGATATTGCAAAAGGGTCGGCGAAAAACTTAAGACTTCCTTGTTTATTGTTCAATAAGTCTACGTATTGAGTGTGATTATTAATGGACTTGTGGACTATTGCGCCCCTCGCGGCCTTAGCTTCTATAGTAGTTGCAGCCTATCTTTTTCTTTACGTAAACAAACAAGATAGTGGAACCGTGAAGATGCGTGAAATTGCTGGAGCGATACAAGAGGGCGCTAATGCCTTTCTGAAAAGAGAATTTATGTACCTTGCAGTTTTCGTTGCAGTTGTAGCCACAATCCTCGCAATTTTCCTTCCCAACGGTCCCATTATGGGCGTAGCATACATTTTTGGTTCAATCTGTTCAGCTTTGGCGGGCTACTTAGGAATGACGGTTGCTTTAAAGGCAAACGTGCGATCAGCCAATGCAGCAAAAGAAGGATTGAACAAAGCTTTTCCGATAGCGTTTCGCGGTGGGGCTGTCATGGGCTTATCTGTAGTTGGGTTCGCTCTACTTGGAATAAGTATTGTTTATTATCTAACTGGCGATCCTGAAGTAGTTCTCGGCTTCAGTTTTGGTGCAAGCGCCATGGCTCTATTCGCAAAGGCAGGTGGAGGTATATACACAAAAACTGCTGATGTAGGCGCTGACCTTGTGGGCAAGGTGGAAATGAATATTCCTGAAGATGACCCCCGTAATCCAGCGGTAATAGCAGACAATGTTGGCGACAATGTCGGCGACGTGGCAGGAATGGGAGCCGACCTATTTGATTCTTACGTCGCCAGCGTAGTGGCGGTAATGCTTTTGGGAGTACCTCTTTCTTCAGGTGTTACATCCTTTGAAAATCGGTTTGTCAATTTACCATTAATATTTGCTGGGTTAGGAATTTTAGCCTCAATATTGGGGGTTGCCATAGTAAGAGTTGGAAAAAAAGGAAGCCCCGGAAGAGCCCTCAACTGGGGAACCTACCTAACCTGCGTTATTTTTGCTGGCCTCACATTTCTAGTTACTTATTATCTAGAATTCAATTTTGGAATCTGGGGAACTGCTGTTGTTGGATTAGTGGCAGGAGTTATAATCGGCATTACGACAGATTATTTCACTTCCATAGATAGAACTCCAGCGATAAGAACTGCTGAGGCTTCTCAAACCGGAGCAGCCGTCAACATAATAAGTGGTTTTTCCTATGGTCTGATAAGCATGTTTCCGCCGCTCCTTGGAATCGGTGTCGCATCTGCAGGGGCCTACTTTTTGGCTGAGGCGTTCGGCATCGAAGGAGTGTATGGAGTTGGCATGGCTGCCGTTGGAATGTTGTCCATTGTGGGGATGATCGTTGCAGGCGATGCCTATGGTCCAATCGTCGACAACTCAAAAGGAATCGCAGAACAGTCGGGACTTGAAGAAGAAGTAATTGAAATTGCAGATAAACTGGACGCTGCTGGCAACACGGCCAAGGCTATAACGAAAGGGTTTGCAATAGGTGCTGCAGGATTGACTGTGCTTGCATTGCTTTTTGCTTTTCAAGAATATTCAGGGGCAGCTGGCTTTGATTTGATGGAACCATTAGTTTTAACTGGCGCTCTGATAGGTATTGCTATGCCACCATTGTTCTCAGCGTTGGTGATGTTGGGAGTCGGTAAAAATGCCTTCAGAATGATCGAGGAAGTTAGAAGGCAATTCAGAGAAATTCCAGGTCTGAAGGAAGGGAAGGAGGGAGTAAAGCCTGACTATGCAAAGTGCGTAGATATTGCCACGAAAGGAGCCTTGAAGGAGTTGATTCTTCCAAGCGTACTATCTATCGTTGTTACCTTGGTAGTAGGCTTCGTTGGGGGCATAGGAGCCCTCGGTGGATATTTAGGTGGTAGCATCTTCTCCGGTTTGATCTTTGCTCTCTTGATGGCCAACGCTGGTGGATTGTGGGATAATGCCAAAAAATATATTGAAGCAGGAGCCTTTGGTGGTAAGGGTTCAGATTCCCACAAGGCTGCTGTTATAGGCGACACTGTAGGTGACCCATTCAAAGATACAGCGGGTCCGTCACTGAACACAATGATAACCGTAATGTCTCTCGTCGCTTCCGTGTTTGCTCCCCTCATTGTCATGCACGCTCTAATGTAGAAAAACTATTGACTTATTTACGATTGGCCGGTGGTTCTACCGCTAAAGTTCCAATCATTGGTAGCAAATTTGGTTTTACGAAGTTTTTCAGCCATTTTCCTTTCGTAACTCGTTAATTCTTCCTCTTCAACTTGTATTTTCAACGCCTTTTCAAATCCATCAACTAGCGCTTGGTATGCTTCTTCCATAGACTTAGGTGAACCAAGTTCCTGATTTGTAGATGTCAACTTTTTCTTTGATACTTCCAATATGTCCGTCAGTGTCTTAGCCCAAGGAACCTTGAGAAAAGTAAACATTTTTTCATGGTCAATATTTACTAGAAATGTTCCATGTTGAAGTAGTATGTTTCTCTTGTAAGATTGTGCGCTTCCAGAGATTTTCTTTCCCTTTATCGTTAGGTTGGGGCACTGTTTCGCATTTAGTGGATTAAATTCTGCGGAGATTCCAAGAATCTTAACAGCTTCGATGAGTCCCGAACATACTGTTTTGTAAGCCGAAAGTATGTCCATGTCTGCGTATCCTAAATCTTTTCCGTCAACGACCACGCTGTATGTTATTTCTCCATAATAATCATGGTATACTGCTCCTCCACCTGTAATCCTCCTTACGATGTCTACACCATATTTTCTACAGTTTTCTACCTGCACCTCGTTGCGAAGATCTTGAAAGCGACCTATTGAGACGGCTGAGGGGTTCCATCTGTAAAAGCGGAGGGTGCTGGGCACCTTACCAGCTACTCTAGCCAATAGAATAGCCTCATCAATGGCCATGTTTGTGAAAGCGTCTTTAGCCTCTATTTTAAGTAATCTCCAGACACTCATTTATAGTAGCCACGAATTGTATCCATATAGACTGCACTGTTAAATATTAAGTTCTTATTCTCGTTTGTCGTCTATTGCCTGCTGTGGAACTGAATTAATTTTATGCGGATCTTGAGAAGAATTTTGAGATACACTCGCTATTCTAGTCAGCGTCATTGCGTCTTTCTAAATATCAGAAATCTGATGGGATGATCCGATAATTCCCCGCGCATCATTTTTTGTTTTTTAGAAGGCAAGTATGCGATTTAGGCCATCGACATAGATTGGCAATAATCCTAGAGCTTATTCTTTATCCATCTAATCATATAATAAGGGTTGTTAAGTAAAGACACGACATACATGCACCCGATTGAGCAGCCTTTGCAGAAGCTCCATTTACCGCATTTGTCGATGATGCTTCTGGCTTCTGTTGAATTCAAACGATCTCTTAAATTCTCATTTTTACTAACAGTCATTAATGTGAAAAAAGGACAAGGCAAAGCAACAGACGCGTCAGGCTTTAGAGAGATTGTTGTCGATGCAGAAGAACACCCGATAATTCTGTTGAATCCACCTAGAGATTGAAATTTAAAGTAATCATTCTCAAAATGTATTTTTCTATATCTTTTCTTCTCTTCTGTTAGTTTCTTCATAACTTTTCCAGTGTCAGCTACTTTCAATTTTCCAGCGTCTGACATTTCTATAGATTCTCTTGGCACATTATCTACAGGTGAGAAATGAACTGGGATTTCAAGGGATTTTGCAAAGTCAATTGTATTGTTTATGAATCCAAAGTTTTCTTTTGTTATTACAGAAAACAAGCTAAGTTTTATACCCATACTTCTAACGAGTTCTATGTTCTTCTTGACTCTTTCAAAAGCATCAACACCCCTAGTCTTGTTGAATGTTCTCTCATCATTCACATCAAACGATACAGCCAGAAAATCAGCGTATTTTGAAATCTCATTGATTCTTTTGTCCAATAAAAGACCATTAGTAACTAACCCAGTATAGAAGCCTATTCTTCTACTAGAAAATTCTAATAATTCTCCAATATCTTCCCTCAGTAAAGGTTCTCCACCGGAATAACTTATCACTGAACAACCCAAATCCCAACATTCCAATAATCTCTTTTCAAAATCCAAAGCTGATGCTTCATTTGAAAATACATTTTTCCTCCAAACATTACAAAATGAACATTTCATGTTACATCGATCGGTGCAATCAAAATGAACAAATAGAGGATGAAACGAATTTCTAGTTAAGAAACTGCGCACGCGTGCGCGCGTAAAATTCCCTAACAGCTTGATTTTGTTTGCCACAAAAATACATCTACCTTTTTTATCTATTTAGTTTTTGGCATGTACTCAGCTTCTGAGCCACAAGAACATTATCAACACCATGCTATATCCGCAACTTATTCATTTCGAGTGCGACGAATACCATGTGA
>CAYFWY010000074.1:0-9125 GCA_964346895.1 uncultured Candidatus Bathyarchaeia archaeon | reverse complement strand
ATTCCCATCATATTTAGCGCCTCTTTTGTTCCAACGGGTCCGCTTTTGGCGATGATTCTCGCGATCTTCTGAATCTTGAACTGTAGTTTGCGAGCCTTTTCGAGGCTGCCTTTTTGAACAGAATCGTAAATATCAACCCAGAAGTCTGGAACCACGTTGGCGCTCGCCAGTATGGCTCCTGAAGCACCGGAGGCTAGGGCAGGCAGCACCACCTCGTCGTAGCCGCACATAACATTAATTTTGTCTCTAACCTTCTCCAGGACTGTTAGGATATACTTCAATTCTCCACTGCTGTCTTTCAACCCAACTATGTTTGGGATTTCTGCAAGGTCCTCCACCATCTGCCAAGGTAACCACACCCCGGTGCATTGAGGAATATTGTAAAGAATCACTGGAAGATCTACTTCAGTGGCGACGGTGGAGAAGTGCTCGTAGATTCCTCGATCTGTGGGCTTAAGATAAAAGGGGGTCACGACAAGCGCTGCGTCTGCTCCAGCATCCTTCGCGTACTTAGTCAACTCTAGGGCCTGATCGGTCCCACTTGCTCCCGTCCCCGCGACTACAGCTACCCTGCTGTTGACTTCATCAACAACGATGTCGATCAATCTCTCCTTTTCATTGACCGTGAGATTCACAAACTCGCCGGTGGTGCCACATGGAACAACCCCACTTACCCCCAACCCTATGCAATGGTTAACGAGATTTCGCAACCTATCTTCACTCAATTCTTTTCCATCATCAGTGAAGGGAGTTACCAAGGCTGGTAAGATTCCCTTAGGCTTAAACATCAAACATCCCCTCAACTTTACTCATTCAAATTATTATGGAGAAGACCACAAGACAATTTTCTTGCATTATTAGTTTAAGTGGGCTTCGGTATCGCTAGATCTTTTGCACCCACCTTTGACAGCTTGGCTTCGGGATAGTTCTTCTCGATGATGGATCTTATGATCTCAGCTTGCTTCACTTTTTCTCTTGCAAGGAAAGCTAGATGGTCTGGGCTTACCCAAGGCTTATAGAGCGAACCGGTGCTGGGCCCAGGCTCAATCTTGTAGTAGCAAGGAGCAGCGACTCTCGTGATTTCCGGAGTTTCCCAAAATCTGTTGAAGCCACCCCATGAATCAAATAAGTAAACATGCACGTCAATGGGTATGTTGATGGCTTTCCTAATGGCTGCCAACATGGGAACCGTTAGGTCTGCCACTGGGTTGAAGGTATCAGCGCCCAGCATCTCTAAAACCTTTGCTCCAGCTGGGTTTGCGTGACCCGTAAAAATAGAAACTTTAAAGACCACGTCTTTGGGTATTTCTCCTGCTTTTCTCATTTGGCTTAGAAGCCAGAGAAGCCCCTCATCTACAATCAAGAAGCTTCTAAAACCGAAGTCTATTGTTCTCTTTATGTCAGCTATTACGTAGGCGAGGTTGTCTGATCCTCTAAAACGCATTCCAGAAACGACTCCCTCAGGCGTCCTTATTTGGCCTCCAAGGTCCCAAGCAGTTCTCGGACCTGGTGTCACAACAACCTCGAGTTTGGCGGTTCTCGCTATTTTCGCAAATTTTCCTAACTCATTGTCTGACAGAAGGGTGGATCCCATAACCATGGAAACCAATCTGTGAACTGGAACATTTCTTTTATCCATTTCGTCAATCAAAGCCTCAAGGGTTGAAGGTCGTTCAACTCCAGAAATCTCTATCCTATAGTGGCATCCATCTGGAAACCTTTTCTCTGACGGTGGAAGTTCATACAAGTCTCTGCCGGGTATGCCATGCCTCTCCATACTTTTTCTAATATCTTCCAAACACCTTCCTCCATTTCATTAAGTGTTATCTTTGCAGATATAAAAAAAGGAATGTTGAAAACAGTCACATCTTATTTCTTTCAAAAGTGTGTGAGCATACATGCATTTGGTTTTGGGGTTGAAATCGAACTAAATCTATCCTAAGTTGGGTTTGTTTTGTTCTCAGAAGAAACTTGTCTTCTCATGCGCACGTCATAGTTTCATCCATGTCAAATATCCCAATGTTCGTTGCGCGCGCGCATGTTTTAAACATCGTTGATCTCATTTCCATGCTCCTCTTGATTCGCTAGTATGATTTATTCCTGTTCGGTTAATTTATTTATGTCAATTACTTCTATGCGCGCGCGCAGTGGACTTAGTGATCTTCAGGTCCATGGATCGTAATGTTGTTATGCCAGCAAGTAGGGCGCTAGGTGCTGACATAGTATCAGCTAAGATCAGAGGTAAACTCTTCCGAAGACAACAAGCCTTCTTTAATTTAGGTATGATCATTGGACCAATCTTAGGAATAGGGTTGTAGGACCTCTATAGATACGAAGGAGTGAAAGGAGACACAAAATAGAAGGTGGCGTTACTTTATGTCCTTCAGTTTGTTTCTATTCAGAATTATTCACAAGTCATTTAAATCGGTAGATTTCATATAATCAATATAAGTTGAAAAGGTGTGTACCGTGCATAAGCAAGTGAGGGAACTATTCCTCTCCTTTGCTGTTCCCGCGGAGGATCGAGGCACCGACTTTACAAAGGATATGGAGATGGCAGCTATTTTCTGTCTAGCTGAAGCGGATAGGGAAAAGGGTGAAGGGCGCATTTTGAAAAAACCAGCTGAGAACCTGGCTTTCATAGGTGAGGCGTGCTATCCCATATGGATGGTTCCTTGGAGAGAAAGAACCGTAATATTTGACGGACTTGGTGTCATTAAACACAAATTGTCTTATGACATGCTGCCTGATATCAAGGCCTTTGATAATGATATTCAAGGAAGCGCGAAAACATTTGAAGCCTATTCTGTGGCTCTTTCCCAAAACGCCAGTTTCTTTCAAGATTTCACCGGGAAGGAGGAGAAAACCATAGATGGCTTGATTTCAGATACTGATTTCATACAAGATTTTGTCGCCTATCTTTCAGAAGTGGAAGAAATTGGAAAACCTGTAACTCCCAAAGCAGTTTTAGCTCCCATCCTCGGCGAATCCGAGATCTCAGCTTTTATCGAAGAGCTTTCAGATCTCAGAGGCAAATCGAGTGAGGATATCAAAAACCTAGGCAAAAGCGTAAAATTACTCAGTTCAAGGACTACAGAACATGAAAAAAATCTTCGCGAAGAAATCAAGGAAATTCGAAAGAAATTTGACCAAAAAATTGAGGCTGTTAAGCCTAGAGTATCGGAGCGGACCCACCAAATTCAAGAGAGGTATGGTGAAGAAATCACTAGGATATCTAAAAGATTTGAGAGGCAATTACGACCTCTCCACAGAGATAGGGTTAAATTTGAAAAGATGCAGGAACGCCTAATAGCTGAAATGGACCGTTGTGACTCTGAAATAAAATCTTGTAGACTTCGCAAAGATGAAATAACCGAGATTCAATGGAGCCAGAAGCTTGAAAAAATCAGGAAAAACCTTCCGACTTTAAAGAAAAACATTAAGGACATAGACAGAAGAATCGAGGATGCTGAAACTGCCAAGCAACTTGAAATATCTCAACAGAGAACAAAACGAGACACCCACATCGAAGAAGCCATGAAAGTTCTTAGAGAACTTGAGGCTTCACGGGAGGCCAGAATCAGAATAAAACAACAAGAAATGACGTCGCTAAACGACATGACTTCCTCGATCATAAATCAAATAAGTGAACTGGTTGAACCAAAAAAGGCGGCCTTAAATAAACTTGACAGGATAGGTACACCGAGAAGAAGAGAAGATCAAGTGCTTGCATACGTGCCCCTCTACTTTGTTTGTTACGAAACAGAATCAAAAAAAAGATATGTTGTGTATCCGCCATCAATCGTAGGTAGCATGGGAATCCTAACAAAATTGAAGGGTGTTTTCGGAGCCACAAAAATGAAGACTTTTCTTCAATCTCGGTCAAAAGCCATAACAACACTTCTTAATCAACTTGTGATCCTAACAGCAGAAAATCCTGTGTTTGAAAAAGAGGTAAGCGCCGCTGGAATTAAAGTCAACATCTTACGAACAATAGAGTCACGAATAGGCATCAAAAGAGGATTGAAAGAGCTAAAGGACGAAAAGTGGATATCGGAGAGCGAACTTCTAACATACAGCGAACTCCTCTGAGAAGCAAATTACCCTTCAAATCGTATACTTTTTTCCATATCTGACCAAGTTTACATTTTTATTCACCTTCTTGAATAGGCTCGGGTTTTCGGTGTGTATTGGAAAGATCTGCTTTGGTTTGATGTAATTTATGAGATTTGCCAGTTGATTCCTGTTCATGTGACCAGAGGCATGTAATTGGTGAAAATTGATTTTGAAGTGCCGCAACCAATTGTGCATGACTGCATCCTCGATGTCTTCTTCGCTATAGGGTTCACTCATGCTGTGAATAAAATGGCTGTTCGGATCCGGTCTTATGTCGATGAGTTCTGCGAACTGGTAGAAAACAAGGTCCATAACTATTTCATTTTGATGTTCATGCACAAATTCGTAGTTCACAAGTTTGTCCATAAACTCCCGCTCCCAAACGTAATAGTCTTTCTCTTGAAAGCCCCCGGTTCTTTTACGCTTGTAATAAACCAAGATACCCTCATCTTTTATAGGGTCTGGGAGGTGAAGGCGCTTATCCTCCACAAGCTTGCTTAACAGATGAGCGGTTTTCGGAGATATGACGATTTTTCTGCCATTGTTTTTGGCTATGTTGTAGAATGTTCTGAACCTATCCATATCTCGCCCGTAATGAGTAACGAACACGATCTTGTTTGTTGCAGAAACGATTTCGTTGCTAAGTCTCTCTACTTCCAATTCGGAGTAGTTCTTCCTCTTTTCTGTTTCAGTCATTCTGGTTCCTTCACTTATCATCGCTATGGGTTCAGATTCGCGGGCTTTTTCGGCAAACTCTTCTGTCATCTCTTTTCGAGGACCATGCGCTCGAAGGTCTCCAGTATAGACGATTGGGCCTTTGGATGAGTGAATTATGAAGCCATAGGCGGCAGGAATAGAGTGGTCAACGTGAATGGGCTGTACCACTAGATGGCCAATTTCTATTTTGCGTCCTGTTCTGAACGGTTCATATGGATGTTTTCCGAAGTCAGCGGAGCCAGTTTCCTCCATTGACTTCATGAAAATCTTTGTTCCGTAACCGTAGTATATTGGGATTTTTCCGTCGAGAAATAGGATGTGTCCCACATGGTCCATGTGGGCGTGAGAGAGAAACAAAGCATCAATGTTCGGTTCAGTGTAGGGAAGGCCAGTAGATGCCAATTGTTTTTCGCTGTATATTCCTTTTATCTTTGGCAATAGATTGAATTCAAAATAGTCCCCCAAACCATTTATGGCTCTGGGGCAAAGCCAACCCGTAAAGTATTCTTTGCCCATGGTGAAAGACTGCCCAAAATCCAAGAAGATTCTAACTTTTTTGTCTTCTAAAAGAACTTTGTTTCCACCTATTTCGTTTACTCCTCCGTAAAAGGTGAGAGACGTTGAGTGTCTTGCCATCCTACTTCCCTGTCAATTTAGTTTTGTTAATTTTGACCTAAGTTTTTCCCATTCTTTGGCAAAGGCTTGAAATGGCTGCGATGACATGAGGCGGAGTGAAGACGCTAAAAACCTTTACGTATCGCGCTGATGCCGCCTTCTTTACAGTTTCCTTCTTTCCTCCAGCCTCTACATATCCTACAATGAAGTTTTTAGCTATGATCCTCGCGGGTTTGGCTGAAGAGACGGGAGAAACGTAATGACCCGAATAGTAGAGGAATTCAGCTATGTCCCAAGCTTGATTTCCATCTCTCGCCGCTTGTTCAAGGTCCACGAAAAAAGTCTTCCTGTCATCTGTGACGATAAAGTTTTCTGGTTTGCAGTCCCCTAGGCTAACGCCAAGCCTGTGAGCCTCAGCGATTTTTCTTCCCACCTCCTTTACCATAGCAGCTTCTTCCAAAGCCTTCTCTTTAGATGAAATGATGCGCTTGATAGTCTCCACCATCTCTTCTCCTTCAATGAAGTCTGTAAAGATCAAACGTTTTTGGGGACTTACGTAAAGAATCTTGGGAACCGGAAAACCTTTACTATGGAGAAACTGGTTTGTGGCATATTCTCTTTCCAGTCTTGACCGCCCAAGCACGGCGAAGGTTTTGGTTCCGAGAGACCATAACGCCAAGGTGAACCATTTGAGGCTAGACCAGTCTCTGAATTTCTTTATTACAAATTTTTGTTCCTCGTGATTTCTTCGAAGCGTGAGGAGGTAAAGGTCGTTTAAAACTCCTCCCATTCCTTCAATTTTCATGTCCAAAGCCTTTCCATCTGGAAAGTTTTTTCTAACAAAATCTTCGATTGTAGACTTGTCTGAAAGAGCTACGGGGCCGAGAGGCGTTGGCATCAGCAAGTATTTTTTTGGGTCCTCAAGGCGGAAAACAAATCTATCAGCTTTTACCTTTCTATCCGCTTTCATTAAGATTCTCTGGTCTTGCATGAGGGAACGGAGAGTTTCAAAAAGTATACTGAGAACATGGAGGAGAGCCGCTCTTTGAATTGATTTTAGGAAAAAAGGAAGACGATGTTTTCGTTTTCTGATAGTTTCGATATAGTTTCGCGTAATCTTGATTTGTCCGTTGGAGAATATGACCTTGTTTTCTTTTGCCAGTTCCTCAAGGGCTTTTTTGTATCCGGTCATCGTCAGCTCCAGATTTTTTCTCGACAGGCCAAAAAAACTATAGGTTATAGGGGGAAATAGTCGAACCTTCTGCATCATAGCTTCATACAGGAAGTATTCCGCCTTGATGAGAAACTCACTAGACAACTCAGGAAACTCCAAGACAATGTTTTCCAGAAGTTCCAAGACAATTCTTCTTTTCACCTTTTCTTCCTGACGCTGCAAATATTGCCCGTTGATGAGGGGTTCATAGGGAATCGTGACCTTTTCGGCAACGAATTCTCCCAGCCACGCCTGTTCCACATCTCTTTCAAAAGCCCTTCGATCAACTGTCAAGATTAAGGCTTTACCTCCATCTGTGATCTTGGAGTAGGTGTTTAAGAGAATAGGAAAACCAGCAAGGATCAGCAAAACATTTACACTGCTGTTTTCATCAGCATCCCCGCACACCCATGGACCGTAGAAACAAGCAGCAACGATTTGGCGAGAACCAGCAATATGCTTACATAGACTTGAAACGTTTTCTTTCAATCCTTCGCTCAAGAGATGAGACACGAAATGTTGACTCCACTTTTAGAAAGTAATTCCACTTATAATACGTCTTTGCTATCCATCTTAAAGAAGCATTTGTAGGTTTGATACTAATTTTTTAAGTCAAGAATCAACGCTCGCACGGAAGGTTTTTTGATCAAGGAAAAATATGATAAATAGATTATGGATATTGTTAAGCTGTTTTCTTTGTAACATCCGACCTAAGTAGTCTGAAGGTTGCAACTATAATGAAGCTGACGGTGTACACTGCTACCAGGACACCTGCTAAAAGAAGATCAGAGTCTCCCTGTGTTAAAGGTATGAACGGGTTACTTGGAACATTCATGAGTTTTTCCAAAACAAAACTGGGGAAGTTGGAGGCGCCCCACGTTGGAAGCCATCTGCTAACATCTGAATAAAGCTGTTCCCCTGTAAAGCGATAAACAGCAGATAATACACTACTTATCACAAAAGAAGCTATGAATACGCCAATGGCGGAGAAGTATGACAACGTAGCTCTTCTCAAGACCTCGCTGAACATGAAGGCTAAAGACAAGAAAACAAGGTTGGAGTAAACGATAGCCACGTAAATATGCGGGATGAAGTGAAGATTTTCTTGGGGACTGAAAAACACAATGGCTAAAATGGCTCCAAGCACCGTCGTCATGGCTGCTACGAAACTCAGAAGAGATATACTGCCCAAATATTTTCCAGTCATATACTCAAGTTTTGTAATTGGTTTAGATAGCAGTATGTCGGATGTTCCGTGTTCGTACTCTTCAGCCATGGATCCGCCTGCAATCATTATGACTATAAGAGACATAAAGAACCCTTGAGGAGTCAACACCTCAACAGTCCACATGAACGGCTTAATTTCTTCCAAAATAGCTTGAATGAATTGAGGTAAGTTAGTAGGGGGGTTAGTAAAAAGATAATTGAAGACAACGAAGATTAATACTTGGGTTGCGAAAGCTAAGATGACCAAGGCGAAAAACCATTTCTTGGCTAGAGCTCTTTTCCACTCATAGCCAACAATATTCGCAACTCTTTGAAGGGCACCCATTTTATTTGCCTCCTTTTAGAGCGTTAAGATAGGCGTCTTCCAAAGTAATCTTGTGAAGATTTAGGCTCAACAGTATGCCATTTTGCTTGAAGATTTCTGATGAGATTTCGCCTCTAAGGTCTTTTTTCTCTTTCAGTTCTATCATTAGTTTGTTTCCCTCTGCCTTCACGTCTTCCACGTAGTCTAGTTTCTTGAGGGATGAAATCATTTTTTCTGTTGCTTTCTTTAGCTCTGCTTCTACAATCCATTTTTGGGTGAAGGCTTCCAACACCTGCGTTATTGGACCGTCAAAGATCATCCTGCCTTTGTTGATCATTCCTACGTGGGTACAGATTCGTTGGACTTCGTCCAGGAGGTGGGATGACACGAAGATAGTTTTGCCTTGTTTTGAAAGAGTTAAGAATAGGTTTCTGAAGTGGGCTGTGGCTTCTGGATCCATACCTATCGTAGGTTCGTCCATGATAAGAACCACAGGATCGTTTATCAGAGCCAAGGCTATGGAGAGTTTCTGAACCATTCCTTTGCTATAATTACCAATCTTTTTATCCCCCCACTCTTTCAAGCCAATGAGATCGAGAAGTTGTTTGATCCTCTCTTTCCTAAGCTGCGTAGCCAACCCAAACATCTTTCCAACAAAATCTAACAGCTGTTCTCCGGTGAAGAAGTTTTGCAGGTTTGGTAGCTCTGGGGCGTACCCCAAGCTTTGAAGCGCTTTAACCGGATCTTTATTTGGGTTGATGCCGCCTATTTGGACTTCACCTTGATCTGGTTTTAGGAGACCAAGAATGGTTCTTATGGTTGTGGTTTTTCCTGCTCCGTTTGGTCCTAGATACCCGTAGATCCACCCCTTTTCTACAGCAAAAGAGACCGAGTCTAGGGCTTTGAAGTCTCCGTAGAATTTTGTAAGGTTTG
>CAYFWY010000073.1:0-9141 GCA_964346895.1 uncultured Candidatus Bathyarchaeia archaeon | reverse complement strand
ATATCTCCTCGGTGGCAGCGTCTAAGGCTATGCTTATTCGGTCAACGCCAGCTTCAGCCAAGATTTTCATTTTTTCTAGATTTAAGGGCTGACAAGAGAGAGAGATTGGCACCTTTGCGCGTAACTTGATTTCTCCTATGAGGCTCAAAATGTCGTCGAAGACTCTTGGATAATTAAGAGCTTGGATACAAATCCGCATTATCTGACTGGTTTTTACGGTTTTCTCTATTCTGGAAACCACTTTTCTAGTTGGAAAGGAAGGCCAAGTAACCCTAGAGAGCATGTCCGCCCTGCCTTTACTAGTTCTAGATTGGGGGCAGAAGCCGCAGTTGGCAGAACACTTTCCAGCGCTGTATGTGAGTAGGTAGATTGTTGTGGGTTTGGCGTCCAGCTTACCCTGCAACAATCCGAGCACTATTGCTGAGCCGGTTGAGACTCGAATCTTCTCTACTAATCGTTTGTCTTTTACATTGGTCTTTTCATTGGGTGTGGTGGTTTTGGCTTGCCCACTAAGAGAGATAGAGCGTCTGAAAGATTTTCTTAGGGAGCGGTTAATCATAGGGTTCTTGTGAAGCGGCATGGGCGTGTTTATGATTGGTTGAGAAATAAACCCTTCGGTAATCAGTAGCTATGTGGTGGAATGCATGTTTTTGTGTGATAATGTGGGGAACCTCATGTCTTGATGGCCAATAAAAGAAATTCTTATTATCTTTCAGTAAATTATCTAATTGAGTGACTTTTGCTTGTTGACTATTGGGATAATTGGGAAGACAAATACAGGTAAAACGACCTTATTCAATGCAGCTACTCTTCTAAATGCAAGAATATCCAATTTTCCCTTTACCACTAAGAAGCCGAATATGGGTACTGCTTACGTCTGCGATATATGTGTATGCAAAGAGTTGGATGTGAAGGATAACCCGTTGAATTCCACTTGTATAGATGGTTGGCGGTATGTTCCAGTCAAGATCATTGATGTTCCTGGATTGTTGAAAGATGCATGGATGGGTCGAGGACTTGGGAATCAGTTTCTTTCTGTCATTGGGCAAGCCGACGCCCTCATCCACGTAGTAGATGCTTCAGGTTCAATTGATGCTGATGGCAAGATAACCCAGCCTGGAAGTGGTAACCCTGTACAGGATGCCATCGATGTTGAATTGGAACTTGAGAGATGGGTTGCGGAGATAATTGTGCATAACGAAGAGTTCATAATCAGGGAAGCATCATCCTCATCTCTGGCAGAGGCGATTACGAAATCCCTGTCTGGGATAAAAGCCAACCAGTTAAATGTGTTTCAGGCTTTAGAGAAGTCAGGGCTCAAAGATGTCCCATTCGCTACATGGGACCTCAATGAGATCGTCAAATTTGTTTCTTTCCTCCTCCCCCTTATTAAGCCTACACTGATCGTGGCAAACAAGATGGACGTTCTTACCTCTGAGAATTACCTCGGGATGTTAACCGAGTATTATGGTCGCAGCTTGGTTGCAGCATGTTCCGCCGAAGCAGAACTTGTCCTCAGAAGAGCGGAGAAGATGGGGTTACTTCAGTATACGCCTGGTCAAGAGATTTTCAGGATAAAGGAGAATGCGAGGCTCACAGCAAAGCAGAAGGGCGCTTTAAAGTATGTTGAAACAAGGGTCATGGCGAAATGGTTGAGAACTGGTATACAACAAGCCCTTAACACCGTTGTTTTCAAACTTTTAAGAACTAACATGATTTACCCTGTTAGTGACGAATCAAATTACATGGATCATCATGGGCATGTTCTCCCCGATGTCTACTTAATGCCAGATGGTGCAACCCCTATTGATCTCGCCCGAGATATACACACACGCCTTCTAGAGAATTATATTCTGGCGATCGACGCGAAAACAGGAATACGTCTTCCCAAGGATTACAATCTTAGACACAAAGATGTGGTGAAGATCGTAACTCGACCTGGAGCAAAACAGCGGAGATAGCCAGTGCTAAGTAGAAACCATTCCAATCTTCTGTATGCATACACTCAATCTATCCTTCTTCCACCAAGATTCAGGAAAGCAACATTACCAGCATCATAGCCTTCAGAAGAAAAACGGCGCGCGCGTCTACTAGGACCTCAGGATGCTTTAAAATATGGAAATAACAGAGTTCCCTTTCACGTCCTAGTCAGTGCGGATACCCCGCATGCGTGTCCTTTTAGTTATTCCAGCAAATACGCGCAATGTCACTTCTTGTTTTAGCACATTCTCTCTCTAAATGACCAAAAAAAAGAAGGGTGGTGGTTGAGGTGTTTATTGTCGTTTTCTGAGTGCCCAGAGGTTAACTAGGCCGATGACGATGGCTACGGCAACGGCTGCTATTATGGCTAGGTCTACTGCTGTGTAGGCGGGTGCTTCTGGGTATGCTGGCCACTCGGCTGAACCGTATTCTGGCGGTTCTGGGTAAGGCTCTGGTGCTTCTCCTACGCCCACGTGGGTTTCTGCCCATGAGCTGCCGTAGGAGTCGTCTCCCATGAACGAGGCCATGACCTTGTATTCGCCTGGAACCTCTGGAGTCCATATGTGGCCAAAGGTGCCGCTCATATCAGTGGTGACGTCGCCGATGTGGATGTAGTTGCCGTTCGGGTCAAGGGTGTCTAATGACACTGGAACTCCAGTTACGTCTGCAGGGATCGGTCTCTGTAGGTGCAAGTATTCCATCCACGCACTCATCGAGTCTTTGGAAACGCAGGGAGTGCCTAGCTGAGCTGGAGACATATCTAGGACTGTGCCCTCGATTACTACACTTTCTCCTAAGGGTATGACAGTCTTTGGTGCTGTAACTGTTGTGGCGCTTTGACCTTTGCCGAAGACGTATCTGTACCCGTCACTGCTGCCAACTGTTAGGTATCCGTCTGCTATAGGACCTGGACCTCCCCAAAGCCAGATTCCCTGTATGTTCCATATGCCCTCGCCTGTTTTAGCATCGACGCAGTGTACTCCCCATCCTCTGGTGATGGGCGGAGTTGGCGTGTGCTCATTATTTATTGTGTACAGCTTTCCGTCAGCAATCCAAGCACTACTATCGAAAGAATATACGGTTTGGCCGTCCTCGTTACGGTATGGAGTTTCGTACGGGTTAGCTGCTGGTGCTTCGTATTTCCACTCTATGGTTCCGTCGTCCCAGTTAAAGGCGTAGATACCGTCGTAGGATTGTCTGTAGAAAAGGCCGTAAGCCGACTCTATAGCATAACCCCCGAAGCTAGCTTCTCCCCAAGGATAGTCCATCAACTCACTCTTCCATTCTAGGTCTCCTGTAGCTAGATCCCAACACTTGAAATAGCCGCCCTTGAACAATATTGCGACTTTTCCATGGTCAGCGACAGCAACCGATCCACTATACATGCTTTCGTCGGGGAGTTCAGCGCTCCACAGCTCCACGCCTGTTAGCAGGTTATAACCATATACTCTTGTTCCATAGGCTGCTCCCATTGCCTCAGGTGTAATACTGCTATATCTTGCACCATAGCCCGAGCCGAAGTCGTATAGAGTAGGTAAACTGCTCCTCGCATAGGTCGTGTTGCTTATTATTGCGGGGTCGCGCCCGATCGCGCCGAAGCCGGCTGGTTGTCCCGCAGTGGTCCAGTTGATTAGGCGATACCTGTCGGCACCTGCAGCAGCACCAAGGTCCTGTATGCTCAATGCGTAGGCGTTCCGGTAGTACAGTCCTGAAGACAATCCCCCAGGGATAGAAACGTTCATGCCTAAAGCTCCAGTAAATGGATTGTATTTTAGCAGACGACCATTGCCTATGTAGATAAGACTTACGTAGCCTATTTGTCCAAAAGCGCGCCCAACAGCGCCAGGAACTTCTCCAAGACCCTCATCATATTCAATAAATGTGGGCGTGCCGTACTGCGGTCCGAAAAATCCATACCCAACGATCGTTGCTGGTTGTTCCCAATATACTTCTCCGGTACGTAGGTCGTAGCACTGCCAAACAGGCGCTATGGTTCCATCCGGCAACATTTTTGTAATCGTATCATAGCATCTTCCAGCATAGATTATATCGGGCGTACCTGCTGCACCGCTCATTTGAAACATTGGTACGTCCTCTCCCCTCCTCGCTTCCCCTCCGACTACGCCGGATATGGCTTCCAGTCGTTTCCAGACTATGTGGGCAGTGTTCGGCGCCGTGGTATATGGAATGAAATCATATCTGTCGCTATAGTACCTGTTTGTGTCAGCCGGCCAGTCTGGGCCCACTCCCGGGCCGCGCCACGGATAGTTTCCTGCAATCGGCCACCACTCCCTATTCGAAAAGGCTATAGGTCTTGTCCAGTAGTCTGTTGGAAGCGGAGACGGAGGCCAAGAAAGCACAGGTTCCTCCTGTACCACAAGTTCCTGCTCTCCAGTGGTGGCGGGATTATAGTAGCATGATTCTTCGAATTCGATGATACGGGGCAGAAAAACAGCAATCCCTTCCGGCACAGTGTAGTTTCCTGCTGGATAATAGCTTCCAGGGAACTTAAATTCGAGCGTCCATGTGCCAACCTGGTCGACCACGTACTCAAACCATGCTGTTGAGTCTCCACGATAGGAATCCATGGGGCCAACGACGTCTTCGTTTCCATCGGGATCTGTGATTGTCACCGTGTATCCTGTATGGTAGCGACTTACATGAATTGGGGGCTCAGCCCACATGTTGACTAGGATGGTCTGGCCAACTCCCACGGGGCTAGGTCTGAAGCTAAGGAAAACGTTGGTATCAACTGTGAAATCAGGAGTAACTCCTGCTGGTAATGGTATTGAACCGCCTTCCTGCAGATTTGTTGGTTGAGCTTTAACTGGATTATACAGTGTTAGTATTACAGAGGTCATCAACAGAACTAAAGCGAATGCAACGATCTTCGATTTGTGTTTCCAGAATTTTTCCATTTCCTTTTATTCCTTCCTCATTTACTTGAGGCAGCCCTCTAATACGGTATACGTGTATAAGAAGTTTTTGTTCGTATTACGTACATACACACGCCGTCCTTCACAGTGCGCGCGCAATAATTATCCTAAAATGTATAATCATTACATTCTTTCAAGCCGTAAAGGGTTTTCTTATATGCAATCTGTATCAACAGAAGGGTTGTATAATTGTCGATTGAACATTTAATTCAAACTAGTGTTAATTTCTACGTGTAAGTAAACGAAAACGAGCGCGCGTCAAAGAATCGCAAGCTCACGGACCTAAACAACAACCTAACAACTAGTTAAATGCACGCGGACTTGGTTCTTCTTAAAAAAAGAGGGAAAGGAAGAAGATAGATGCTCACTACTTGGAGTAGGCCTCGACGAGATCCCGTGCCGTGATAATGCCCACCAGTTCACCATTCTTGGTGATTGGTAATCTCCTTATGTGTTTTGACGCCATGGTGACAGCGGTCTTGTGTATACTTATTCCTGAGGGGGCTGTAATTAGCGGCGACGAAGATGCCTTTCTTACTTCTGTCATCAACGATTCACCCTTCGCTAAGAACGTAGTGAGAAGGTCACGTTCTGTGAATATGCCCATACGTGGGTGCGCGCCTTTGCTAGTGATGATGACGCTGCCAATCCGTTTCTCACCCATGATCTTCGCTATGGTGGCTACAGGCGTCTTCTCATCAGCGGTTATGACCTGCTTGGTCATAAAGTCATCAACTTTAAGCCTGGTCTCGGGAACCTCGGGTAGACTTCGGATCAGGTCTGAGGCGGTTATGATCCCCACGAGCTTTCCACATTCAAAGACAGTGAGCCTTCCCTTCTTCTTTATCATAATCTGAGCTGCTTCTTTTATCTGGGCTGTGGGGCATATGGTGATGAGAGGGTAGGACATCACTTCCTCAACTTTAACCTCTCTCGGGTTCCTTCCGAGTGCCAAGATGTTACTCAAGAGGTCTCTCTCGGTAACTATACCGACCGGTGTACGATACTTCTCTACGATCAAGCTTCCTATGTGCTTCGCACCCATAATCTTGGCAGCCTCATCCATGGAGGTCTCGGGTGTTGTCGTAGCAACGTCCCGGCTCATTATTTCCTCTACATTTCGGTACTTCTTGTACTGCAAGTATGCGCGGTCGAGGATGCTTGGAAACTCCTTTCTCAAATCTTTAGGTTTCCCCATACAATTCCCCGTACTATTATTGGTGCAATGTTTAATTAATGCTTTAGTTACCTTTCTTTTTCCGGACCCATTAAAACATAGAAAAGCTCCTGTCAATAAAACACTGTGTTGTTTGGGTGTACCCAAAGTAGGGTACATCACATTTCCTTTAAAGTCTTGGTTTTGGTTGCGGGTGAGGGAAACAAACTAAAGGAGCGTCTGGGCATTTCTTGCAAAGCTAAAAACGTCTGTGCTTCACCTAGAAACTGAGGTACGCGCAGTCATTTTACCTTTTTTGATGTTTTCTAGGATCCTGTTTTTTATTGCGCTTTCGAAATCAATTCCTAGAGATGAACACAAAAAGCATAACATGATGAAAACATCTGCAACTTCGTTCTCTATTGCATTCAATGGGGCAACACTGAAGGGGTTTTGCGCTCGATAAATACTTACTTGACCGAGCTCTCGAACCTCTCTGTGAAGACGCGAAAACACTCCCGCTGAATTTTCTATGTCCACGTATGGAGTGAAGCCATTTACAAGTAGCATTTGAAATTGTCTAACTGTTATGTCTTCTCTAAACATCTTCAGGCACTCCCAACATTGGTTTTACACACGCTATTTTCAGAGAGGAAGTATGAAAAATCTAATAATAAATCCTTCCTGTGCGCGCGTCCTTAAGTGAAAATATTTTGCGGTGAACATACAGCCAGAAAATCCATTAATGAAACATGCAAGCATGACTAAAAAAGTAAGGGTGAATTCGCAGACTTGTAGACCCTTACATAATCACTCTTTTCTTGTGCGCCCCTACATATTTTTAATAGTACATAATTTTGCTGTTGAATAAACTGTCATTTATTCCTCTTTCTGTTGAGATGCCTTCCGAAAATAGATTACTCGTTGAAGCACAGTTAGGTTTGTGAGAATAGCCAAAATAGCGACTCCCCACCCCAACACTTCAAGCCAAGCAAAGCTGAGAAAGGTTGCTATTGTTAGTATGACTAAGCGTTCTGCTCTTTCCGCTATGCCCACTGTCTCCATCTTTACTCCAGCTGCTTCTGCCCTAGCCCTAGCGTAACTCACCAGCAACGAACCCATTAGGGCGGTGAGTCCCCAAAAAGGGTCACATAGCCCTCCTAGAATGATTCCGCAAAGGATGATGGCGTCAGCGTATCGGTCGAGGAGAGAATCGAGGAAACCTCCAAAGGTTGTAGTTTCTCCGTAGAGTCTTGCTAGAACGCCATCTAGGGCATCGCAGAAACCTGAAGCTATCAGGAGGAATGGAGCCAGTATTGGAAGGAGAGAGTGAGATTGCCATTTCCAGTATGCAAGAGCCGAAAAAACTGCGAAGGCTATTCCCATTGCGCTTACTCGGTTTGGAGTTAAGCCTATGCTGTGAGCCAGTTTCGCTTCAGCGGTCATCCAGACCTGAACTCTCTGCTTGAGTTTTGTCAGCAACTTCCATCATCTCTCTGTAACTGAACTCCTGTTTCTCTTTGAATACTCTCAATCTTACTTGGCGGTTTTGCGTTCATAATTCTATAGATTCATGATATCTTAGAGGTTTATGGTCGCAATGCTTATTTAAAAACCGCCTCTGTAAAGGTTAGGCGAGGGGATTCTTCATGATCAACGTGACTCCGTTGAAAATAGATGACAAAGTTGCTGTTGGCGTGAGGGTGGATTTGCCGGATGCTCCACCCCTTCTCTTGATAGTTGGAAGAACTGGGTTCGTTATGTGCGGATTTCTTAACATCGATGCTGCTGAAAAAGTGAACGTAACCGCAGCTATGGTGAGTGGCGTAAAAACTTTTAATGACGTCCTCGAGGCTGGGATAAAGGCAGTCACAGCCAAAGCCAAGAGGAAGGGGATAAAGGTTGGAATGAAAGGCAAAGACGCCGTTAATCTGCTTCTCTAGGTGCTCCATGCCATCGGAATCCATACCTAAAAGCAAGAAATTTCTTACGTCTATTCGGACTATCCAGCTAGGTAGGTTTAAATGGCTAGCAAGCATGAGTATTGGAAACTTCTGCAGCCTTAAGCTGTGAGCGCAAGTTTTCTTTGCGAGTTATTCAGCAAAAAGTTTTTGAATGGCTCTTTAAGTCAAAGTAGTAAAGTCAAGAAAGGGGAGGAAGCAAAGTCTGTCAATTTATATGTTTGCAACAACTAATTACATTGATCTACTAGCATTTGGTTCTCTAACTAGCAAACATTAAGGGATGGATTAAGATGTCAGATTCGGGAATTACTGTTAAAAAGTCTGAACAATTTTCAGAGTGGTATACTCAAGTTATCTTGAGGTCAGAGTTGGCTGATTATGCTCCCATCAAAGGTTGCATTGTCTTTAGGGAACATTCGTATGCTATTTGGGAAAAGATTCAGGATTTCTTCAACAAGAAGATAGAGGCAAGTGGACACAGAAATGTGTATTTTCCTCTCTTTATACCTGAGAGTTTCTTGAGGAAGGAGGCTGAACATTTCGAGGGGTTCGTCCCGGAGTGCGCATGGGTCACGGTTGGTGGAGACAGTGAACTGGAAGAAAGGCTTGCTGTAAGACCTACGTCTGAAACAATAATGTATGTGATGTATAGGAAGTGGATAAAAAGCTGGAGAGACCTCCCCCTCAAACTGAATCAGTGGTGCAACATCGTAAGATGGGAAACTAAAGCAACTAAACCGTTCTTGAGAACAAGAGAGTTTCTCTGGCAAGAAGGACACACAGCACATGCAACGAAAGAAGAAGCGGACAAAGAAGTTATGGAAATATTAGGAATATACAAAGAATTGATAGAAAAGCAACTTGCCATACCCGTCTTAGTTGGAAAGAAAACTGAGAGCGAAAAATTTGCTGGAGCCCTCTACACAACGACGTTGGAAGCTCTGATGCCCGATGGAAAAGTTCTTCAACTTGGAACTTCGCATAATCTGGGTCAAAACTTCTCTAAACCCTTCAAGATTAAATTCATTGGAAAAGATGAGAAAGACCACTATGTCTGGCAAACGTCATGGGGCATATCCACACGCCTAATAGGAGCACTAGTGAT
>CAYFWY010000072.1:0-9460 GCA_964346895.1 uncultured Candidatus Bathyarchaeia archaeon | reverse complement strand
GCGCGCTTGGAAAAAAATCTTAACGCATACGTAAGAAATCTTTAGTTCTTACTGCATGTTTTCTTTTTTTGTTCGTTCCAAACCCTCTTTAATCCCTAAATACACTCTTTCACTAATTGCTTTTTTCTTGTAGAGCTTTTCTAAATACGAAGGGGTCAATTGCGTTTCAATGAATTCTTTCAATTGGGTTAATATGTCGCTAGGAGTCTCTAGGAAAATTTCAGAAAGCCACTCTATATTCTTGATAAAATTCTCCGCAAAGGCAATCATGGTTATGGCATCTTCGCGCTTAACGTCAAAAGGTGAAAGCCATTCTTTGTCTTTGAAATCAACGTATAAACTCCATTCTCTAAGAACCAACATTTGTTTAACGCTAGAACTCCAATTTTCACCAAATTTGCGAAAATCATCAATATCCAAAGGCTTGCCTTGATATTTTTTTCCAGTTTTCTCTGCGTATGCACGCATACGGTCTGTTAAGAGGAAAGCAAGATAGTATAGATACTTTATATCGTGTTTGCGAACCTCTTTCATTTCTTCGATTTCTTGAGGTTCAATTCTCGAGTGCATATAAAAAACAGAGCATGTCCGTAGCTTCCATTATCAATTAACAGATTAGCGTCTTTGATGAGTCTTCGAGCATTTTTTAGGCAAAGTTTAACTCCTCTTCTCAATTTTTTTGTTGAGATTCGCAAGACATTGTTTCTCCTACTTTAAAATTAAAACGGATTCAATTATATGTCCGCGCAATAGTTATATCCTTCGCAACAAAATGTTTTTAACCGACTGAAGTTATGCGTATAAGAAGATAAGTTTATGAACAATTCACTATTCAGTTATTATGGAAGTTATCTTTACATACTAGAATTGATTTTTGAAAGGTGCGAGAAACCATGGGACTTAGATCATTCTTCAAATCAGCTTCAAGATTATTGAAGCTTGCAACAAAGCCGGGCAGAACCGAGCTTTGGCTCTCGATAAAGATATGCCTGCTCGGTATTATCGCAATTGGAGGAGTCGGGTTCATCATCAAACTCATATCCTTCGCATTGACGGGCTCTGGTGGACCCTCCACGGGCTGATAATTATGGGCGAAGAGGAGAAAGTCACAACCGCAGTCTTCGCGGTTAGAACCACTGCAGGGCAAGAAAAAAACGTGGCGAATCTCATTGAGGCAAGGGTTGGAATGGACAAGTTGCCCATAAAAGCAATACTCGTACCAGAAATGTTGAAAGGCTACGTATTTATTGAAGCCGATGGTCCTCACTCCGTGGAGAAGGCTATAGCTGGAATAAAACATGTGAGGTCCAGAGTTCCAGGAGTCGTGACGTTCCCAGAAGTCGAAAGATACATTGTTGTAAAACCGGTGATTGAAGAACTGGATGAAGATGACATCGTCGAAATTGTAGGGGGACCCTTTAAAGGAATGAGAGCTAAAATCACAAGAGTAGACAAAGCCAAAGAAGATGTAACTCTTGAATTGTTAGAAGCAACCTTTACATTACCCATCACAGTTCACGCCGATTACGTGAAACTCGTTGAGAAGTCAAAGAAGGAAGGATAAAAAATGGGTGAAAAGAAGGTTGTTGAAGCGTTAGTGAGCGGGGGACAAGCAACCGCTGGACCTCCATTGGGGCCAGCTCTTGGACCCCTGGGCGTCAACGTTCTCGCCATCGTGAATAAAATAAACGAAATCACAAAAGATTATTCCGGCATGAAGGTGCCGGTAAAAATAATTGTGGACCCTGAAACAAAAGAGTTTGAGGTAAGCGTGGGCACACCTACAACCTCCGCGCTGATCGTCAGCGAGTTGGGAGTTAAAAAGGGCTCAGGGGCCCAAAAAACCGAAAAAATTGGAAATCTTTCAATGGAACAGACGGTGCGGATAGCTAAGGTCAAAGGAAACGAACTCTTAGCCAAGAACCTTAAGGCTGCAGTTAAAGAAGTTTTGGGAAGCTGTGTGAGCATGGGCGTAACAGTGGAAGATAAAGATCCGCGAGAAGTTCAAAAAGAAATCGACGAAGGAAAACACGACACATTACTAAAGGAAGGAGAGTAACAAGATTTTTATAACTGGCTCCTATACGTCTCTGGCGCGAGGCTTCAGGCATGCCATTAAACATGAAAAGTATCCTTGACGCAGTAAAGGAAGCTAAAAACAAATCTAAAAAAAGAAATTTTGCCCAATCAATAGACCTCATTATGAGCCTCCAAGATGTTGACCCAAAAAAGGCCGGGAATAGAATTCAAGAACTCATCGAGCTGCCACATTCCGTTGGAAAGGAAAGCGCAATATGCGTGATTGCTTCCGGCGAAATGGCCTTAAAAGGTAAAAAAGCAGGAGCTAATCTAGTTATTAAGCGAGTCGACCTTGAAGCCCTAATGGGTGACAAGAAAAAACAAAAGGAGCTTGCGAAGACCTATGACTTTTTCATCGCCGAAGCTCCGCTCATGCCACTTGTAGGAAAGAGCCTCGGCGCAACTCTAGGACCCAGAGGAAAGATGCCAACTCCAGTACCTCCGACGGCTAACATAGCAGACCAAATCAAGAAACATCGAAAAATGGTGTTGTTAAGGATGCGGGGTCAACCAGTTCTTCAATGTCCTGTTGGAAACGAAGATATGGTGGATGAAGAAATAGCTGAAAACATACAAGCAGTTGTGAGAAGGATCGAAGGAAAACTTAGCAGAGGAATCAAAAACATCAGGACGATCCACCTTAAAACCACAATGGGCACTCCCGTCAAAGTAGCTATGTAGGGAAAATCCATGGCACCCACTCAAACGACAATGGCAAAAGCCGAAGAGGTTCAAGAAATAAAGAACTTTTTGCAGCAATACAAAGCTGTTGGAGTAGCCAGCTTACAAAAGGTTAGGGCTGCCCAACTTCAAGAGTTGAGAAGAAAATTGGAAAACAACGCCTATCTCCGTGTTATCAAAAACACTATTATAAAAAGGGCGATATCAGAAAGCAAAGATAAGCTTGGACTTGAAAACCTTGAAAAACACCTATCCGGATCTAACATTTTCCTTTTCACCAACCTCAATCCCTTCAAACTTGTTCTTCTACTGGAAAAAAGCAGAGTGAAGACAACAGCGAAAGCTGGGGACACTGCTGCTTTTGACGTTACTATCCCGACTGGAAATACGGGGCTGCCCCCAGGTCCGATAATCAGCCAATTCACTGCTGTAGGCTTGCCTACGAGAATAGAGGCTGGAAGCGTCTGGGTGTCGCGGGATACTCAGGTGGCGAAAAAGGGCGATGTAATAACAGCGCGATTGGCAAGTGTGCTGTCAAAGCTTGGAGTAAAACCCGTGGAGGTTGGTCTTACCTTGAAGGCTGTTTATGACGCAGGCCTGATCATAGCTGAAGAACAACTGCAGCTGGATCTTAGCAAAGTTCAGCGAAACATAGAGGAAGCTTATGTCTGTGCTTTCAATCTGGCGATGAACTCCGCGTACCCAATTCCAGAAAACATTCTTCTTCTTCTTCAAACAGCTCACCAGAATGCCTATAGGCTGGCCTTGAACGCGGTTATACCTAATCCTGACACTATAGTAGCTTTTATTAGAAAAGCTCATACGGAAATGTTAAGTTTAAATGCGAGATTAGCTACGGTTGATGAAAAGACTGCGTCCGCAACTTTGGTTCAGAAAAGTTGAAAAGGCAGTATGGTTGAAAAGATGGAGGGAAAGAATATGGAATACGTGTATGCTGCATTGCTCCTTCACAAGGCTGGAAAAGAAGTTAACGAAGAACATCTAACAAAAGTACTTACAGCTGCTGGCGTAAACGCAGATCCCGTTAGGCTAAAAGCTCTCGTGGCTTCCCTTGCCGAAGTTGACATCGACGAAGCCATTAAAACTTCACCGTCGCTAATATCTGCACCACTAATACCTACCGCTCCTGCGCCAGCGACAGAAGAGAAACCAGCAAAAGAAGAGAAGAAAAAAGAAGAAGAGGAAAAAGAGAAAGAAGAAGCTGCACTTGAAGGTCTCGGCGCTCTGTTCGGATGATTACACAGGAACATTGTTTCCTCCAAATCACCGTCATTCCCATTGACGACGATGAGATTGTCTCCAAAGTGCAACAACAAGGCAGCTTTTCGAAACTCTGACAAAAATGGATTCAGTTGCGCAATATTCCAACTTTTGCTTTGCGTTCTTAATACCCATATTTCTAGTTGTAATAATACAAGACGTGAGAGAAGAAGGGGAAATTTTAAGTTACGTTATACAACACTTTAAATTCTTCTTCAAACTTGTAACCTTGAAGTTACTTGGATTTCCATGTCTGTTGGAGGATAAATGTTGAGACGCTTCCCAGAAAGTGAGTATCACATCCCCTTCTTCGACGAATTTCGATACATTCGGAAACACTGCCCAATCTGTGGCGAATTCTTCTGGACCCAAAACTTAGATCAGAAAACATGTGAAGAATCAACTCCTGAAGGTTGTGCCCCCCTAACTTTTATCAGGAACCCGCCTACTCGTAAACGTTACAACTTTAAAGAGATGCGAGAAGCTTTTCTTTCTTTTTTCGAAAAGCACAAACACGCAAGAATCAAGCCGTATCCAGTTGTGGCTAGGTGGAGAGATGACCTTTACTTCACTAACGCTAGCATTATTGACTTTCAGCCCTACGTTACGAATGGGATAACTCCGCCTCCGGCTAACCCCCTCGTCATAAGCCAACCATGCATCAGGTTTGTGGATGTGGATAACGTAGGACCCACCTTTGGTCGACACTTAACCATCTTTGAGATGGGAGGGCACCATGCCTTCAATTATCCGGACAAAGATGTCTACTGGAAAGACCAGACTGTGCGGTACCATCACGAATTTGTGACGAAGGAGCTGGGTGTAAAGTCTGAAGAAGTTACTTACAAAGAGGACGTTTGGTCGGGCGGAGGAAACGCGGGACCAGACCTTGAAACAATCATCGGAGGGCTAGAGCTCGCCACGCTAGTTTTTATGAAGTTCAAAGTAGTAGATGGCGAGTTCATTGAACTTCCAATACGAACAGTCGACACGGGATACGGAATCGAGAGATACACTTGGCTTTCTCAAGGTTCTTTGAGTTGCTTCCATGCAGTTTACGGTCCAATTCTAGACAAAGTATTTAAGATGGCTGGCGTGGGCAACGTTGACAATGAATTGTTGGCACGAGCAGCGGAACTCTCTGGCGCAATGATTCTTAAAAGAATAGCGGATCGAAGCAGGGTTCGGAAAAAGGTTGCAAAACAAGTTGGGATAAGTGTGTATGAGCTTGACAAGGCATTGCTTCCAGTTGAAAACGCCTTCGCAGTTGTGGATCACACTAGGTGCCTAGCTTTCATGCTTGCGGAGGGAATCGTCCCCTCCAACGTAAGTGAAGGATACTTAACGAGGCTTATGCTCCGTCGAACCTACCGCCAACTTAGGATGCTTGCAATAGAGAAAAAACTTCTAGACATTATTGACATGCAGATTGATTCTTGGTCACAAGATTTCCCACACCTTAAAGAGATGCGAGACAACATTATGGAAATTCTTTCAGTGGAACAGGATAAGTTCAAGCAAACCCTCAAAAGAGGGCGCCTCTTGGTAAAAAGGATAACCCAAGATTTGAAAGCTAAAGAACTCTCTGAAATTCCAGCCAAAACGTTGATAGAACTTTACGACTCCCATGGTCTTCCGCCTGAAGTGGTTAAGGAAACCGCTGAGGGTGAAGGATTTCGGGTAAAGGTGCCTGAAAACTTCTATGCAGAGGTTGCTGAGAGACATGTCCAAGCGCCTCCGCCGCGAGAAACGGAGAAAATAGAAGGGGTGGACACCTTGGTTTCAAATCTTCTCAAAACTCGTATGCTCTACTACAAAGATCCATATCTCAAGGAATTCAAGGCGAAGGTTCTCCGGCTCATAAACGATAGGTATGTTGTACTCGAAAAGACAGCATTTTATCCTGAAGGAGGGGGGCAACCAGCAGACCACGGCTACCTAAAATTTGACAAAACTCGATCAGAGGTTGTGGATGTTCAAAAAATCGGAAACATCATAGTTCACGCCATAAAAGGTTCAGTGCCCAAGGAAGGAGAAAAAGTAATTGGGTCCATCGACTGGGAACGACGAAACAGCTTGATGAAACATCATACAGGGACCCACGTTATCATGGGGGCCGCGAGACGTGTGCTTGGAGAACATGTCTGGCAGTCTGGAGCCCAGAAAGATGTAGAGAGGGCTAGGCTTGACATCTCCCATTTCCGGCGACTAACGCTGGGGGAGATACATGAGATTGAAAGGTTGGCAAACCAAGTAATTGCGCAGAACATACCTGTTGAAACGGCTTGGATGCCCAGAGAAGAGGCAGAAAAACGTTACGGCTTTAGATTATATCAGGGAGGCGTGGTGCCTGGAAGAGAAATCCGCGTTGTGAAATCTGGAGAATGGGAAGTTGAAGCCTGCGGAGGAACCCACCTTAAAAACACGGGAGAAATAGGTTTCATAAAGATCGTTCACTCTGAAAGAATTCAGGACGGTGTTGAACGAATCGTATTCAGCGCGGGGCTTCCAGCTCTGAAAGCTGTGCAAGAGAATGAGGAATCCTTGTGGAAACTTTCTGAGTTGCTGAATGCGCCCATAGAAAAACTGAAAGAAACCGCGGAACGTCTAGTCAAAGAGTGGAAAGAAACTCGACGTGAAAAGAAACATCTTATCAAAGAAATTGCTATTCGAGACACCGTGAAGTTAAGAGATCGTGTGAAAGTCATCAAAATGAGACCAATTGAAGGAGTAGAGTTGGCGACACAAGAATTTGAAGAGGTCGATATTGACCGTATGATTAAAACAGCCAGTGAATTAGTTAAGAGGAGTCCAGAAGTGGTTGCTATCTTTTATGGAGTAGATAAAAAGACAGCAAGAATTGTGGTGATGGCTGGAGAAGAAGCTGTAAACCTTGGTATAGACTCAAGTGAGATCGCTGGAGAGGCGGCATCTGTAATAGGTGGTGGCGGCAGTGGCAGACCAGACTTTGCTCAGGGAGGTGGAACCTTGGTCAATAAGATGTCAGACGCGTTGGCTAGGGCTGAGCATATAATAAGAAATCAGGTAAAAAAGAAGGACAAGAGAAAGTAAGTTTACTCCTTTACTTGGCGGTGCTTATGTGGGGGATAGTTTTCTCTCTAGAGGCTGACAAAACTTTTAATTCTCAAGGTACTCCATTGGCTGTCATGGAAGTCTTAAGGCGGATCGAAGAAAGATGGAGAAGGTCGTGGGAAAAAGCCAGGATATTCGAGGCTGATCCGGATCCAACTAGGAAAAAATGTATGGTTACTTTCCCCTTCCCCTACATGAACGGTCCACTACACGTGGGACATGGCTTCACAGCCACCCGAGTTGACGCCTACGCTCGGTTCAGAAGAATGCAAGGTTACAACGTTTTGTTTCCGTGGGCTTGGCACTGGACAGGCGAAACCATAGCAGGAGCAAGTGAAAGAGTGAAAACCGGAGACGAAGATCTCGTTCGAGCCTTAAGAGAAGTCGACGGCGTTTCAGAGGAAGACCTGAAAAAATTCGTTGACCCAGCTTACATGGCTTCATATTACACGAAGGAGAGCCGAAAAGCCGTAAAACGTCTAGGTTTTTCAATAGATTGGAGAAGAGAATTTCACACAACTTCCCTGTGCCCAACCTTCAGCAAGTTTATTGAGTGGCAGTGCGAGCGGCTGCGAGAAAAGGGGTATATCATAAGAGGAACATATCCGGTGGTTTGGTGTCCCCATGACGAGAGCCCCACAGGTGACCATGACCGTCAAATAGGCGAAGGAGTCGTACCCGAAGAATACACCCTTTTGAAGTTCAAGATAGATGATGCCTACCTTCCCGCAGCCACCTTTAGGCCTGAGACCATCTACGGCGTGACAAACATGTGGATACACCCAGACGCCGATTATGTCAAAGTCCGAGTCGACGGCGAGAAGTGGATCATTAGCGAAATCGCCGCCAACAAACTGAGAGAACAACAAAGAAAGGTTAAGATTGTCAGTAGATTCAAGGGCAAGAAAATCATCGGAAAACATTTTGTAAGCCCCATCAGTGACAGAGAAATGATAATTCTGCCAGGATGGTTCGTTGACCCTGCCAACGCAACCGGAGTGGTCTACAGTGTTCCGGCACACGCACCTTTTGACTGGCTGGCCTTGAGAGACCTGCAGGAAAAGCCTGAGTTATTGAAGGAGTTTGGCATCGACCCTGAAGAAGTAAAGAAAATCAAATCTATTTCCATGATTAGCGTGGAGGGCTTCGGAGAGCACCCCGCCATAGAGCTCGTTGAACGTGTGGGAGCGAAGGATCAGTATGACCCTAAGGCTGAGGAAGCAACAAAGGCGCTCTACAAAAAAGAGTTTCACGCTGGTGTGTTAAAGGACATCTGTGGAGAATATTCTGGAAGAAAGGTTTCCGAAGTGAAAGAGAGTTTGATTCGAGACTTTAAGCAGAAAGGCATTGCTGACTCTATGTACGATCTGCCTGAACCAGTCGTCTGCCGTTGTCTAACCTCATGCGTAGTTAAGGTGCTTGAAGACCAGTGGTTTCTGAGATATTCAGACAAGGTTTGGAAGGAAAAGACCAAAGAAGCATTGGATCAAGCGTCCATCTACCCGGAAACAGCGAGACAATGGTTCATCAATATCATAGACTGGCTGAGAGAGTGGCCCTGTGCACGAAAAAGCGGTTTAGGCACACCACTGCCTTGGAGCCCAGGATGGATCGTTGAAACGCTAACCGATTCAACGGTTTACATGGCTTTCTACACAATAAACAAGCACATAACCAAATATGACATAGAGGCGGAGCAGCTAATCGGGGAAGTTTTCGATTACCTATTCCACGGCAAAGGAGATGTCGAAAAAATAGCTGAACAGTCGCGTATAAGTCGTAAACTTTTGGATGAGATGAGAAGCGAGTTCCTCTACTGGTATCCCTTTGATCTAAGAATTTCAGCGAAAGAACTGTTACCAAACCATCTAACCTTCTGCCTTTTCCAGCACGTGGCGCTGTTTCCAGACCACCTGCCCAAAGGCATCGGCGTCAACGGCGTTCTAAGCGTCGAGGGAAACAAAATGTCAAAGTCCAAGGGTAACTTCGTAACCTTGAGAGGCGCCATCGACCAATATGGAGCAGATGCCACTCGCTGCGCATTACTCTTAGGCGGAGAAGGAATGGACGATCCAGACTGGAGAAGAGAAAACGTTCGAGACGTTAGGGGCAAGCTTCAAGGCTTCCACAACCTGGCCAACAGCATAATTGAAAAGGCGAAAGAAAAGAAAACGGAGCATCTGGAAGAGTGGCTGATCAGCATGTTGCAGCATAGAATCAGGACCGTGACGGAAAGCATGGAGCTGCTGAAGACTAGAACAGCCGCAGAAAACGCTCTCTTCGAGGTTTGGAACGACTTCCGCTGGTACGCTCGAAGGAAAGAAAA
>CAYFWY010000071.1:0-9592 GCA_964346895.1 uncultured Candidatus Bathyarchaeia archaeon | reverse complement strand
TTTTGAATCCGAGAATTGCAGAAGAACTCGAAGAACCTGAGGAAGAGGCGGAAGATAAAGAAAAAGGGAAAGAGAGAGAAAAGGAGAAAACCAAATAACCTAGGAGTGAAGGAGAATTGAGTCTTAGAAGCCAGCGCCGGTTAGCTGCCACAATACTCAAGGTTGGTGAAGGTCGAATCTGGATTGATCCCGATCGAAAAGAAGATGTTGAGGCCGCCATTACTAGGGAAGAAATCAGGAAGCTAATTCATGAAGGAGTTATTCAATCCCCTCCAAAGAAGGGAGTTAGCCGTGCTCGAGCCAAAGTTTTGAAGGAAAAGAAGAAGAAGGGGTTAAGAAGAGGACCCGGAGGAAAAAGCGGTTCTGCCCGGACAAAGATTTCCAAAAAGCAGGCTTGGATGCAAAATATTAGGCCTTTGAGGAAAAAACTACGTGAATTGAAAGCGAGCCGCACGATTACGGAAAGTGTTTATCGTCAACTTTATGACATGGCAGGAAGTGGAGTTTTTGAGTCGACAGCTGATCTAGAACGCTACATTAGAACCCGTGGTTTGGAGAGGAGACGTTAATGGCAACCGGTCCCAGCTATCGCGTTCCTTTCCGCAGACGGAGAGAGGGGAAAACAGATTATCGAGCACGGAGGGCTCTTGTTTTATCTAGGCTACCTCGCCTAGTGGTTCGGCGTACATTAAAGCATACGATTGTCCAGATTGTCAAAGCTGAGGTTGCTGGTGATAATGTTGTTGCCTCGGCTCATTCTCGTGAATTGGCGAAAACATATGGTTGGCAGGGTAATTGCAGAAATGTTCCAGCTGCTTATTTAACTGGGCTCTTATGTGGTTTCAAGGCGGTGGTTCATGGGGTGAAAGAAGCTGTTTTGGACATAGGTTTAAATTCCTCATCCAGAGGGGCACGGGTTTTTGCTACCCTAAAAGGAGTCCTTGACGCTGGCGTTTCAGTTCCCCACAGTGAAGAAATGCTTCCAGACGAGACTAGAGTAACTGGAAAACACATTGCTGATTACGGAAGTCAACTGTCTTTAAATCCAGAAATCTATCAACAGAAATTCTCTAAGCTTCTTTCAAGGGGTCTACGACCAGAACATCTTTCAGAACATTTTTCTTTGACAAAAGAGACGATTAAATCCGCATTCGAGAAGGAAGGAAGATGAGTTCCAGAGACGAAAAGGTTGAAGAAGGCTGGGTACCTCGTACAAGACTAGGAAAAATGATTCTCGAGGGCCAAATCTCCTCAATGGAAGAAGTATTCATGGAAGGATTAAAGATACGCGAGCCCGAAATAGTGGATATCCTCCTACCGGACCTACAAGAAGAAGTCATCAACATAGGCTTAGTGCAGAAGCAAACAGACGCTGGAGAAAAGTCTCGGTTTAGGGCAATTGTGGTCGTGGGAAACCGTGATGGTTATGTTGGTTTGGGTTCGGGAAAGGCTCAGCAGGTACGCACCGCCATCGAGAAAGCTGCAATCGACGCACGCCTCAACATTAACCCTGTCCGAAGAGGTTGTGGAAGCTGGGAATGCGGATGTGGAAAACCTCATTCTTTTCCATTCCAAGTTCGCGGCAGATGCGGTGGAGTTGACATAGTGTTAATTCCGGGACCACGAGGCTTGGGTCTTGTTGCAAACGAGGCGGCTAAGATAATCCTTGGATTGGCTGGTGTTAATGATTGTTGGACGAGAAGCTACGGCTCCACAAGAACCGTTCCCTCTTTTGCTTATGCCATTTTTGATGCTCTTCGAAAAACCTACAGCTTGGTCACACCAAAGGACTGGGTGAGATAAGATGGGGGAAAAGCGGAAATGTTTGGTGGTCGTTAGGGTTCGCGGTGAAAGTGACATTTCCCAAGAAATCAGAGATACTCTTAAAATGCTTCATCTAACCCGAAATTGCCACGCGACGTTGATTGATGACCGCCCCTCATACCTCGGAATGCTGCATAAAGTGCAGAATTGCGTAACTTGGGGTGAAATCTCTAAAGAAAACGTGGCGCTTCTTTTGAAGAAAAGAGGGAGACTCGAAGGTGATAAGAGATTGACGGAGCAGTATGCTCAAGGATTGGGCTACAAATCATTGAGCGACTTAGCTGAAGCTGCGTATAGAATGGAAGTTGAGTATAATCGTCTCCCCAAAGTAAAGCCTGTTTTACGTCTTCATCCGCCAAAAAAAGGTTTCAAGGGAAAGGTGAAGAGAAGTTACCCTGCTCGGGGGGTCACGGGATATCGGGGAGAAGCTATTAACGATCTGATTAAACAGATGTTATAATCGGCTTTATCGATACCTTTTATAGTTACATTCTCATGCACAGTTTCTGTCAAGGGAAGGAGTTACGTTGAGCGAACATTGGTGGAGACGGAGAAGGAAAAAGCGCCCGTGGTTAAATGATTTCTTTGGCGAATTTGATAGACTTGATGGAATCGTAGATGAAACTATGCTGGAATTTGTTGAAACGGCTTCTGAAAGAACGAAAATTCATCGAGGTTACCTTCACGGTTTTTCCATATCCATTGGACCTGATGGAAAGCCATTGATTCGGGAATTTGGGAATGTTCAGCCAATTCGAAGGAGAACTAGAATTCGGAAGGAACGGGAACCTCTGGTTGATGTTATCGAAGAGGATAAGACGGTGGTTATAGTAGCTGAACTACTAGGCGTAGAGAAAGATACCATCAGCGTCCACGCATTTCAGGATCGCCTAACCGTTTCTGTGGAGGCACCCAACCAGAAATATCGTAAAGAATTCACACTCCCAGCTAGAGTGACCCCTAAATCAGCGTGTGCTTCATTCAAGAATGGAGTACTGGAGGTAAGGCTCAAAAAGCTGGAGACGAAAGTTAATGGTGAAAAAATAGAAATGAATTAATTTGGGGTTTGGATTTTGCCTCACAAACTCAGAAAAATTAGAAAGAAACGTGGTTCCAGAACAATTGGATATGGTCAGGTAGGTCAGCATAGAAAAGGGTCGAAAGGTAGGCGGAAAGCAGGGCTTCACAAGCACGGATGGACCTATCTAATAAAATATGAACCCGACTACTTCAAAAAGAAGGGATTCACATCTCAAAGAACCTCAAGCAGAAAAACTAATGTAATTAACGTGGGAGAACTGGATGAATTAGCCAACAAGCTAGCAGCAGAGAGAGAACTGAAAAGAAAACAAAAGAAACTCTTTTTAGACTTGGACAAACTTGGATACAATAAACTTCTGGGAATGGGAAAAATAACCGAGCCCATGCTTATTAAGGTAAATGCCTACTCAGAAGCGGCAGCCAAAAAAATAGAGGAAGCAGGCGGTCAAATACTTCAAGACAAAGGCTAGACTTGAAATACTCGCCCTAATATAGAGGAGAGACCAAACTAGTAGAAACTCAACAGCTACCCCATCCAAGTCAAAGCTTTTATATTTACGTTTTACCTACGCATTTCTACCAATTAATAACCCAACAACAAACTTGAACAAAAAGGCGAAGAAAAACAATGGCCGGCAGATTCCTCTCGATATTTGGGCCCTTCTCAAGATTCATTCCAGAAGTAAGTCCACCTGCCCGAAAAGTAGGTTTCAACGAGAAAATCTTCTGGACAGCCATGGCCCTCGTAATATACCTCATTATGACTGAAGTCCCTCTCTACAATATCGGAGTAGGCGGAGGATGGGACCTCACATATCTTAGAGTAATCTTCGCTTCAAATCGAGGTACACTAATGGAATTGGGAATAGGCCCCATCGTAACAGCCGGCCTCATCCTCCAATTACTCGCCGGATCAGGCATGATAGCTTGTGACTTTTCCAATCCAGATGATCGCGCCCTCTTCACCACAGCCAGCAAAATCTTCTCAATAATCATGACTGGAGTTCAAGCCTCCGCATATCTCATCGGCGGTGTCTATGGTTCCCTAGACGCAGGTACATCTACTATTGTCTTCCTTCAACTCCTAATTGCTGGGCTCATTCTTATGCTCCTAGACGAAATGATACAGAAAGGCTGGGGAATTGGAAGTGGAATCAGCCTTTTCATCTTGGCTGGCGTAGCCCAACGCGTTTTGTGGGATGGCTTCTTCCCCGGACCTGCCATGGGGGATGGAAAAAGCTCCGGAGCCTTCATTGCCTTCTTTCAGACACTCCTGAATCGTGAAAACATAATAAACGCCTTTATGCGAGTCGATAGTGAAGGCAACATATTGAACCTACCCACTATGTTAGGTTTTCTTACAACCGTAGTCGTTTTTATCGTAGTAATATATGCTGAAGGAGTCAGGGTTGAGCTTCCAGTTTCCTATGCTAGTTACCGAGGATTTCGGGGTAAATATCCGATCAAACTTCTATACGTTTCCAACCTACCGGTCATCTTTGCTTCTGCCCTTTTTGCAAACGTATACTTCTTCTCCCAGCTTCTTTGGAGCAGATTTAACCCGAATGGCACAAACTTTTGGCTTAACCTCCTTGGTCAATATGTCGTAGGAGAAGGAGGTCAACCTCAACCCGTGGGTGGCCTCGTCTATTATGTGATTTCCCCTAGAAATATTTTAGATGTCATAAGCGATCCCGTAAGGGCCTTGGCTTTCGCAGGCATAATGATTACATTTTGCATAATCTTTTCTCTCACGTGGCTGGAGGTTGGAGGTCTAGGTCCCAGAACCGTTGCGAAACAACTCGTCGATTCTGGGATGCAGATTCCAGGATTTCGAAGATCTGGGAGATCAATAGAACTAGTTCTTAAGCGTTATATTCCCGTAGTTACAATACTCGGAGGGGCATTAGTAGGTTTGATTGCTTCAGTCGCGGATTTCTTTGGAGTGTTTGGAACGGGAATGGGTATCTTGCTGTCAGTTGGGATTTTGTACCAGTATTACCAACTTCTTGTGCAGGAGCGTGTTGCCGAAATGTATCCGGCCTTCCGTCGTGTTTTAGGAGGATAGAAACGTTGGGCAGAGTTGTAGTTGTCACCGGAATCCCAGGAACCGGAAAAACAACCGTTTGTAACGAGGCACTGAGACTCGCTGAACAAACACAGAAAAAAATTCAGGCAATAAATTACGGATCAATTATGATTGAATTGTCTCGCAAGCGTGGAAAATCCCTTCATAGAGACGAATTAAGGAGTTCTGGGCTGACTTTTCAACGCAATCTTCAGGCAGAAGCGGCTAAAATTATTTCCAAAAAGGCTGGTGAAGCTGATGGAGACCTAATCGTTGATACCCATATGTCGATAAAAACTGCCAACGGATACTGGGCTGGTTTGCCGTTCCATGTTCTGCAACTTCTGAATCCAGACATGTTCGTTTTGGTTGAAGCAGAACCCAGCGAAATACTTTCTCGTAGGTATAGAGATAAAACTCGTAAACGAGACAAGGTTTTAGAAAATGAAATAATGGAGGAGACTCTCTTTTCAAGGCAAATGGCTGTTGCCTGCGCAGTTATAACCGGTGCGTCAGTCAAGATCGTTAGAAATCCAACTGGAAAACAGGCTGAAGCTGCCGAAGAGGTTCTAAAGTTGTTGTGGTGATAACATGAGTGTAGATTTGGCGCAAATCCCATATTCAACGGTGATCATTCTATTAGTCTCCTTGGCTATGGCCTTCCTTTCATCATTAATTAACAGCCGTTTCACCCCTAAGGAACAAGTTGAAAAACTCAATGCTTTGCAACGTCGGATCACTGCCTTAAAGAGGGAGAGAGACGATAATCAAAAAAAGGCTAAAAGCACCGGCGACACGAAGCTGCTTAAGAAAGTTCGGAAACAAGAAAGACAACTTTTGCAACTTCAATCTCAAATGGCTTCGCTGTCGCTCCGACGGATGAGAGTGCTCCCAATCACTATGGCCTTGTTTCTTATTGTCTGGATGTTACTAACAGGTAGGCTTCTCTACTGGTCTGTAATGCCTGGCTTATTTACTGGTGCAGAAACCGTTGCCTATCTCCCGTGGATTAGCGGAGAAATGAAACTGAATCTTTTCTTTTGGTATCTCCTCTGCTCTTTCATGTCTGGAGCCCTCTTCTCACGGATCTTCGGCTTAACGGGGGCAACCGAATAAATGCCTAGACCCGCCCTAAGAACACGAAGCAAGAAACGCCATCGCTTCAAGTCTTCCAGAGGACGAATTGAGATCTATTATGAAAAGGAGAAAACTGAGATTTCACGTTGCGCCCAGTGTGATCGAACTTTATCCGGGCTTCCAAGTTCAGACCCATCTAAACTTCGTAAACTTCCCGCAAGTCAAAGAAGAGTTGAACGCATGTATGGTGGTCATTTGTGCCACAGTTGCCTCCAAGACTTGCTGAAGCACGCAGCAAGAAGACTTTAAACCACTCGAAGGGGCGGATCAACCAAACTGTGAAATACGATTGCGAAAAGCAGAAAGAAAATATCGTAATATGTGTATGTGGAATGACTGGTTGCGGAAAAAGCACAGTTGCGAAAAGGCTAGCTGAAAAATATGGACTTGAATACTTTTCTGGCGGAAACGCTTTGAAAGTGTTAGCTTTCGAAGCGGGATACAAACCTGCCGAAATAGGCTGGTGGGAAACCACTGAAGGAATGAATTTTCTTCAAAAGAGAATGGCAGACCCCAAGTTTGACAAGAAGGTTGACGAAATGTTGCTGGAGCGAGCGAAGCAGGGGAACGTTATCTTGGATAGCTGGACTATGCCTTGGCTATTGAATGGCGGGTTTAAAGTCTGGTTGCAGGCTTCTCCACATGTCAGGGCCACAAGAATTGCGGAGAGAGATGGTATTGGCGTTGAAAAAGCGTTGAAAGTTTTGAAGGAAAAGGATGAGATGACCAGGGTAATATACAAGGAGCTCTACGGTTTTGATTTGGGAAACGATTTTTCACCTTTCAATCTGATACTTGATACAAATGATTCGGATGTTGACGAAGTTTTTTATGCTGTTTATTTGGTTGTTGATCGGCTCGTGTTTAGAGCATTCTCGCCTATCCATTGGCATCTATTTTGATTCAAAATAAAATAAGTGCTAAAATAGGGTAGGGAAACTGGCAAAACTTTGTAGTTTCTAATTATGCTAGTGTAAACCATAGTCTCATGGAGCCGAGGGTGGGATTTGAACTCTATCACAATGGCCATATTTGGTGGCGTTCTAAACTTTAACAAAATGGATTGGATGGCACGAAAGACTGTCAGACAACTTTGGAGGAAATTCGAAGAAGCAGAATTCGAGAAGAAAGACCGTATTTATGGCACCCGTGACTGGGACGATCCAAACTGGACCAAAGAGCTCACCCAAAAAGTTTGTACCTAATATCATGTTAGTATCCCAGTTTGCTTCCCGAAGGTTCTTTCTATTCTGCACAGAAGCTGTCATAACGTAGAGGCAAGAGACAAGCGATGTAGTTGCACAGAGACTATGGAGAATAGAGAAACTCATCAAGTCCACCAAGTTTCCAGCAGGGACTTACAATCAAAGCGTCGAAAAACGGTAACTCTCGCATAATCTCTGTGTCAAAGCGACTCGTTGAGCTTCTGCTCAGTCTTCCGAAGAAAGAAAAAACTGTGTTCCCCACACGATCACGAAACGCTAGACAAGCAAACTTTCATAAACGCATGGAAAAACTAGCGCGAGATCATAACAATCCAGGAACGAAACTGATTTACTACCACACGTTTCGACATGCTAAAGCACTGCGAGAATATGATAAAACAAGGTCGATCTTCCACGTGAAAAAGGTCTTAGACCACAAAAGCATCATGACCCCTCAAAGATACGTAGAGCTTTACACTGAAATCTACGGTGACTTGAAACCGGAACACTACATTTGCTAAACTGCTTCAACTGTCAAAGAAGCTAAGAAACTAGTCGAGTCTGGATTCGAGTACGTCTGTGAAATTGAGGGTGAACAGCTCTTCAGAAAAGTTAAGTAAACACTTAGAATAGTCAAGGAAACATAAGTTCGGCCCATCTTTTCAAGTTTTTTTCACACTCTTTCTTTACGGCGTGATCTTTGCTTGTGTCTCTCAACGTCTCCAAGAATTCGACGCGTTTCTTAACTGCCCTCATTTCTCCTGTTTCGTAGTAAAGTCTTCCATCAATGAAATCTTTCATCTGTTGCGCTTTCTGGATGATGAAACCAGCAGCTTCGATTGGATTGGCAACTGCGTACTTGTTTGCCCATATGGCTACTTCTGCTTCGCGAAGCTGGCTCAATCCGCCAATTTCACGGATTTGTCTGATGTAGGTTCGTAGAAAATCGTAATATTTGGCGGTTTTGATCAGCTTTAATGCTTCTTCAATCTTGTCCTTGAAATCTTGAGTTCCGTCAACTCTTAAACGATGCTTGTAGCCTTTTGCTATGATTGCCTTAGCCTTCTTTACCTCCTCAATAGTGTAAACTCTTTCGGGAAATTCCATAACGCTACCCATCTTACGATTAGACGTGAACGGTATGTGCAGGTTCTTCGACAAACCTTAATAGGTTCACGAAATTTGATTTCTTCGCTCTTCCAAGTCTATCAGTGCCGATTCATGCGACACCTTTTGGCCTACGAGACGCAAGGTTTGTATATCTTAATGTTCTTACTTCCAGAAACGTATTCGATGATTCTCCGCCTCTCCAACTCTCTGAGGAAATTCCTTGCCACGCTTAGACGTAGATCAAAACGCGAAGCAACGGAGTAGGGCGTAATGGCTTTCATTGCTTGCAATTGGCCTATAACCTTTTTGCTCTTGAGATCGGGCATAGTTATCCCAAGGCTTTTCTTTTCTGTTGTTGGTCTCCCTGACTTACGTTCTTTTCGCTCCTGATCTTTTCTTGACTGTGTTTTAGCCATCTGTTTGATGGTGAGCCTCTTTTTTCCGCCGCCCATATTTGATTCTCCAAGATTTTTGAAAAGAGTAGTTACTTATAGGCTTTCCCTACTCTACGCCACAGCTCCTATTTCTAACTTATGTTTTCTTCTCCACTCCTCTATTGGAATACCCAGTTCTTCCTCAATTTTGGATCTGTGGATGGAGTTCATGGTGCAAAATGGAATAATTCTACCGTCGGGCACAGCGTAGTGAATGCAACATCTTTGAACTCGTTCCAAGTCGAAATTGTAAGGATCCATGAAATGCATAGAAGATATTAAAAGCATTTTCCTGTGAAGTTCACCCAAGGACTCGTAGGAGCCCGTTCTTAAAATGGGCAAAAGATACTTTCTTAGCAGACTAAACTTGATGTGACGAAGAGCTCCTAATAAGCGGATCTTCGCTCTTCCTCCATGTCCCTTCATAGTCTCTTCGTAAATGGTCCCCATGCTTTTCATGAATTTCTCAACATTGCCATAACGAGTGATTGGTACCACCTCACCGTCTTCAACAAAAATGTAAGTTGCCATACCACAGTGAGGATGAGCTGTGAATTCCACGTATCTTTCTTTTTGTAGGGCGCTGACTGCTCGAGATATGGGAACGACAGCAGGCACCGGATAGAAATCAGAAGCCTTTATTTTTCCGTCTGTTTGTTCCTCGCAAAGCCTCATGAAGTCGGGGATTGTTATGCGCATTTTGGCTCTCTCTTGTTCTGGAAGTCTACCGCAGAGGGATAAAGGTTGAACATTCACACATCGAACTAAATCGA
>CAYFWY010000070.1:9457-9607 GCA_964346895.1 uncultured Candidatus Bathyarchaeia archaeon | reverse complement strand
TAAATTCTAGTTTGCAGTAGTACACGCATGAAACCTAGTTTCTATATCTTCTTCTTTTTGCCCAACAGTCTCTACAGTAAACCATCCTGTTAAGATGAGGCCTGAACGGAACTTCACACTCCATGCCACAATCAGAGCAGACTGCTTTAT
>CAYFWY010000070.1:9150-9380 GCA_964346895.1 uncultured Candidatus Bathyarchaeia archaeon | reverse complement strand
CCTACGAGGGTTATGGCTGTTCCCTCGCCTCCCATTCTGGCAGTTCGTCCTATTCTATGGAAATAGACTAGCGCGTCTAACGGGATGTCATAGTTTATTATATGTGTGATTCCTTGGATGTCTAGGCCTCTGGCAGCAACATCGGTTGCAACAAGCAATCTCAGTTTTCCTTTTCTGAAAGAGTGGGTAACAAGATCTCTTTGTGCTTGAGTGAAGCCAGCATGCAACGG
>CAYFWY010000070.1:0-9091 GCA_964346895.1 uncultured Candidatus Bathyarchaeia archaeon | reverse complement strand
CCAGAATGTTTCGTAGGATTTCAAATTTGTTCTTAGGGTTAACAACCATGTAGTATTGGTTTATCTGTGTAAGGGCTATTTCGTCTTTACTTACAAGTATTTTTTCTGGGTTCTTCATGTATTTATGACATATATTCATAACTGACTGGTCTATTGTCGCTGAGAAGAGACTTGTTTGTCTGTTTTCTGGCACTCTTGACAAAATGTATTCTATGTCATCTATGAATCCCATATCAAGCATTCTGTCAGCTTCGTCCAGAACAACAATCCTCACGGATGACAGATTTAATGTTCCTCGTTTCAGATGGTCTATTATGCGTCCTGGCGTGCCAACAACAATGTGGACTCCTCTTTCTAGTGCGCTGATTTGTCTTCGAATTGGTTCTCCGCCGTAAACCGGTAGAACTTTCAACTTTGAGTATCTACAGAATCTGCCTATATGGTCTGCAACTTGTATGGCAAGCTCGCGGGTTGGTTCTAAGACCAAGCCCTGAACAATATTGATTCTTGGGGTCAGACCTTCAACCATTGGAATTCCGAAAGCTGCAGTTTTGCCCGTTCCAGTCCGTGCTTGTCCAATAACATCTTTTCCTTTAAGTAGTGGGATTATTGCTTGAGCTTGAATCGGGAAAAGATTATTAAATCCAAGCTCTTCAATTCCTTCCATAACTTCTGAACTTAACGGTAAATCTCGAAAGTATTGTATTTGCATATTTTTCATTTCTCCTGTCACAAAAATTTTGCACGCAGTTTCTAAGAACCTTTAAAAGTTTCTCTACTTCCAGCATGAATCAATGTGACAAAACCACAAGAAAGCACATCTCATATAAAAAGGTTTAGAACGTGGCATCCCATATCACAAAAAAGCTTTTTCAGGCACGTGCAAAAAATCTCTTCACTTACTCACCAAAAAGTGAGCTTCAATAGTTCTCACACCAAACCTCAAAGTAGCTTCTTGCGTGTTCACAAACAGGACATTTCGCGGGTGCTTCGCTGCCTTCATAAACGTAACCACAATTCCTGCATTTCCATTTGATAGGGGCGTCTCTTTTGAAGACTTTGCCTTGCTTTACATTTGCCAACAATTTCAGATACCGCTGCTCATGATACTTCTCTACCTTTGCAACCATATGGAAAGTTCTAGCTACAGCTCCAAAACCCTCTTCCTCCGCCACCTTGGCAAAGTTGGGATAGAGCGTTCCCCACTCCAGTTTCTCTCCCTCTGCCGCCGCTTTCAAATTTTCAGAGGTTGACCCAATAATCCCCGCAGGGTAAGCAGCCGTTATCTCCACCACTCCACCCTTGAGATGCTTAAAGAACAATTCAGCGTGCTCTTTTTCGTTATCCGCCGTTTCTTGAAAAATGGAAGAGATTTGCTCATACCCCTCCTTCTTGGCCACACTCGCGAAGAAAGTGTATCTGGTCCTAGCCTGGGATTCACCCGCAAAGGCGGCCAACAGATTCTTCTCGGTCCGACTTCCCTTCAATTCCAATCTTATAAACCTCCAATCACCCTTAATGTTTCGTAAAAGATACATAAAAAACATTTTGAAGCTAATGATTCATGAATCCCAAAAACACGAACGTGCATTCTCAAACAAGGTATGAAAGGAAAGGTTAACATAGGAAAATGATGGAACTTGGAATTGTCTAGCGCGCGCCCATGTAACGAAATATCATCGTAGTTCATGTAGTGGCTGCGGCGGAAGTAACTACTAAATTAAGCAATAAGAACCATTTAGCTTCTTTTTCCGCGCGCGTTTGGTGTTCATACCCAAATTCATCAAAGTGGACAACGCTCACATAAGAACTTAATAGTTTAGATGGATATTGGAGCTTAATGGTGAAATTAAGATGGATAAGACAATAGAGAATTTGAAAAATGCGTTTGCAGGTGAGTCACAAGCAAATCGACGTTATTTGGCTTTTGCGGGAAAGGCTGAGGAAGAAGGCTTCTTACAAGTCGCGAAACTTCTCAGAGCAGCCGCAGAATCTGAAACAATACACGCACTGAATCATCTAAGAATAATGGGAGAGATAAAATCAACAATTGAGAATTTGGAAGCTGCCATTTCTGGAGAGACTTTCGAGTTTGAGAAGATGTACCCAGAATACTTGAATATGGCTAAACGAGAAGGAAACCGTCAAGCCGCTTGGAGCTTTGATGTAGCAAACAAAGTCGAAAAAAAACATGCCGGTTTATTCTCTAAAGCACTTAACTCACTAACAACCGGTAAAGAAACAACAAAAGTTGACTATTATGTCTGCAGCGTCTGCGGAAACACTGTCGAAGGCGCTGCACCGGAAAGATGTCCAATCTGTGGGGCACCAAAGAAAAAATTCTTTGAGGTTTCATAATAGAAGCGTCTTTAGAGCTTGCTAATTAGGAATCAGCTGTTACCTCTACAATCGTGAAAGTCAGAAGTAGCAAAATAGGCGAGAATAGGCTATCCAAACGCTTGCACATCAGAAAACTCTTTTAAAAATCTTAGGTTCAGGTGTGTGCATATTAATCTAACATATCTCTAAACCCGAGTGTTTCCAATAGAACCAATTCCGTATCTGATCTTGCCCTTTTATTGATGAATGTGCTTTGATTTTCCGGTTCTACTTCTTTTCGGTTTTCAAGTCTGAGGTGAATTTTGCCCCAAGTACCCGTCGAATGCCCTCTTTGCCATTGCGCATTCCACTAGTTTTTGGCAATTCATACATTCCGTAGGAATAGGATCACCTTTTGGAAGTTTTTCCAAAGACCCAATCATTGTGCACTCACAGCGATTTTCTTCAACAGCTGCCTGTGATGCTCCAGTACCTTGCTGTTTCCCGCTCACTTTCGGCAAAATTGTGAGATAACGGGTAGAGAAGAACAGAAAAAAGACAGAATGACAAACCAAACGACAGTTGATAATTCAAGGAACTGGAGAATTTTATCTTCACCTTGATAAGGGGCATCAAAATATTCTTTTATAAAAAAGATCATCGCCTTAATAACTTCTAATTGCTATGTTAAATCTGTAACCGTTAACTCTTTCTGACAAAAGATATAGTATTCTGCAAATTCGCTTAACATTCCCTCTCTTTTACTTTGTGAAAAGGCTTATCGATCGCAAAATTCTAGGCCAACATTTTTCACAAAATTTTAGTTTCTTCGTGTCTGTCATTTCTATATTGTTAGAAAAGGTCATGATACACTCTGAATTGTTACAATGTTCCAACCCAAGAGTGTGCCCAATCTCATGAACCGCCTCTTTCGCAGAACGCTCAGCGAAGAGATTCCAATTCGATGGTTCTCCATAGAATTTTGGTTCGAGTCTGAAGAGGGATATTAGGGCGGTTTTTCCAGGAAACTCAGCTTCTCCAAAAACGAAATTGAGGTGCGGAACGTAGAGGTCTACTCCGGTTACTCCTAGAATTCGATCTGCTTCAGACTCTTCAAGGTGATCTCGAATTTCAGCGAGAATAACACTAGAATGATATTGATGTCTAGACGGATTATACGCTTTTTCAGGTATCGCCATCGCAAGTTTCAGAATGTTGCAGCTAACTTCAGGAAAGATAGTGCACAAACGCCGTTTTATGATTTCCAAAACTTCGATTTCCAACGATCCAATTCGCAGGATCGCTATTCGCATTCTTTTCCCTCAGACTGTGAAAACATCTCCTGCTTTCGGCGCCACAGCCTCAAGTCCAACCTCTTTCTTTATCCATCCTGCGAACTTTTCACAGTTTCCCTCAGCTCCATGCACCACGTAAACAGTTGGGTTCCCCTCAACTTCTTTAACAGCCTCCTTAAGTTCGCTAGCTCCGCTGTGGGATGAAAAATCGAAGCTTTTGACTTGAGCCTTTATTTTACGCATCTTACCATCAATAACACATTTTCCCTCGTCAAGAAGCTCACGTCCTGGCGTTCCAGGAATCTGATAGCCCACAAGGAAAACGGCGTTCTGCCGCTTTTTCCCCAACTTTTGTATGTAGAAGACGGCTGGTCCCCCTTTCAACATGCCTGCTGGAGATATGATTGCCCCCGGCTTTCTCGCCACTGTCCTACGATCTCTCCATCCCTCCACCCACGTGGCTGCGTGAATAGCGTTCATAAACAATTGAGGATCATGCATGTATGATGTATGGTTCATCATTATCCGATTGACCTCTCGAGCCATGCCGTCCATGATGACAGGATATTCAAAATGATACGCGGCGAGTACACAGGCAATCTCTTGTGATCGTCCTACGCCGAAGGCGGGGATCAGGACGGTTCCTCCGTTCTCCACTACTTCTGTGACGTTTTCCACAAAGTCTTTTTCCAGAGTTCTTCTGTCTGTATGGTCTTCATCAGCATATGTGCTTTCCATTATCAGGGCGTCAATATTGCCGTAATCTCTATCTGCGCCACGAAGAAGACGTGTATCTATGGAGTTATAATCACTGGTGTATACAAGCTTCTTATCATCTGCCTCAACTAAAGCTTGGGCGCCTCCAGGTAAGTGTCCTGAGTCCAAAAGCTGGAAATCTATGTCTCCTACGGTTTGTTTTGTTCTGAAATCAAGATGAACACAATTTTCCATCATGGAACGTAACTCAAGGTACTCAAAAGGGAGATAATATCCCGATAGATGTATGAAATCAGAGATTAACGTTTCGACCAAATCAAAAGTTAATTGGGTTCCATACACTTTTTTATTCTCTCGAATATGGAATATAGGAACTGCACCCGAGTGATCTAAGTGACAGTGAGTTAAGACGATGGCATCTACTTCGTTAGGTGGAACGTGCATAGGAAAACCCGGTTCATGACCTATCATAACTCCATAGTCAAGCAGCAACTGAGTTTTCTCAGTTTTGACGGCAATCGCTGCTCGCCCAACCTCTCTTGCACCTCCGAGGAACTTCGTTTTCATCGGGATCGCGTTCACCCTCTGCTTTTTAAAGACCTTTTGCGTTAATCGTGAACTGGTTTAGGTGTGTTCTAACATTTAAATAGTAGCCTTTCTTGAACTTATTTGACGCGGCACATACAGACTTTTTTTGGTGCATGTGCAGGTACTATGTATACATGTTGTGGGCTTCTGTAATAGTTCATTAAACAAAGGATATTCGTATCGGTAAACCTTTATTGTTATCTGCTTTTTTTCCCTGCAAAGAAAGCATATTATTCAAATTTCATCCCGCATTTTTGCATCTTCTGTCTGCATAAACATTGCCATAACTCGTATGTTTAAAATCTCTTATAACAATCTAGCATCATCACGGCTCTTACTGGCTCTTGAAGCGTCAATTCCTATATAATGGTGAATGTATTGAGTCTTCTGAGCTTCTAGTTAGATCTTCATTATAGCCATAACAATTTGTTCCAGCTTTTTCCCTTTCTGAAGCTGACAACATTCAAGACTATTTTGGTCCACGCCATTCTAACATACGCATGCATGCGCACGCATCTGGTGCAATCTCAGCAAGCTCCTTCAGAGACCGCGTCAAGATAATAACAAACGGTTTTCGTTCCATATCTCTTATCCATACCTCTTTTAATCTGCGTTCAATCTCTTCAGGACTCTCCCATTTCTTTGTTATTTCATTAAAGAATACTTCTCCGTGTCCGTCAACGTAAGCCAGTGGCAACTTAATTTGTGGGTTATTAACAAATCCTTTACAGTAGCTATCCAAATCGCATTTTCCTCCTCTACTTTCAACTTCTTTTCTTAACAAATCAAGGTTTAAAATAAGCCATCTGTCAGCTGTGTTCTCAGAAAACAAAAAATCACTCATTTCCTTCTATCACCATTTCAAGGTTCCGACTTTCCCATCAACTGCAACAATGCGTATTCTATGGCATGGCTGCGACTGGCAAACTTCAATTTTTCCACTTCTTGGTCTACCCATTTAACAATATCTTCTCTAACTGTGACTTGAAGTCTTTTCTTAGCCATTTCACTCAGACACATGTAATCCTATTTACGTTTATTGCATTTATGCTCACTCATACATATAGATACACAAAAAGAAGTGGAAGAAGGATGGACAATCAGAAAGAGTCTATGGATCCCCCTGACAAACTTCCAAAGCTGTTTGTTGCAATCTCCAAGAACGAAAACGATTCAACTCATACTATGAGGATCTAAAGGAATTTGCGAGAGAAGCTATTAAAGTACTTAAGCACAGTTACATGAAAACTGAGGAAGCTCGCAGAGAATACAATTACTATATTGACACAAAAGATCTTGTAGACAAATGGAAAAGGGAAAACAAAAGATCCTGACTCGAAATTCGAAGATTTGCTAGACAGAGTTAAATGGAAACATATGGCTTAGACTCTGCTCCTTTTTCTGAAATAAGTTTGAAAAAAGGCTGGACAGTTACCTCTCCTCGCTTCAAAACGATGGGACAGTTGATGGTTAAATTGCTGAAAATTTCAGTAAATGAAGAATAAGAATTATAGAAGCTGTTTTTCTAGCGCGATTGGACTGATTGTTGCTCCACGATTTTCTTTAAATCCAGTGTGGGTTCACTTATCTATATAGGGTATGAGACAGAGAAACTTCAAAGTCTTTTTACCATAATTCTTGAATTGATGTTTTTCATTTGGAAGAATCAGGATTGCATCACCAGCTCCAAACTTTCTTTTATCGTCCTCACCAACCACCAAGCCCTCACCTTCTAGAATGAAGACCTCATGTTCCCACGGATGACTGGGAAAAGGACTGTAGCCGCCGACTTCCATCTCGAACATTCTCATTACAAAATTTTCAGCCCCCGCCTCCTTTGTAATGAGCCACCGCACCCGCAGTCTTGAAGCACCTTCCTCTGCACTTTTCGCTTCAACATCCCGATAATGAAAGAGTTTCATTCTTTACACCTTTTCAGCCCAACTAGGAAGTGGAGATTATTAAGCTTCGCGCGTTCCACCGAAGGTTTTCTGTTACGCGCACATCGTAAACTCCATGCAATTAAACGCTTTCAGCACACACGTTTTATTTCGTAATTAATGTTAGGCTCGAAAGACTTTACGCTATGCCAGTCTGTAAATAATGTAATAAATGTACTGAACTGAGTTAGTTCATCAAGTCACCGGCGTGTACGAAAACGAAATGAGACGCCTATCAATTCGATCTTAACGGATAATTAGAATGGATAGAAAAACTAGGACGTAAATTGCGTATTCTTCCAGATATAATTTACATGGACTTTACTAATTAGGATTGTGTCATTGTTCTGAAGAGAAGAAATATTCCGTGTGATACGGAACCAGGAAGAAATATTCACTAGGTGATGGTCAAATCATTCCATGTTGAGGTCCTAGATTATCTTGTATCGCTGAAAGAAAATCCTTCAGGGTGTTTTCATCCCAAATTTGTCTTCCACTTAGTACTGTGAAAGGAGTCTTCTTCTTTCTACAAGCTCGCCTACATCCTTTCAATATCTTTCCTTTCCAGGTTTCTTCATCTTGAAGCAAAATTATTTTTTTATAACTGGTTATTTCAATGTAATCTGCGACCTGTTTCTCTACGTAGGCTATTGTTTCAGCGTCAAGGGGAGTTGCGATTTCATTTTGGGAGAGAGGATAAACCTCGTCTAGTTCTATAGGTATTATTCCAAAGGGCGCTGCATACGTGCACACGTGAATTTTTTCTTCGTTCTCAAAGGTTCTTTTTTTGATTTCCTTCAAGACTTTTTGATGCTCCCTTGACTTATGAAACGGTTTTGTGCGCGTCTGCGGTAGCAGAATAAGAACCTTCGCCTTCCTGGGCGGAGAATACCTCTTAAGAATCCTTATTCTATGACGAAAAACCTCGGGGCGAGCTAGCCCTAAGTAACTGAAGAAGAAGAGACCGCTCTTTTTCGTCACAGAGCTTTGCTTTTCCAAATATTCTTTATACTTGTCCAGTTTTTTCAAAGCTTGAAGAAGCTTAGGGTGTCCGTGACCCCTCAACTCCAGGTGTTCCCAGAGACGACCCTCAAATATCGCCTGTTTTATCCGCCTCAATTCAGAGAAGCTGACATGGAGGTTGTGTCTAGCAAGCATCTCGTGCCTCTCAATTTTTGGCGTCGCCATCAAACTATCTGGATCGGTTTTGATACATACTGGACATGAACAGGGAAAAAACTTCAATTCACTGAGCTTTGTGGTTCCGTAATTTGTCATGTAGCGGTCTTCGCGAGCGTAAATCGCGTAGGCGGCAGAATCAAAAAAGTCGCACCCGAGGGCTACTGCCAAAGCAAACATGAAGGGGTGACCTGCTCCGAAAAGGTGAAGAGGGTGGTCTTGCGGTAAATTCATTTTTGCAGTCATAATCATATCAACTAGTATATCGAAGAGATACTGTTCCATAACCGGGACTGGACTGCCCAAAGCATAAATCTGAAAAGGCAGTTTTCCCATTTCCCTTGCTGATTTGGCGACGAGATCGAGATGTTGACCTCCTTGAACCGGCCCAACCCAAGCCGTGTCGTCTCGCGTTTTCATTCCTGCCAGTTTCCTGGCTCTGCTTACTGTTTCATTTACGGTATGTCTTGCGTATCTTTTGGAGACGCCCCACTCTGTCGGTACATCTAATATGGTGGCAATGTCGGTGTCAATTTTTTCTTGATAGCGCACGATTTCTTCAGGGTTAGTGTCCACGTCTCCGTATACAAGAATCTGGTAGGCTCCAGAGTCAGTCATAACTACGCCGCTGAAATCCAAGAAGCTATGTATCCTCTTCTCAACAGCAACATCCTTGAAATTCTTTTTTATTATGTAGGCGTTGGTTATGAGGGCTCTACAATTGAACTCTTTCTGCAATGTCTTGGGTGAGACTGATTGAACATTAGGGTTTATGACGGGTAGTAGCAGTGGCGTTTCGACAACTCCGCTCTTCGTTTCAAATCTTCCTATCCTTCCAAGTAAATCCCTGTCACGTATCTCAAAGGACATAGACGTAGCCGCCAAGACACACTTATATTTGCAAGGCTCTCTTAATTGTGCTGGTCAATGAAGGTTGGAGAATGGTCTGTGAAGTTCAATTAATCGAAAAACCTGACTTTAGCCCAAGTAGTTTTTTAGAACATTCTTGTTTTGTTGGTGTCTTGGTTTTGTTAGCCGTTTTCATTTCATAGG
>CAYFWY010000069.1:0-9735 GCA_964346895.1 uncultured Candidatus Bathyarchaeia archaeon | reverse complement strand
TTACAGAGGATTTCTAAGTATCTGTTAAATGGATGTGATGTACTTTATTGAAAATCGCAAGATTTATATATTAAAACAAGCAGTTTGCTTTAATACGATGGGCCAGATTGACAGTTTCTAACTATGATCATGATGAAGACCCGCAGTGGTGACGGATTTCTCGTCACAAAATCATCGAGGGAAAAAACCACGCAGAGAAAAGAAATCTCACAGCGACCCGCGCAAACGTGTCATGAGTGCGGTAGCACAAACCTTATCCATGATTATGATACGGGAGAGACTATCTGTGGAGGCTGCGGTTTAGTTCTTCAGGAACAGACGATGGATAAAGGTCCAGAGTGGCGGGCCTTCACTCAAGAAGAGAAAGCGTCCAGAAGTCGCGTGGGAGTACCAACCTCTTATTCTGTTCATGATAAAGGTTTGTCTACGGCTATAGGTCGCGTGGACCGAGATGCCTTCGGACGTAAACTTCCCCTTTCCACAAGGCTACAGATGTGGCGATTGCGGAAATGGCAGATACGGTCGCGAGTTCATTCCTCCGTGGATCGAAATCTAGCTCAGGCTATGGCAGAGCTGGATCGCCTTTCTGACAAGTCATATATTCCCGGACCTATCAAGGAGAAGGCTGCGGTTATTTATCGCAAGGCTTTGGACAAGGGGCTTGTGCGTGGTAGGTCTATCGCTGCTATTGCTGCTGCCTCTCTCTACGCTGCTTGTCGCACCACTGGAACTCCCAGGACTCTTCGGGAGATAGCTGAAGCCAGCTTTGTTGACAAGAAAGATGTGGCTCGTTGCTATAGGCTTCTGCTTCGGGAGCTTAAGGTTCAGATGCCTATTGCGGATCCTCTTACGTATATTTCCAAGATTGCTGAGAGAACAGGGATCTCTGGTCAAACTCAAGGCCTTGCCATAAAAATTCTTCATGAGGCTAGGAGAAGACGTGCTGCAGCTGGTAAAGATCCTATGGGTTTGGCAGCGGCTGCGTTGTACATTGCTTGTTTACAGAGGAATGAGAAGAAGACGCAGAAGGATATCGCTGAGGCTGCTGGTGTAACAGAAGTTACTGTTAGAAACCGATATAAGAGTTTAAAGAGACAGTTGGGTATAGAAATACCGGATTAGCTGTTTTCTTCTTCTAGTTCCATTGCTATCGGACCCATGTAGCCGCAACTCTCGCAGATATATTGGCTGGGTATTATTCCATCCATTCTTGGGTATGTGTGGGGGCTGCTGGAGAGTTTAATTTTGTGGTTTCCACATTTGGGACAAAACTTGGGAGCGGGTTTACTTAGTTTTTTATGTTTTAGTGCTTTGAGTACTTCGCGAAGATTGTCGAGTATGCTCATAGTTATCGCTGTGTTTAGTCATTGAATTTCGATGTTTTCTTCTGGGTAACCTAGGCGGATGAGGTAGGTTTTGACTTTGTCTCGATGATCGCCTTGGAGGAGGATCTCGTCGTTTTTAGCTGTTCCTCCGCAGGCGCAGAAGGTTTTGAGCCTTTGGGATAGGCGACTAAGGTTGGCATCTTTCTCGTTGATACCGTCTATAATGGTTACTGCTTTTCTCCATTTTCTTGTTTCCAAGCGTATTCGTATGCGTTGTTGTTCTTTGCTTATTTCTTCGCAGACACAAATGTCTTGGGGTAGTCCACAGGTTGGGCAAATTTCCGCCATGATGCTCAATTAAAACAAATTATATGAGACCTATATAAAATTTTCAATCCAAAAATATGTATCCACAAGTAGTCTCTCTGGATAACCATTATTCTTAGTTATATACTTGCAACTTAAGTTAGATACAGCGCGTCTTCGCTACTTCCCTCGAATAGGTTTTTGAGCAGAATATACTCATATATGGAAAGGTTTTTGAAGAATCCCCTCCGTGCACACAAACATTTTCTACTCTTTCAAAGGCTTGAAGTTCTTCTTATAGGTTCTATTAATTCTTTTTTTAGAGACGCGTGGATTTTTTAAACGTTAATAGATTCTCTTAATCCGATAATCTTGAAAAAGAACAGAAATTCACCTGAGGCTGTTGGATACCAAAGATAGAAGTAAATAAAAGCGCGACGCTGAATATATGAGATTACTCGAATCGGAAGAGTGGCATTCACATGTCCATGGTTGACATAACCGCGAAACCGGAGGTTTACCGGGAAGCCAAGGCGAAGGGAGCCATCAAACTGAAGCCGGAGACCATACGTTTGATTAGAGAGGGGAAAATTGAGAAAGGTAACCCGTTTAACGTGGCAAAGGTCGCTGGAATATTAGCTGCGAAAAACACGAGTTCCCTCATTCCTTTGTGTCATCCTTTGCCACTAACCAGCGTGAAAGTTGCTTTAGATGTCTCCGACGAATTCACGGTTGAAGTAGAAACAACGGTTAAGACTAGGGCTCAGACAGGGGTGGAGATGGAAGCTCTCGTTGCAGCCGTGGTAGCTTTGTTGACTGTTTGGGATATGACCAAGCAGTACGAGAAGGATAAAAGTGGACAGTATCCCCACACAACCATTGAGAATATACATGTTGTTAAAAAGATTAAAGAGGAAAACAAATGAGCGAAACCGCCTGCAAACACAAGGCTACAGCGCCTAAAAAGGTCAATTTCGCGGTTATTGTTTGCAGTTCTTCTCGCTACGAGAACTTAAAGGCAAGAAAGCCTGTCAACGACCCCTCTGGAGATTTAATAGTTGAAACTTTAAAAAGAGAGGGACATAGCGTTGTATTCCGAGAAATTCTGCCCGACGACATGATTTTGATTGGAAAATATGTTGGCAGAGCCATCGGGGTGGAGAAAATAGAGGCAATTGTGGTGTGTGGTGGAACCGGAATCAGTCCTAAAGACGCGACCATTGAGGCTGTGAGGCCTCTCTTGATTAAGACTTTGCCTGGTTTTGGAGAGTTATTTAGAAAGCTGAGTTTCGATGAGATTGGTTCAGCGGCTGTTTTGACTCGCGCGTTGGCGGGTGTTACAGATCAAGGGAAAGCTGTTTTTTGTGTTCCCGGATCTCCGCAGGGTGTAAAGCTTGTTTTAGAAAAGCTTATTTTGCCCGAAGTGGGGCACATACTGAAACACGCCCGCGAAAAATAGTGGTAAATGATGATTTACGACAATTATGGGCGCCCTGTTCTTAATCTAAGAATCTCCGTTACTCAAGAGTGTAACATGCACTGCCCCTACTGCCACAGAGAAGGCGAAACTAACCCTTCCACTGAAATGTCTGTAGAAGAGATTGTCCACATTTCCAAGATAGCCCTAGGCCTCGGTATCTCCAGAGTGAAGCTAACCGGAGGAGAACCCCTTCTTCATAAGGGTATTCTTGACATCATCGGCGGGATCGCTGACCTTCGAGGCTTAAGAGATCTATCCATGACCACGAATGGCACCTTTTTGAAAGACATGGCGAAAGACCTAAAGATGAAAGGATTAGATCGAGTGAACGTGAGTCTCCCTACCCTAAACCATGAAACTTACCGCAACCTCAGAGGAGGCAACCTCAAAGACATCTTAGAAGGAGTTAGAGCAGCAGTTGAAGCCGAACTATACCCCGTGAAACTGAATATGGTTATTCTCAAAAACTTAAACGAAAGAGAAGTTGGGAGAATGATGCGTTTTGCGGAAAGAACAAAGACAATCCTACAGCTGATCGAGCTGGAACCCCTAAACATCAGCGACGAATATTACGAAAGTTACCATGTTGAGTTGAACGAAATTGAACAAAGACTAAAAGAACAAGCATTTGAGATCAGGACTCGTGAATATATGCAGAACCGACGGATCTATTTTCTGCCTAAATTAAAGGTAGAAGTGATTCACCCAATCGAAAACACCGAGTTTTGCGCCCGTTGCACCCGTATTAGAGTGACAAGCGATGGAAAGCTGAAGCCATGCCTCATGAGGAAAAACAATCTAGTAGACATTCTCACCCCCATGAGGAATGGAGCCGAAGAAGAAGAACTGAAAAAAATTTTCCTTGAAGCAATCAAGAGGCGTGAGCCATACAATATAATAGCGAGTGCAAAATGTCGTGTCGCTGTCTAGATCAGGTAGTAGTCAACAACTTTTTTCAAACGTTTTGGCGGAAGCTCTGTAAGGGAGAGTCTTTTCAGTATTCTAATCATGTGAGGCTGAAATCTAGTGAGGTCGGTAAGGGTTACCAAACCGATAAGTTTCCCTTTGTGAACAACAGGAAGTTTCTTTATCTTAGTTTTAAACATGAGTGTCGCTGCATCTTCGATTTCCATTTTAGGTTTTCCCATTATCAGAGGTGCAGACATAATATCTGAGACCTTGATTTTTTCTGGATCCACAGATTTGGCGAGAACTCGTTTAAGCATGTCTCGTTCCGTGATTATCCCGATGGGTTTTCCCTTTAGGATAACGATGACACATCCTATTTCGTGTTCGTTCATGAGTCTCACGGCTTCATAAACAGTGGCATCAGCGTCTACTGTAATCACCTCATCAACCATGACGTCTTCGACGTTGAGGTCCATGAAAACACAACCTATAATTAATTTCAGCCTTTCTGCAGTTTATAGATTATTATCTTCCAATCTTTTTTACAAATTCAAATTGTTATTCACGCATTTCTTGGATTATTTTCAGTAACAAGCTTTTTTAACAAAAAGGCAGATCAAGTAGAGAGGGATACCTGCACAGGACAAAATGGCGAAAACCTCGTGAAACTCATGTTCGAAAGCCCTTATAACAATGGTTTGCTAAAAAAATACGGTGATAAGTCTGAAACTTCAGAAATTATCAAAGGAGGAGAGCGTAGTCCATGATCGAAGAACCACCATCTTCTGTTTCTAACAAATGGACGTACGTCTTTGTATTAATCCTCGCTGTTCTCATTGTCAATTCTGGAATCTTCGTCATAACTTACCTAAACACTGAAAACCAATTGGCAACCATTCAAGCAAGTCTTACAGGTCAAGAGCGGCAACTTCAAGATCTGCAAAACCAAATTGCCATAATAAACTACATAAACCAGACAGGTCTCATGCCTTGGCCCGAAATCTACAATCAAATAGAACCTTCTGTAGTCCTCATTCAAACCGAAATTGGTTTGGGTTCGGGGTTCGTCTATGACAACGAAGGTAGAATTGTAACTAATTATCACGTAATCGAAGGAGCCGACACCATACAAGTTACTTTTCTAGACGGGAACATAGCTGAGGCCAGCAAAGTTGGCGGAGACCCTTACAGCGACCTAGCTGTCATAAAAGTCAATCCACAGGTTACTACCTTACACCCAGTTGTGCTAGGAAGATCCTCTGTCCTCACAGTGGGAGAACCAGTAGCATCAGTAGGCAATCCCTTTGGTCTTAGCGATACCATAACTTCGGGGATAGTTTCCGCTTTGGGAAGAACGCTGGAAACCTTAGGAGGATACATGATAATAGATGTAATTCAAGTAGATGCAGCTATAAATCCTGGAAACTCTGGTGGCCCACTAGTCAACCTCAAAGGCCAAGTAGTAGGTGTAAACACAGCCATAGTAGCAGAGGAGGAAGAAAAGACTTTCCTTGGCATAGGATTCGCTATACCATCCGACACAATAGAAAGAGAAATTGACGATCTGATAGAGAATGGCGTCTACAGACATCCATGGGTAGGCATAGCTGGAGTGGACATCAATATAGCTATTGCTCAATATATTGGCTTAGAAAAACCCCAAGGTGTCCTCATAATAGAGGTGACTGATGGCAGTCCAGCGGATCTAGCGGGACTTCAAGGTGGAGATGAGTTAGTTACAATAGACGGACAAGAAATCCTAGTCGGCGGAGACGTGATAATTAAGATAGATGATCAACCGGTGATAAAACTCAATGACCTAGTAGTTTATATGGAGAGAAACAAACGTCCAGGAGAAGAGATTGATCTAACAATAATCAGAAACGGCAGCCAAATCAACATACAATTACAATTAGGGGAGAGACCGCTTCCCTAGTACAATAACCGAGACTTGTTGGCCTAAAACACGTGATAACCGTGTCAGATCAAACTTTTTTAGGCGCTACTTCTCAACCGTATTTAGCAATTATTGCTTTTGTTTGTCTCTTGTTTCCAGCAAGATATTCTATCATACTTTCGTCTAGGTCGAGCCACTTTGCTATACCTGCCGCCATTTTCGGGTTACCTTCAAAAATTATCCTTATGTAGGGAAGAACCTCCTTAACTGCTCTCACCGAAGATATGTTGCATTTCCTCCGTATTTTTATGCCGATCGCTGACAGCATCGCCCTTTCAGCCCTGGTTCTCGACAACCACTGAAGTTTCTGTGGAAATCTGAAGGGAATCCATCCAGACGGTTTGGTTCTCTCTCTGGCCACCGCCACCCCAGCAGTCATAAAATCTAAAACGTATCGGAGCAAACTCCAATTCTGGGTGGATCTGATTCTTTTCCTGTATATGTCAGCTAGAGATAACGCCTCCATAGCCTTCCTTAAATCGCGGGGGTCGGTTAGATGGTAAGGAACGTTCTCGTAAATCCAATGAAAAAGCATGTCTAGATCCATGTCAGCCGCATCAACGGCTCTCTTGGCTTCCCAACTATTCTTAGAATATAGAATCGTTTGCAGTACTTTGAAAATTACATCTTTTCGATTCCGCCCAGCTAACCAAGCCACATCCTCGTAGGCGAGTTGCTTTTTTCCCTGAGCCAAAGCCTGCAAATCATTCACAGCTGATCTGACATCCCTTCCTGATCTTTCAGCGATTAACTTCAGAGCCTTTTCCTCTGCATCGATCTCCTCGCCCACACAAACCATCTTCAGATGTTTCACTACCTCTCGAACCGTTGGCTTCTTAAACTCTATTAGAAGGCAGTACTTCCGAAGCGTACGGAAACGTGGATCATAGGCGTTGTTCGCAACAATAACGATTGGACACTGAGCGGTCTTCACGATCTCCGTAACCGCGCGAACTCCTCCTTTATCAACTGTGCCGGTGATTCCATCTAACTCATCTAACAAAATCAATCGGTTTCCACCAAACAGTGTGCCATACTGAGAAGCCAAACCAGCAAAACGTTGGATAGCCCCCGCAGTTCTGTAATCACTCGCATTCTTTTCAACCAACTCCATTTGCAGGTCATTAGCAAGAGCCTCAACGGAAACTGTTTTGCCGATACCTGGAGGCCCATATAAAAAAGCAGCTCTCTTCTTGGGAACACGTTTAACCCAAGAACATACCCATTCTGAAAATTGCTTTAGAGCCTCGTTGTTCCCAACAATTTCAGAAACAGTTTGAGGTTTGTACTTTTGTGTCCAGGCAGCGTACAAAAGCTAGCCGCCTCTCGTTAATTCGTAACCAGCCTCTGTTAGTCGTGCAAGTAGGGCGCTCAGCTGAACTTCCTCGTCGGCGCCCTGGACCAGTCGAAAGTCGATTTCTCCAATAGCTTCGGCAAGCTTAACCTTCCATTTATCGGGAATACCTGAACGGAAGATTTCTATGTGAATTTGCTTGATGATATCGCTCCCAGCCAAACCGTATTTCAGAATCATTTCCCTCAACCTTTTCCTAGCGTCTATGAATTCGCACTTCATAGCCAGCGTTATCATTTCTCGAACATCGGCGGGATTAGCCCGTCCGATAACTGAATAGACGGTTTCAGCGTCAATTACTTTACCTAAAGAAGCAGCAGCCTGTAAAGTGTTAGTTGCTCTACGCAGGTCTCCTCCACTAACCTCGAAGACAGCGTCAAGCCCTTCGTTCAAAATCTTCACATTCTCTTGATCAACAATTCGCCTTAGATAGCGGTCCTGATCTTCTCTTGACAGGTAAGAAAAACGGAAAGGTGCACACCTTGACTGAATGGGTTCAATAATCTTGCCACTGTAGTTTGCTATTAGAATGAAACGGCAAGTTTCGGTGAAGCGTTCCATGGTTCGCCTCAAAGCTTGCTGAGCGTCAGAGGTCATATTGTCGGCCTCATCTAGAATCAAAATCTTGAACGGTATTTCGCCGATAGACCTAGTTCGAGCAAAGGTTTTCACGGTCTCTCTAACAATGTTTATGCCACGTTCATCGCTGGCATTTAACTCCATCAGATGCTCCCGATAGCCCTTCCCATAGAGATCGTGAGCTGAACAGAGTGCGGCCGTGGTTTTTCCAGTTCCAGGTGGACCAGCAAAAATGCAGTGGGGAACATTCTTAGCCCTCACGAAGCTCTTTAACCGCTCCACAATGTCGGTTTGGTTAATCATTACGTCTAAAGATTTGGGCCGATACTTCTCCGCCCACATTTCATAGCTCAATTATCCGCCTCCGTGACGTATTAGTTAGAAAAGGGGTAATAAATTAGTATTTATGCTCAGCCAACTTCTAAAAGATGATTCTTAAAGTGTAAAAACTTTAATTTTTCATCCCAATTTTTAGTCATTCCTCTCTAACTAGAGCTTTTATATCTAAACCTCACATTCTTTCTAGGGCAAATCCCTGCTAAGGAAGAGATAAAATTGTCGGCGGAACCTTTAGCTTCTATCAGAGATGCGGATTTCGTCTTCAAAAATACACCTGTCAAAATCGTGATAAACAGAAATTGCCCTGAAATCAAGCTTGCCGGATTGAAAGTTGGGCCCTATCAAGAGGGAAACGAATATGAAGTAAGGTTTTGGATAGCTCAAGAACTGAAAAGGGCTGGAATAGCACGTTTCCGGGAAGAAGAATTATTGGATTTGATGAAACTTAATAAAATTCATTGGAAAGAAAGAGTTCAGGCTTCCCAACAAGTCACCGCCTTACAAGAAGATTTCTACCCCAGACTACGGCGCTACCTTGATGACTTAAAAGGCGGAGCTATAAAAAAGCCTGAAAAGCTGGGAGACTACGAAAAAGCCAGAAAGCTTTCCCGCGATATCATCAGACTGAGGCTGAAAAAAATAGTTTCCCTCGCCTCATCACCAGCACAAACAAGCCAAATTCTCAAAAACATGACAAGAGAAGAGCGCGAGGTCTACGAACGTTTATACGTGATTATTAGTCAATGGAGAGCTGAAATTCTGAAAACAAAGGGAAGTGGTGAATCTTGACAGAAGAAATAGTGGTAGCGGATCCGCAGGAACGATTGCAAGACTTCCTTAAGTCAGATAAATACCGTGAACGTCTTTCCCGAATGGCCATCGCTGGGAGTACTTCCTTGGTCGCAGATTTTGAAGAACTTCTTACAGTAGAAACCGCACTTGCAGAAAGCATCCTTGAGAGGCCAGACGAATTTTTGGAACACGCAAACCACGCCGCGTTGGCTCAACTGCAGATAGAAGATCCCGAATACGCCGAAAGAGTTGAGACAGTCACTGTCAGGTTTCGAGGCTTACCAGAATCCACACAGCTACGAACCTTAGGCTCCGCACACATCGGAAAGCTCGTTATGGTTGAGGGCATCGTCGTTCGCGCCAGCCCAGCCAGACCACTTGTAATGCAAGCCGCCTTCAGATGTAAACGATGCGGAACAGTCAGCAATATCCCCCAAAGCGGTCCCTTCCTAACAGCCCCACCTGCATGCAGCGACCCCGCATGCAGAAGAAGAGGCCCCTTCGACTTCGTTCAGGAAGAATCCAAGTTCATAGATTCCCAAGACATACGCATCCAAGAGAGGCCAGAAGACCTTCCGCCAGGGCAGCTTCCACGATGGTTAGATATAAAACTTCTCGGGAGAGACCTTGTTGACGTAGCGAGACCCGGCGACCACGTTTCTGTGGTCGGAGTCGTTCGCGCGGTTGCCCCAAC
>CAYFWY010000068.1:0-9759 GCA_964346895.1 uncultured Candidatus Bathyarchaeia archaeon | reverse complement strand
TTTTGGAACGTAAGCGCACGCCGGATCAGATTCAAAGAGATCTCCAGTATAAATTTCCGCTCTGGTTCTGCATCCACCGCATATTTCGCGATATTCACATACGCCACATTTTCCTTTCAAGTTGCTTTTGTCTCTAAGCTTGAGAGAGAATTCGGAAGTCTGCAATTCACTCCAGAATTCTTTGAGTGTTTTATCTCCAATGTTTCCCAACCTATAACCCTCATTGAAGCCGCACCGTCTAACATCTCCATTCTCAGTTATGCCCATGTATCGGCCGCCGAAGTAGCATCGACCGAGAAAAATATTCTCATACCAGTCTTGAAAATCAGGCATCCCTCTCTCTTTTGCAACACGGGCAAAGAAGGGGCAATATACGTTGACTCTATTCTTATCGCTGTACTTTTGCATCAAATCGTAGAGTTTGTTCCAAACCCATTCGTATTGCTCTGGAGAAGGCGCCAACTCAAGGTGCTCCTGCGCTCTACCTACAGGAATGAAGTTATGAAAGACCGTCATCTTTGCACCATATTCGTCCGCTAGATCGACTATGTGTCCAACATCTCTGTAGCTAACATTGGTGAGCGTTGTCACAAAACAGTCTAACAATCCTTCCTTCGACAATTTTTGCATGGCTGAAATCGCTTTAACGTATGAACCCTTTCCTCTTAAAGCATCATTCGCTCTTTCGTTGCCATCTATACTTATAGCTGTATGAACCTCGTTTCTAACTAAATTATCGAAGATTTTGCCTCCTACAAAAAAACCGTTCGTTATCAGACTTATCTTCAAACCGATTTTTCTAGCATGAGCTATTACTTCAAAAATATCCTTACGTAGAAGCGGTTCACCACCGCTTATCCCAAACCAACTAGCTCCAAAATCATATATTTCGTCAACTATGCGCATGGCACCTTCGGTGTCAATTCCTTCAGGAACTGATGGGCCTGAACCAAAGCTACAGTATAGACAACTGTTATTGCATATCCTGGTGCATCTCCACGTCACCATAGGCAAGGGTCCATTGCTTCTTGAGGCGCCCCGGCTCATTTTCACATTACTCCAACAAGAATTGGTTTTCAGCTTCATTTGTTTTTTTGATTCATTCTAATGCTATTAACGCATAAAAATATTTTTGTAAAGGTTTCTTGACCTATCGAAATATGCGGTGAGGTGTCTTAGTCAAGGTTTCTTGACTACGAAAAGTTTACTTGTAGTTTTTCACTATAGTACAGTTGGTAGTTGAGAAATGTCCGGTTTAGAGGAAGAAACATATTCGATTATGTTTACGTCTTTGAAGCATCCAGCCCGCCGAAAGATCCTTAGAATGCTGGCGAAAAAGCCAAGGAACTTCTCAAATATATTGGAAGAGCTTGGATTATCCAGCTCCCATCTAACATATCACCTCGAAAACCTTGGGGAACTTGTATCCAAGATGGAGGACGGAAGATACAGACTATCAACCTTCGGAGAAGCAGCAGTGATAACGATGAGTAAGGTTGAAGAGGCACCCGTTTCTTTGCCAAGCCAGGCATTTCCTGCACTAATGAAATGGAAGGTTTTTTTTGCGGTAATCATGATTGGACTTGTCATCTTGGCTGGTGTAAGCTTTGCTCAATACGCGTCCTTGAGCCATGTATCCGCTGAGTATCAACAAATGTCAGAGGAGCATGAGCAACTGAAAGCGGAGCTAGAGCAAGTATCAGCGGAATATGAGCGCCTCTTATCCTTTAGCACACCCGTGGGTAGTTCAAGTTTCCTCACTCCCGTAGACATCGCAATCGATTCTGTTAGTATGCACTCGATAGAATTGTCGGTTCTAGTTAAGTCGGTGGCCTTCCTAAAGGACGTAATTCAACTCGATATGCCAAAATATGGTGTAACACTAGTAGGTTATTTTGTGGAAAATCGCTCTGATTCAGATGGTCTTGTTGAGGAGAATTTGAATTATGCCTGCGAATCTGACGAGAGCAAACTAAACGTGGATTTTGTATTTAGAAATAGGACATTAACGTGGTGCTCTCTACACGTGCGTGAAGGGTCACCGCTCTATACTGAAGCATCCGATAACGTTCTTGATTTGGCCAAGAGTATTCTCCAAAGATATCAAACCTATACAGGGTCTCCGGACTTGAAAGTAATGATAGACGTATTGAACACGATTAATGTAATAGAAAACATTGAAACAACATTGGGCAACGTGAAGCTCAATATAACAAGTAGAACGGACTACGTAGCATTCAAGTGGACATACACGTTAGGTGGCCTTGACTTTCCAGCGATAACGATTGAGTTTCTAAAAGGGACTTTTTCTGGGTTCGGTGACATTTGGAGCATCTACAAAATAGGTAGCGTCGACGTAAATGTCTCCAGGGAAGAAGCTATAAATATTGCAAGGGAACGCGCAAGAGATTACTCATGGACAGTGAACGGTGTAGAAATAACAGATTTCAACATACTTGAAGAACCTGTAGACGCAGAATTATTGAAGTATCCCACAGAAGACACTTTAACATTACGACCTTACTGGTACGTTACGCTACATCTCGACAAAGTCTACCCAGAAAATGTTGACCGTATTCAAGTTGGAATCTGGGCGGACACAGCAGAAGTCATTTTTTGTCAAGAGCGGAGCAGTGGAGTTTAATAACCTAATATAGGGAATTAAATATTACCAACTACTGAGTCTCTGCGCGAGCATTGCAGGTTAATCATGCTTTAATTTGAATAGAAAGAACCAACGTAAACAAATGAAGAGTTGAAAGAACCATGGAGAAAGAGGAGTACGAATCAAAAGAAACCAGATGTCACGGATGTGGGAGAAACGAATTCCGTTTGACTAGAATGACAGAACAAGAAGTCTTGGCAGAATGCACCCACTGTGGATACGCCCATACTCTCGATTCAGTTCCAGGAGAAAAAAAACGCTTTACTCTGCTATACTGGTATGCAACACCAAAAGTTAAAGAAAGATGTGGAGAATGCCGCAACCCATTAAAAGTTTACGACATTAACGTTCAAACTGGTCGAGCTAGGGCACAGTGCGAAAATTGCGGTTTGCTTTACCTCTACAAAAAAGACCGCCTCCGCGGATGGCACGTCATGAGAATTACGAGACGAATGCAAACCCATCAACCTCACGAAAAAAAGCCCAGAAGAAAATAGTTCCTCTTTAAAGGTTCTGCACTCGCACAAGCATGTAACTTTGCTTATAATGTTTGGACATGTGAAATATCTAGTGCACTAGAATATAACTCTGAATTTTAGAAGGATGTATAGTAAAAAGATCAGACAAATTGTTATTGGATTTCTACTTCATGAGCATAGTAACAGGAAGAGAGTGCAATCACAATCTCCAATCCAAAGAATATTCTGAAGAGAAACGATGTTCGAAGGCAAGCCGTGTCATAGGATCTCAGTTCATTCGCTTCTTGTTCAGCACATTCCAGACGCCGAGTTTCGGTTCATACAAACAGTATTCTATGTAACTAAGAGTCTAATAAAAAATGTTCTTTAAAGGAAAATTTTAAGTTCACTTATCCAGTGTATAGATAATTTGAAGGAATACTCCTGCGTAACATGATTTGTTGGTGGGAGTCTTTCCCTCAATAGTAGAATAAACAGATAGGAGAAGAAATAATGAAAACAAAAGTGTTGAAGCGCAGTATTCCGTTGTGGGCTCTTATTGTAGCGGTGACTTGTGTAAGCGTAATAGTCTTTTCGGTGATCCAATTTACGTATCAAATCAGCAACATCATGACCGTTCGAGCTGACTACAGCATTGAAGTTTGGAACGAAAGCAAGACGGCGCTTGTTACGTCGATTGATTGGGGAGAATTTGCGAGCCTACATGAAACTAAGGATACAATTCTTTGGATTAAAAACGTCGGCAACAAAGACATAAGATATTCGTGGAACGTAACATTATTTCCCTCTGAATTTAGCGTATCAAATCAGTGGTGGGAAGTCGGCCCAGACATGTGGCAGGACCTAAATCAAGACACCTCTTGCAGTTACTTAATGCTACCAAACGATGAAATAAAAATCAAATTCTCTTTGAATTGCACATCATTTTCGGCTGGCTCATACAGCTTTACGTTGAATATTAACTCAAACGCCTCCTAATAATGAAGACCAACATGGAGCTCACCCATGAAGAACAAACCCCCATTTTCCCTCTTTTTTGCTTTATGCAAATTTAGCACTGTATGTTGTTTAGGCAATTATTCAGATGCCTAAGACATTTCAAGCCTCTTTTCACATACACGCTCGTTTATATTTGTTCTTTTGATGTGAAAAATTTCCTTGTAGATCTAAACCTTAATCTTTCTTCCTCGAAAGTCGCGTCTATATTTTCCAAATTCTTCTTTGACAATTCTTAATTGTTCTGCGGTTAACACCGGTCCATCTTTGCAAACCCTAAGCTTGCCTATGACGCAGCTGCCGCACAGGCCAATGGCACAATGCATAATTCGTTCTAAACTGGCTTGAAACGGCATGCCATATTGTTCTGCCAGTAGGAATGTTTTATACATCATTTGTTCGGGACCACACGCGTATATCATATCAAACTTCTCCTTCGCTAATCTTAGTTCTACCTGATCCGTGACGACTCCCTTCAGTCCATAGCTTCCATCTTCTGTTATAGTTACGATTTCTGCATTAGCCTTTGAAAGCGTTTGGTCTATGCGATCCAGAAATAAAAGTTCATCTCTAGTTTTGGCCCCAACCAGAAAAGTCAGTTTGGTGGAACGTTCCACAAGTTTCTCGGTCAGAGGCATCAAGGGTATTAGTCCTGTTCCTCCCCCAGCGATCAGTATGTTTCCGCTTGTTAGGGCAAAACTCTTGCCGTAAGGTCCTCGTATACCGATAAGGTTGCCTTGTTTTCTTTTATGAAGAGCTTTCGTGGCTTCCCCAACCTGGTCCACTGTTATTGCGGTTAGACCATTTGGAGTCATATTTGATAGACTTATAGGAATCTCGTCAACTCCAGGTATCCAAACCATAACAAATTGACCGGGATCAGCTTTTCCACAGAGTTTATCTTGAAAAGTAAAAGTCTTGACGGTGGGACTCTCTACTCTAACCTCTTGAATCTTTATGATTCTTAGGCGATTAACCGCACTGAAACAAGTTGACACTTGGGAACGTCTTTGTGAATGCAAATTTGCTTACATCCTTCTTTTTGAGATATTATTCCGTTCTTCTGGTTAAGAGTTTTGATGTAGAGTATACATGAGATGAATGTTTACTTCGAGAATACGGCTCATGAACGTATACCAGGTATAGAAAAAGTAATTCGAGCTCTACTAAACCTTCTCACCAAATCTTTGCTATCTAGAAGTTTTGGGCGAGACCGACAATATCTTTTACGTGTCCAAAACCTTTCTTTCTAACATATACGTCAATGCCCCTCGTTACAGATTTGAAAACTCCTAGTCCTTTGAAGGCAATGGCTGTTCCTATCTGGATCACTGAGGCTCCGGCTAACATAAACTCCACAGCGTCTCGCCAATTGGTTATTCCACCACAACCGATGACTGGAACATCAACCTCACGAGAGACTTCGTAAACGCATCTTACAGCAATAGGTTTTATCGCACATCCAGATAATCCGCCAATCTTGTTTGCTAAAAGAGGTTGAGTTGTTTCAATTTCAATAGCCATAGCCCTAACCGTGTTGATGGCTGTTATTGCATCGGCTCCTGCTTCGACTGCCGCCTTGGCCACTTCGACTATGTCAGCAACGTTTGGAGTCAACTTAACGAATAAAGGTTTATCCACCATGTTCTTTACCTTTCTCACAATTTCCGCCACCAACTCTGGATCACGTCCAATTTCTGCTCCGGTCTCTTCAACGTTAGGACAAGACACATTCAACTCTAAGGCGTCTGCGCCCATCTCCATCGCCACTTCAGCCACATTTGCGAACTCCGCAGATGAGAAACCGTAGATGCTTACAATAACTGGAACTCCAGTTTCCTTTACTTCCTTTATCTCCTCGTCAAAATGATGAATGCCCGGATTTGGAAGCCCCATGGCGTTAAGCAAACCGCAATCAACTTGAACCACAGTTGGGTTGGGATAACCCTCTCTTGTCTTTAGTCCCAACGATTTTGTAACAACGGCCCCAGCGCCAGCCTCAACTACACTCTTCAACGATGATCCTGTTAATCCGAGAATTCCAGCGGCCAGCATTGTGGGATTGGCAAGTTCCAATCCAACTATTTCTGTGGCAAGTCTCCTTGACATTTAATGCATCCTCTTGTGTAGTAAAGGTTATCCAATGGCAAGATAAAGGTTAGGAAAGAGTATGCTGAGACTGTTCGATAATAGAGGGAAATAGATGAAAGCAACTATTGTAGAGTGTGTCATGGGCGTTTTTGGCTTTGGAGAAGCCAACAAACTTGCTGGGCATGTTTTCTTCCCAAAGGATCCGCGGGAAATAGCAGAAAGGCTGGAAAAGATTGGAACTGGAAAGGTTATCGAAGAAATAGTTATCTTGGTGGAAAAGTTGCAAGAAAAAGGTTTTGCCACCTTCGTTTTTGAAAGCTCGAAGATTGCTAAGAACGTTCGTGAAAAGTTGAAGATTGGAGTGGATGTGGAGAAACCTTCTGAGTCCGGCGAGTTGCTTCGTGGTAATCTTGAGAAATTTGCGGTGGAATTAGGGTTTGTAAAACGGGAGAAGCAACTTCGTGAATTGACCCACCAGGTTTCTATGGAACTCACTAAGATGAAGGTGAGAAAGGTTGTTGAAAAAAGAGATCTGTTGGTGGTTCAAGTAATTCAAGCCATAGATGACTTGGACAAGACACTAAACCTGTTAATGAGTAGGATACGAGAGTGGTATGGACTCCACTTTCCAGAGTTGGATCGGCTTATAGATAAACATGAAACCTACGCACGTCTGATAGTTAATTCTGGAAAAAAGGACGATTTCACTGCTGAGAATTTAGAGAGAGAAGGGTTACCAAAAGCCAAGGCTAAACAGATAGCTGAAATCGCAACCGCGTCTATGGGTGCAGACCTGAGCGAAGAAGACATGGAGCAAATGCAGGCCATGTGTAAGAGCTTGCTCGAGCTTTACTCTTTGCGGCAATCGCTAGAAAAGTATCTGGACTCAGTTGTAGGTGAAGTTGCACCAAACATTCAAGCTCTAGTCGGAACACTTTTGGGATCTCGTCTCATAGCCCTTGCAGGTGGCTTGACTAATCTAGCTAAACTACCGGCAAGCACCGTTCAGGTTCTAGGCGCTGAAAAAGCTCTCTTTAGATCGCTTAGAACCGGGGCACGTCCCCCCAAACATGGAATAATTTTTCAGCATTCCCTCATCCACGAAGCGAAACGTTGGCAGAGGGGAAAGATAGCTCGGGCTCTAGCTGGAAAGCTGACCATAGCTGCTCGAATCGATGCTTTTAGCGGTAAGTATGTTGGAGACGAGTTAAAAGTTGGTCTCGACAAGAGAGTTGAGGAGATTAGGGAAAAGTATGAGGAGTCTCCTCCCAAGAAACCTGTAGTCAAGAAGCGCTATAGGAGAAAGAAACGTGGCCGTAGAAGTTAAGCCGCATCCACGGTTTCCAGGAATCTACTGGGTCGCTTCAGAAGATGGAACTCAAAAATTAGCCACAAAAAACTTTTCTCCAGGAAAGACTGTATATGGAGAGCGCTTAGTTAGGTTTAGTGGTGAAGAGTATAGACTATGGGACCCTTACAGAAGCAAGTTAGCCGCCGCTCTTTTGAAGGGTTTAGAAAAGGTTCCCATCCAGCCTGATCATAAGGTTTTGTATTTAGGAGCGGCTTCTGGGACAACGGCGAGTCATGTTTCTGACATTGTAGGGGAAGGGGGTCACGTTTACTGTGTAGAGTTTGCTTCCCGCTCCATCAGAGAGTTGGTTAACAACGTTTGTGTTTTTCGTCATAACATGTCGCCGATATTCGCTGATGCGAGACTGCCGGAACGGTACTCAATGCTGGTTGGGAAAGTTGATGATATCTATTGTGACATAGCTCAGCCTGAGCAGGCTAGGGTTTTGGCTGACAATGCCGATTTGTTTCTTCTGGATTGTGGTTGGGTTGTTTTGGCGGTTAAGGCTCAGAGTATAGATGTTACGAAGGATCCTTCTGAAATATATGAAAGAGAGATAAACATAATGAAAGATCGTGGATTCTTGGTTGAAGAAGTTGTTAATCTGGAACCCTATGATAAGGCGCATGTCACGATCATTGCAAAGAAAGACAAAAATCTAATGCGTAACTAACAGAATTTTGGAAAAACATCAACCTTGAATGATGCTTGCAAACGCGCGGACCATTCAAGAGGAAAAGAAAGATAGTAAGGTTTATTAAGAATTAATATATCAGATAAATATATGAAGAGCACAAACGATTGTTTTGTTTGTCGAATGTTGATACGAAAAAATGGTCTACGTAACTTCTGTGACTTTAAGAACAAACCACTCAGCATAAGCAAACTCAGAAAAAGTTGTAAACATTTTATAAAGCATTCATTAAACAATCTCTGAATACTCAATAGCGCACGGGTTGCATGAACCAAAGTCTTTGAATTAAAGCATTTAATAGAGTTCAGGTTTTTCCCTTTAGAGCAGCGCAAATACAAAGTTTAATAAGGAGGACTACGGTAATGCGGGCTAAACGATTAGGCACTTTCCGAAGAGGGGTCCATAGCAATAGGTCCGGAGTCAATGTGAAGAAGACAGTTGAACTTGAAAAGGAATACGAAGCCGAAATCGAGGATATAATCAGAACAGGCGACCACATTCCAAAAATCGAAGATTTCATCATATTTGTGCCAAACCCCAAGCAAGGTGAACACGGGAAGTTTAAAACAACTAGCGTTGGAAGCAAGTTGACGATTGGCGAGCTAGTGAATGCCCAATCTGATAGATGCCCAGAATTAACAGTCGCTATCAAGAAAATCAGCTGAAGAAGGAGGTGGATGCATGTCCAAAGAACCTAACACGGTATACATAGGAAGGAAACCTACCATGAGCTACGTATTAGCGGTGATTACAAGCTTCAATTTGTCTGACACCAAGGAAGTTACCTTGAAAGCAAGAGGCCGGTCAATAACTACGGCTGTGGATGTTGCTGAAATAGTCAACAATCGGTTCATGAAAGATCTGAAGGTTGATGGAATAACTATAGGAACAGAAGAAATTCAGCAAGAAGAAGGCGGAACGAGAAATGTTTCAACGATTGAAATTAAGCTAACACGCGACTAAGGGTGCGTCTTGCATAACTCAAACTTAGAGAGTCAGAGTTGGCATAGTTGGGAAAAGGCAGACCAAAAGCAAAGAAAAGTCTAGCGTGAAGACTTCACGCGATACCTACGACATTATGAGTATAGTCAAGAAATGCTGTGGTTCGATCAACTTCCAGTGAGCTGTAAAGATAGAAAGGAACTCTTCTTCAGAACAGGAAGAAACATGAAGAGAAGGATTTGGATAATGTGTGGACGTATAATTCTGGTCCCTCTATTGGATCTGTAACTCGACGCGCAGGGCGACATCATATGGCGATATGAAAAATCAAGTCTACGGGCCAAGAAGGAGTGTATCAGTAAATATTCAACAGAAGACTTTATATATGCATGCACCTAATGGCGTTCATCATTGTGCAAGGTGAATAACGAAACAATGCCTAGGGATCCTGTCTGCGGCGTGGTTCTGAACGAAAAAACATCTAAATTCAAGATCAGACATGAGGACGAAACATACTATTTCTGTAGTGTGAAATGCAAAA
>CAYFWY010000067.1:0-9869 GCA_964346895.1 uncultured Candidatus Bathyarchaeia archaeon | reverse complement strand
AAAGACTAAAGGCAAAACAGATAACACGATTCCGATCTCTGCCAAATCGACATTTCTTTCCAAAAGCAGTAATGGGATCGTTAGCGTAAGTCCTCCTGACACGAAATAGTTAAAGAATGTTATTGTCAGTATTCTCTTCATTCATGGTTCCGCCAAGGATCTTGAAAGATCTACTTCAAAAACACTCAGATTAGTCTTATCATAAAATTGCTGTAAGAAGTTACATACATGAATGAACCCTGCGAATCGACGCGGACAAGGTTCTAAACGAGATCTTCGAAGGCAGAGCTTAAAAAGTACTCAGATGCATACATTTTGCTAGGTAAACTTTCGTTTCTTCTGGTACAAATATTCTTTTATCCTCTCTTCCTTGATTTTTTCCAACAATTCCTTTCTTCGCGTGGCAGAAAGATTTTCGCTGGTTTCTAGGAGTAATTCATCGCTGGTTTCTTGAAGTAATTCGGGTTCAAAAGAAAGGTCAGAGGACTCATTTTTCGATTTAAATTTGATTAGAAAAATGATGCAACAAGCTACCAAGATAACGATAGCCGTCGCAGCTAACCAAAAAATTGGGGAGGAAATCAGGATATTCACCAGGCAACGTTTTTGCTGTTCCTATTTTCAAATTGGCTGAAATATATGTTTAATGAATCCAGAGTATGGAATGAAGATATGCAATGCGCGCGCAAGTTAAACAAAAATCTTCAAATCTGCTTTATCTTTGATCTCTTTGAGCTTTCATAAAATGCAATCATACAGAAATCAATGGCAAAATTATTAATAACATATCTTAGCAAATACGGTTGGAGAAGCTCAATATGGAAGATGACTCCAAAAATAAGAAAGTACAAGTGAATAAGAGCGAAATAGCTGCCACATCTCCTAATGGTGAAAATATTGCTTATCCAGATGTATGTAAAACTCCATCACCAGCAGGACCTGTTCCCATTCCTTATCCAAACATTGCCAAGTCCAGTGATACTGCAAAAGGAACCAAGAAAGTAAAAGCAGATGGCAACCCGATTTGCACCAAAAACGCTTCTTTCGAAAAAAGTAGTGGTGATGAACCATCAACAACTGACAGTATTGAATGGAGAGAAGTTGAACCATTAGATCAAAAAATAATTAGTATGGTTAAGGAACATCCAGTATTGGCGGCGGTTATCATCCTAATCATTTTGGCAATTTTATGGGTTTTGATGTCAAACATTCTTTTTACTCCTAAACCATTTGAAACTGAAGAACCTATTTTCAGCTTGACTTTCGGGTTTTAATAATTGGAAATATGACTTCTGGCATACATATATAACCGGGTTCCCACCGAAAATTATTAGGAGAATTAAGAGTCGCAAGCAGAATTTAAAAAATCATCTAGGGTATCAAGAAACCTTTTTTTAACATATAACTATGTGCGCGCGCGCGCAGAGAGGCTAGAAAACCTCGTCAATGTTCTAGTTGATTCCTCAACAGTCTCGGGTCGCTAAAATGTGTTCCGATGGGAGAGTAATAGCATGACATACGTCATATTTATATCTTTCTTTATCCATATATAATATGAGAATCGAAGAATTAGGCTAGATGAGTTAGATGTCAAAACAAACTTTAACCCACGCATCCTGCCCGGAATGTGAAAGTAAGAACCTAGTAATGGATATAGAAATGGGAGAACTGGTTTGCGGTAATTGTGGTCTTGTAATTGAGGAGGATGTCCTCGATCAAGGAGCAGAATGGAGAGCTTTCACAAACCAAGAAAGAGCGGCCAGAGCAAGGGTGGGAGTTCCAACTCGATATTATTCATCAGACAAAGGTTTATCCACAGTCATACGAATTGCTAGAGACGCTTTCGGTCGTCCCCTATCCCCAGAAGTCAGATATCAGATGTGGCGCTTGCGAAGATGGCAACTCAGATCAATTTTTGGAGCTTCCAAGGACAGAAACCTTAGCCAAGCCATGGATGAACTTGAGCGCCTCTCTGAAAAGCTTAATATGCCATCCTCAGTTCGAGAAATGGCAGCCGTAATCTATCGCAAAGCTCTGGACAAAGATCTTATCAGAGGACGTTGCATTGCGGCAATAGTCGCAGGAGCCTTATACGCAGCGTGCAGATTCACTAGAACACCTAGAACCCTGAAGGAAATCACTGAAGCCAGTACCCGTAGCCAAAAAGAAGTTTCAAGAGCATACCGTCTTGTAGTCAAAGATTTGGAAATGGAAATGCCTGTTGATGATCCTCTGGATTATGCCACAAAAATCGCTGAAAAAGCAGGAGTCTCTAGCAACGTGGAAGGACTAGCCATTCAAATAATTCGCGAAGCGAAGAAAAAGAATGCAACTATGGGAAAAGACCCATCAGGATTAGCGGCTGCGGCGCTCTACATAGCCTCCAAACTGGAAAAAGAAAAAATTACTCAAAAACGTTTAGCTAAAGCGGCAGACATAACACAGGTTACAGTAAGAAACAGAACAAAAGACCTAAAGAAAAGACTCGCACTCAACACTCGTTCACCTAGAGTGAAAAGGTCATGAGCAACAAAAAACCCACGGCCGGGACAAAATTCTCTATAGGTGAGACATATTGTTCTCGGATCAACGAGGCAAGTGGTTTCAGCGAAGTCTGGGAAATAGTTAAGGACACAGTCAAAGAAGTCTTAGGCAAACACAGGGTGGGCATGATGCTTTTCTTGGACGATTTGCCTCTTCACCTCGGTGCGTATCACCCACTGGGTACAAATAACATGGTCCTAAACAGAACTCTCGTTCAAATTGTGGAATCCGTCACGAAGTCAAAACAGCTAGTCAACGCATTTGTCTACAGCTTGTTAATCCACGAATACTTACACGCTCTGGGATGCGTAAGTGAGGCCAAGGTTCGTTCCTTAGTCTACAAAATATCAAAGGAGTGTTTTAGTGACAACCATGTAGTCACAAAGTTGGCTGAGGAGAGCCCATGGGCGCTCTTGAAAGGTATTCCCCTCAGAGGCATAGAACCTCCTAAACACTCCATGGAAATCGTAAAAGACTTTGAAAAATCGAACGAAAGATACATAGTTTAGGAACCTCAAGCACCCGGGGAACGTAGCGATCATCGTTCCTTAAAGGTGATTTTTGAGAATATACTTTTAACTTTCTTCCTTTTGTTATATCTGTGCATTTTAGGGTGGTTCTATGTCTTCGTCTTTTCTAAGTCGCCGGATTGAGAGGACAAGTGATCTGCTTAAAAGAGGAGCCTATGATCAGGTTTCCGAGTATGAGGAGCGGTTTCAGTCCCTTAGAGGCTTGTATGATCGCTTGCTTTCGGATTACATTGTTTCGGAATTTAGCTATGAAGGAGCCTATGAAACAGGACGCAGGTTTTTCGGATCTACCAAGGTTCGGTTTGCTGGTGTTGACGGTACCATGTATTCCAAGCCTCTTTTTGATTTAATGATCTTTTTTGGTGGAGCCTATGCAGCAACTGGAACTATCGAGTTTAAAGTTCATGCGAAGCCAGAAGTGGAATACGACTCTAAATTTCTGAAAGAGGGTACAGGGGTTTCCAGCGTGGTTCCGATCTACATTAATGAGGTGCCTGATGTTGACCAGACTTTCTTTGATTTGGAGGAACCTGGTGAACTCTCGGTTTCTAGACCTTTGGTTGATGCAACCATTATTAACAATGCTACTATTGCCAATTGGATTATGACCTTCGCTGAGTATTACCTGGCGTACAAGTTAATTACAGATTCAACCAGAAACATTCGGATTCTCATTATGGATCGGGCTCTTTCAGCTGAGCGTGCGAGTTTGTTGTATGACACATCGAAACGGGAGTTGTGGAAGTCAAAGGGGTCCTTAATCGGTTACAGAATAAACGATACCCAAGTAGACGTGAACGATTTGGCTTACGGCAGATATTGCATTCGGAATTCAGCTTTGGGTCTTCCACCAGCTAGAGCTGACTACTTGCGATACGCCATCATTTATTTGGTGGAGGAGAAGGGTCCGCTCTCTTTAGGTGAGGTGTGTGAGGCACTAGGCATTAAAAATGAGAAGCGTGTCAAAAGGGTAAAAAGATACCTTAAGGCTTCATTGAAGGAGGGTTACTTTAGGAAGAAGGCTTCAAAATATTCCATTAACTCACGATACATGGGCACTTGGGAAAGGCTACAGAAGCTTGTTAGGATGCTTGGAGACAGATTATTCTACGAAGAAAATGGCAGGAAAGCAAGCCCAAACAGAATGAAAATAGTGAAAGACGGAAATGAGTATTGGCTCACAACCCTCGACATTGCCTTTCTTACTTTGTTTTGCTTCTACATGATGGTTGAGGAGTGTTGGAAGAGAAAGATTCTACTCATCGGAATGACGAAGGACACGGCTGCAAGGGACTTCAAACGGCAACTAATCCCCATTCTTCAGAACGAGAAAATGTTGCGGGGTGAGCTAACAGCTGAAGAGTTTGAGAAAATGCCTAACACCGACCGCATGATCCTACAATCTGTTTCTCTCTTCAACACTGAGAAAGTAAAGGTTCCCTGGAGTCTCGTCGAGTATGATTCATCTTTCAAAACCATGGTTGCGGACCAAAAAGGCAGGAAAGGATACGTAACAGGCGCCAGAAGAAACAGGATAAGCCTTGAAAAAACTTTCTTAAAAACCTATGTTCAACTTTCCCAAGCTACTAAGGACCCTCGTCTGCGAAGCAATGTCTTGCTTATGGATCGTCTTGTACATCCAGAGTTTGACTCTTCCCCAAGTAATGTAATTCAATTTTGGAACGAGTTTGGAGGCGCGAAAGAACCTGTGAAAGCATTTTTATTTAATAACAAGACACGGGAGAATAGGCTTCAAAATTTGGTTATGGTGACTCTACAGTCTATGACTAGCCCCAGCATTCCAGAGGCTTTTGGTCACAACAAGCCATTGTTCATCGCAGATAAGGTGGCAAAGTGGCATTATGCAGCTTTCAGTCGAATGGCCGAGAGCACCAGAGAGTGGATTCTTAACAATCCTAAATTGAGAAAGTCCGTATTTTATATGAGCACGTTTAGGGAGAGACGAGCACGAATCGAGACCGCAAGAAGAGAAATCTTATGACAAATATGCACATGCTTTTCAGATTTCTTGCACATGAGTTTTCTATTTATACCAGCCGAGGCTTTCCTCAATATATGTAATGAGGCTGTTGAAGAATTCCTTGACGTCATCACTCAGGTTTGTTTTAGAGATGAGGGCTCTCGCCTTCTCAGCATATTTCTTCGATGTCTTCTTTGCAGCTTCTAATCCTCCACTTTCCTTAATCACAGTTCTTATCAACTCTATGTCTCCTTGACTGAGGCTTTTCTTGCCAAGAAAACTTTTCAGAGCTTGGGATTTCCCCTGATCTGTCGAGTTTAGAGCATGGATTACATGTAGAGGTTTCTTACCTAGAGCGATGTCCCTGCATGAAGACCGACCATACTGTTCCTCCTGAGCAAATGTATCTATTATGTCGTCTTGAATGTCGAAGGAGTATCCCATGTTCTCGGCGGCCTTTTCCAATATCCCTAGATCTTTTTCCGAAGCTCCTCCTAGAATGGCACCGGTAAGCATTGTAACTTTGAAGAGTGAAGCAGCTCTCTTGGACGCCATAACACGCCATTCATTTACATCTACATCCTTATACTCAAATAGTAGGTCGAGGATCTGACTTTCGTTAACCGCCCCATAACCTTTGGAAAGGAGGAGCAGCAATTTGACAACTTTCTCCTCGGGAAAACCAGATTCTATCAGGGCGCGAATCGCCAAGGCGTATGCTATGTTGCCAACGAAGACAGCAGTTCCTTCTCCAAACCGGGTGTCAAAGCTTTTTTCGAATTTTTTGTGCAATGTACTTCCTCCTCTTCTAAGATTATCCACGTCCACTATGTCGTCATGAATCAAAATGGAGTGGCGATACAGCTCGATTCCAACACAGACCTTCAGGATTTTTTCATCAAACTTTCCCGAATACCCTTTGTATACGAGGAGTGTGCTACATGAAGCCAGCCTCTTACCCTCCCTAAGAACAAACTCCTCAAGATCAGAGTAAACCTTCGCTATGAAAGCATGATAATCTGACGCTTCTTCCACGGCTCTCGCAAGAAATGAGGCAAGATTTTCTTTGATCATTGCACCATAATCATCTAATGTTTTCTCCCAACTCATTCTCTATCCAACCAGATGTTGACAGTTATAGACACCTAGATTTTCTAAAAACTTTTCCCAAAATATTCTTGCAGGTTTACAAACAAGCGAATAGAAGTGTTTTTTCAGTGCACGGCGGCGGGCAATTTGTCGAATAAAAAGTGATAATCAAAAGTAAAATCTAGGAAAATATTCAAAAGAAAATCTTAAATGCAATTCCTTGGAATATGTGTAATATGAAGAAATACTCCTATATGATATAATTTTTTGATAGGAGACCTCTTCATAAGAAAAACCGAAAAATTGAGGAGACAAAAAGAGAGGAAAGAAAAACAATTGCGTCAATAACGAGTCTCTTGTTACTGGCAACTATGTTGCTCGTTGCGATTCCGATACAAACTGCATATGGCTATCCAAGCAAGAAGACTTTCATCGTTTCTCCTACGGGAGCAGATGATACTGTGAATATCCAAGCTGCCTTTAACGCCGCTGTAGCTGCAGGGCCAGGAAGCATCGTGCAGTTGACGGCTGGACAATTTTATTGTGACAATATCTTTGTAGAAGAGTTCCACGGCACCTTCAAGGGAATGGGCAAGGACGTAACGATAATCGACACCCTCCGAGGATTAGACCCAAACGCTCCAGGATTGGAGCACATCGGATCCGGCATATACCTCTTCTTCTTCGGCTTCGATGGCGGTGACATAAAGATTTCAGACATGACTTTTGACATCACAGCAGAAATGCCAGCTGAACTTTGGGAATGGCCTTGGGACCCTGATGGGTTGGGGTGGAATGAACGCTACGACGTCGGAAACATAGTGAGAATAATGGGAGACGCAAACTCTGCGTTTGAACGCGTTGGATTCAGAGGTCATGAGAGAACTTTGCTTGAACTAAATGGAGAGAGTTACAATGTCGAGTTAGCCGTGGTGATCTCGGATCCACAACTTTATGACGAGGGAACCGATTGGGTGACTTGTGAACCGATAACGGGAACACACACGGTGTCTCACTGTTCTTTTGAATACGTAGACGAGTCAATAGATGTTGCTTGCTTAGTGGACGGCACGGTGAGAGTTGGGGGTAGCCCACCCAAAGGGAATTTTATGGACGGAGGGGCTTTGCCTTTAATCTTTTGGGATTTAAGCAACTCAAAACTTGAACTATCCTACAATGAAATTCATGCCGAAGGGTGGAGTGGCATACTGATTAGTGGAGGCGAGTTAAGTCTTTGCCTCCCCTCTAAGTTCTTCATACACCATAACGACATCTATATTACTGGAACAACGGACGCCATGGAGTTTATGGATTTTGGCTCCCTCTTCGGTGGAGACAAGACATTGGACATCATTGTCTCTCACAACAAGATAATTCTGGACACTGAATGGGGTGGAATATGGGGTTGCAGCGCTCAGGATGTTAAAATAGTAGGTAACAAGATTACGGGCACAGCTGGATTGGCTGGGGTCTATATGAGCATGGAATGGTGGGGAGATCTCTGTGCTGGCTGGAAGATAATTGGAAACGATGTGAAAGACCTTGATGCAGTTTGGGGGGCACCTATATGGCTTGGACCTGGTAGCAGTGATTGTATTGTGGTGGGTAGAAAGGACACAACTGTGTTGGACGAGGGTACTGACAACAGGCTCGTAAACGTCAACTAAATTATGTAGATATTTAAGAAGACCGATTGCCTGCGCATAAGCTGAATCAACCTTCACCTCCCTTTTTTTATTAAGCCTTTAGCTAACAACAGAAAGGTAACACTTTATTTGACGTTCCAACTCTGAAAGCAAGTTCTTTTGTCGCCTATAAGAAAAATGTTCAAGAAGTTGAGTATTTGGCCTTTTTCTCAAACTGTGGCAATGTCACCCACCACCCGTGCAATCCCTTTTTTTAAAAATTGGAAATTTAACCCCCAAATAAATTAGGTTAATGTTCTTTTTCTATATTATTCTAAAACCATGTAACATATGAACAATTATTACAAAATAGAAAGTAACTGTCAAACTTTTGTGAAGGAAGAAAACGTAATTCCTACCTTTGAATAGGTTAAATCTCCTTAAAAAGCCTGTAATCACTAACAGTATGACTGTTGGGTATAGTACTATTCCTGTTCCAAGATCTGGATAGAACTGTGCAGGTCTTCCTATTTGATGGGCAAAATGAATTGAGATCAATGTAAGTGCAATTAGGTTGCTGAAAACATGTGTAAATAATATCCCTTTAAGTCTGTTGATGTATTTGCGTTTTATGAAATAATAAATGGGAGTGAATAGCGCTATCCAAAGTGTTCCAGTTATAGTAAACCAGTGATGAAGAGTGTATTGACCAATTCTGATTTCAATTATTTCGTTTATCAAATCGTAGTATGACGCCAAAGCTGATAATAAAGCTAAAACCAATATTATAATTACCAACCAGAACTGCAAATTAGTTAGAACACTTCTCTTGGACATTATCCTCATCCCAAAAACTTTCTAAATATCTATGTTTTTTAATTATATATTTTGTGTGTGCGCGCGCGCTTGGATTCAAGTTAACGCAGCCAATATGGTTGTTTTATTTCTTCGAAAGCGTGTACTGCAGCCACGATTCCCTCAGCGCATGCAGTTGCTATCAGCCTTACTTCTCCAGTAACGTCTCCAGCCGCAAATACACCTTCGATATTAGTTTGCAGGTTTTTGTCAACCTCTACCGAACCGTCTCTTTTTACTCTGAATCCATTGTTTTTCAGGAAGTCTTTGATTTGCTCAAAACCTATCGCAATGAAGATTTCATCGGCCTTTATGACCCTTCTTTCGCCTGTCCGAGAGTTTGCTGCTTGGATTCTTTCGAATTTGCCAGACTTGCCTTTCAGGATTCTTATGATCTTAGTATTGTAGAGAATTTGTGTCCCCAAATCTTCCGCAAGTTTGACCGTCTTTTCCTTTGCCTTGGCGTATTCGCGATTCACAAGGACAGTCACGTTTTCAGCTATTTCACTTAACTGTACGGCGGTGTCGAAGGCATGGTCCCCACCTCCCACAACCACCAACCTCTTTCCTTTGTAAGCCCGAGGATTTTCCACCTTATAGTGAACATTTGGACCAGCATAACCTTTAAGCACCTCTAATCTTTTGGGAACATTGTAAATTCCCGTGCACACCAAGACTTTTTTTCCTCGATACGAATCATACGTGGTCTTTACTTCCAAGGAATCGATCCCCCGCCTTTGTATCTGCAACGCCTCTTCATCAAACTTGAATTCTGCTCCAGCATTCTTAGCCTGCATGAACAACATTCGACTAAGTTCTTTTCCAAGTATGCCCACTGGAAATCCTGGATGATCTCTTATAATCTTGTCAGGATAAAGAAGGGTGGGTAAACCTCCAGCTATGTCCTGTTTCTCAACTACCAAGGTTTTCAAACCTCTTTGGGAAGTGTTTGTTGCTGCAGTTAACCCTGCAGGACCTGCTCCAACAATAACTACGTCGTACATTTGTTGTGCCAAATCAGTTTCTGGTGTATTTATGATTTTTCCATCATGCGCGCGCAGTGATCCCGGGACCCCAGCAGACAATACTACAACTAAATGCATTTATAGTTGTGTGAGGAGCCCTTTCCTAGTAGGGCTGAAAAAACTTGCGTAAAATTTTTTCATTCAACAATACAGGCTATATTGTTAAACGACCATTCGTGGAAAAAGCAGAATTCCAAAAGGAGCCTTTTTTGAGCTTTAA
>CAYFWY010000066.1:0-9938 GCA_964346895.1 uncultured Candidatus Bathyarchaeia archaeon | reverse complement strand
GGGCGTGCAAGAGGTGGCGGATTGCGGTTTGGCGAGATGGAGAGAGACTGTTTAATTGGACATGGCGCCGCCATGCTTCTGAGAGATCGGTTGCTGGAAGAATCCGATAAATACCTTCTTTATGTATGCGAAAATTGCGGCTTAATCGCATATTATGATATTAAGCAGCGCAGGTATACATGTCGACTTTGTGAAGAAAAAGCCCAGATTTCTCCTGTGATCGTTTCCTATGCCTTCAAACTTCTCCTACAAGAACTGATGAGCCTATGCGTGGCCCCCTACCTCAAATTGAAGGAGAGAGCCTAAAAATGATGATTGAAGAAGCCATTCACAAGGTCATAAATGAACTTTATTTCGGATTAATCTCACCACAAGACATACGCAGGTTTTCTGTTGCAGAGATACAAACCGCCGACACTTACGATGAAGATGGAGCCCCGATAACATCAGGGCTCATGGACGGTAGGTTAGGAACACTTGAGCCTAGACAACGATGCAAAACCTGTGGAAACACTGCCATACGATGCCCAGGACATTTTGGTCACATAGAATTGGCGGTTCCAATTATTCACATCGAATTCACAAAAATAATCCACAGCCTTCTTCAAGCCACATGCAGAAACTGTGGGCGTGTCTTACTTTCTGACATTCGAATTGACAAGATTAGGAACAGAATTCGGCATACCCGCATGTTGATAGGAATAGTGCCTGGCGAATTTTACAAAAAAATTCTGAAGGAAGCAAAGAAAAAAGAGTGCCCTCATTGTGGAGCTCAGCAATTCAAAATAGAATTCGCAAAACCCACAACCTTTTACGAGATTTTAGAGGAAGGCGCACAAAGATTAACGCAAAGTATGGTTCGAGAGCGGCTTGAAAGAATACCTGACGACGATCTTGAATTGTTTGGTTTTAATCCAAAGAGCGCTAGACCAGAATGGATGGTCCTACAGGTACTTCCGGTTCCGCCAGTATATGTGAGGCCCTCAATAACCTTGGAATCAGGTATTCGGTCTGAAGACGACTTGACTCATAAACTTGTTGATGTTATCCGCATAAACCAACGATTGAAGGAAAACATGGAGGCAGGAGCTCCAACCCTCATCATCCAAGATCTATCCGAACTTCTACAGTATCACGTGACCACGTACTTTAACAATGAAGCTTCAGGAATCCCTCCTGCCAGACATCGCTCAGGAAGAGCGCTTAAGACCTTGTCACAACGCCTTAAAGGAAAGGAAGGGAGATTTAGAAGCAATCTCTCCGGAAAAAGGGTGGACTTTTCAGCGCGTACCGTGATCTCCCCCGACCCAGATCTCGACATAAACGAAGTTGGTGTTCCCTTGGACGTTGCCATGAGGCTTTCAATGCCCGAGAAGGTTACCGCATGGAATATTGATAAAATGGGGGAGCTGGTTATAAATGGTCCCGAAAAATATCCCGGAGCCCTCTATGTCGTGAGACCAGACGATAAACGCGTTAGATTGGAATTCGTTGTTGAGCGAGAAAAAGTTGCTGAAGCTTTGGAACCCGGTTTCATTGTAGAACGTCATCTTAGAGATGGCGACATCGCCATTTTTAACAGGCAACCATCTCTTCACCGGATGTCCATTATGGCACATTATGTTAGAGTTCTTCCGCATAAGACTTTTCGCTTGCACTTATGCGTTTGTCCTCCCTACAATGCTGATTTTGATGGAGACGAAATGAACCTCCATGTGCCACAGAGTGAAGAAGCACAAACGGAAGCGCGGCTCCTAATGCAGGTTCAAGACCAGATCCTTTCGCCCAGATTTGGAGGTCCCATAATAGGTGCAATTCGCGACTTCATAACAGCTGCATATCTTTTCACCCGAAAATCCAATTTTCTTACAAAGGAAGAAGTTTGCAGGCTACTTGTAGCTGCGGGTCATGAGGGACCTCTCCCCGAACCTGAACTTAAGGAACCCAAACTTTTTTGGACTGGAAAACAGATATTTAGCCTCTTTCTCCCAAAGGATTTGAATTACGTATTAAAGGCGACTACTTGCCACAATTGTTCAAACTGTCTCTGCGAAGAATGTCCTTACGATGCTTATGTGGTTATTAAAGATGGAGAATTAAAGTGTGGTGTGATCGATAGGCGTTCCATAGGAGCTGAACAATCAGAGAGCATTCTTCATCGAATAATAAAGGATTATGGCGCCAAAGCTGGACGGCAATTCCTAAATCGCATATGTCAACTTCTCAAGCTTTTTATTACAATGCGGGGCTTCACCTATTCTTTTGACGAACTTGAATTATCCGAAACCGCTGAAAAGAAAATCACCAAAACGCTAGAGAAATCTGAAAAACGAATAGGGGAATTAATAACAGCATTTCGCAACGGCACGCTCCCAAGGCTTCCCGGCCAGACCCTCGATGAGTCCTTTGAAATTTACGTGATGAACGAACTAGCCGGGGCTAGAGACAAAGCTGGAAAAATTGCTGATGAAGACTTTGACGCAGGCAATTCGGGAATGATTATGACAAGAACTGGAGCGCGTGGATCAAACCTTAACATAGGTCAAATGGCCGCTTGTGTTGGCCAGCAATCTGTAAGAGGAAAACGGATAATGCGTGGATACATTAATCGAGCTTTGGCACATTTCAAAGTAGGGGACCCTTCTCCGAAAGCTCGAGGCTTCGTGTATGCTTCTTATCAACATGGTCTAGATCCAATCGAGTATTTCTTCCACGCCATGGGTGGACGAGAAGGGCTAGTGGACACCGCTGTGCGGACACAACAAAGCGGTTACATGCAGAGACGACTCATTAACGCCTTAGAACAGTTGCGCGTCGAATACGACGGAACCGTTCGAAATTCGATTGGCGACATTGTTCAAATAACCTATGGAGAAGACGGAGTTGACCCCGCTAAAAGCGATCATGGAAAAGCTGTAAACGTCAGCAGGCTTGTTGAACAAGTAAAAATCATTGTGGAGAAGGACAAGCCCGCACCTAAAGAGTACATCAGAGAACGCCTTCTTGAGTTTGAAAGTCAGTTGACGCCCCTTCTTGTGAAAGAGTTAAAATCTGAGTTAACCAAAGCTAAATTGAGTCGCGAAGGAGTCGATCAAGCGGTCAACCTAACCTTGGAAAACTATAAACGAGCTCTCGTCGAGCCTGGTGAAGCTGTTGGGATCGTGGCAGCCCAATCTATGGGTGAACCTGGAACCCAGATGACGCTGCGAACGTTTCACTACGCTGGGGTCAGAGAACAAAACGTAACTCTTGGCTTGCCTCGACTTATCGAAATAGTCGATGCTAGACGAACACCTTCCACTCCGATAATGGCGATCTACTTAGACAAGAAGCATCGTAAAAGCAAGGAAAAAGCCACGGAAATCGCTCGTAACGTTATCTGCACAAACGTGGAAGACATCATAGACACTGAACCCTACATAGATCCCGAACAAGAAGCGGTTGTGATCAAACTTAATCCTACACTGATGGAGGAACGTGCCGTCACGGCAGAAGATCTACCTGAAAAGCTACACATACCGAATTACACAGCCAAGGTTGAAAACGGTCTCTTGATAATCAAACCTAACAAACCAACAGATCTTAAGAAGCTTCTGGACAAAATCTCTGACCAATATGTGAAAGGTGCACCGGGAATTCGTAGAGTCCTTGTTACGGAAGAAGAGGGAGAGTGGGTTATTCGAACAGACGGATCCAACTTGCCTAGAATACTTGACGTCTACGGTGTGGATCCAACACGAACAACCACTAACCATATACATGAAATCGCAAAAACACTGGGAGTTGAAGCAGCCAGAAACGCACTGATAAGAGAAGCCATGGGCGTTCTTGAAGAACAAGGCCTTGACGTAGACATACGACATGTTATGTTGGTGGCCGACATAATGACCTCAACTGGTGATGTGCGACAAATAGGGAGACATGGAATAAGCGGAGAAAAATCCAGCGTTCTTGCAAGGGCAGCCTTTGAGATAACGGTTCCAAACATAGTTGAAGCAGCAATTAGAGGGGAAAGCGATCCACTGAAGGGAGTCACCGAAAACGTTATAGTGGGACAATCCATACCAATTGGCACAGGCTTAGTGGATCTTTACATGTCAACTGCTGGTCGAGAGAAAGCAAAATGATCGATATAAACAAGGCTATAGTCACCACTGTGAAAACCGGAAAGGTCCTGTTTGGAACCAAAAACGCTGTGAACAATGCTAGGACAAGAAAAGCCAAGTTAATAATTCTTGCGTCAAACTGTCCACAGAAAATTCGCAGAGACATTGAATATTATTGTAAGCTTTCCAACATTCCGGTGACTATTTATAAAGGGACCAGCATAGACTTAGGCGCAGTATGCGGAAAACAGTTCAAGATTTCAGCCCTGACCATAAGAGAACCAGGAGACTCAGACATCCTTAAACTCACGGAGGCAGAGAATGGCTAGCGGAATAAAACTCACGAGCCGAGAGATGCGCTACATAGCCCTATTCGAGAGCATAACCGGCGCAACAGTGAAAGACTGCATAGTTGACAACGATCTCAACAGAATAATTTTCATCGTAAAAGAAGGAGACATAGGAATGGCTATAGGTAGGAGAGGCAAAAACATTCACCTCCTTGAAAAGATGACTGGAAAAAGGCATGAGGTAATAGAACACTCAGAAAATCCTACCCAATTTATCAAGAATGCTCTGAAACCCGCCAAGATAGATGAGATACGCATAACTGAGCGACCAGATGGAAAAACAATTGCCGTAGTTTCCGTGAACCCTAAATACAAAGGTGTTGCCATTGGCAAAAATGGAAGGAACGCTGAACGAATACGGTTTCTAGCGAAAAGGTACTTTCAGATACAAAACGTCAGCATAACTTGAAGTTTTTTCGCGATGAAAATTATTTAAAAAGTGTTTACAAAATTACTTCTTTTTTGAAAGCATCCTCTCGAGTGTTGATCTTAATTTATCATTCTCGGCGTCAATTTTATTCTTGCCCAACCCTTCCATTTGCTCAGTCATTTCACTTATTAGATCAGCAAATTTGACTCCCTCTGCCGCTGATACGTATTCTACTCTGAACCTTTCAGGGCTGAGCCCCAATTTTTCGAGCATTTTTGCCAAGGTTTCCATTCTCGCCTTCATCTTCACGTTTCCCGAAATGTAGTGGCAGTCGTAAGGCAGGTGACAAGCGGCTACCAGTACCATACCCGCGCCCTGCCTAAAAGCCTCCAAGACAAAATCGCGATCGACTCGTCCCGAGCACATGACGCGTATCGCTCGCAGTGTGGATGGATACTCAAAACGGCTTGTTCCAGCGAGATCAGCGCCTGCGTAACTACACCAATTGCAGAGAAAGCCCAGTATCTTATCTCCAGGATTCTCCTCTAGTGCAGCCTGGATTTGAGCAAAGATTTGTTCATCTGTAAAGTGCATCTGAGTGATGGCACCTGATGGGCATTCGGCGACGCAAGTGCCACAACCGTGACACATGGCAGGATTGATCTCAGCAGCCTTTCTCTCTAGGGCCATGGGAGCCCCGTAGGGACAAGCTTTAACACATATACCACATTTCGCTTTGGTGTTTCGGCATTTATTTGCGTCCACCACGGCAATAATGGGTTCGATTTTCCAAGTCGGCTGAGAAAGTATTGTGGCGACCCTTGCTGCGGCGCCGCTTCCTTGAGATACACTGTAGGGTATGTCCTTTGGTCCTTGGCAGGCCCCAGCCAGAAAGATTCCGTCAGCTGGGGTATCTAGAGGTTTGAGTTTCGGGTGGCTTTCCATAAAGAAACCATCGGCTCCTCTAGTTACGTTTAGGATTCTGGACACTTCATCTGTTCCCTTGCTTGGAATGGCGGCAGTGCATAAAACCACAAGCTCGGCTTCTAGTTCGATGGGTTCCCCAAGCATCATGTCTTCTGCGCGTATGAGAAGATTCTTTGTCTTCGGAATTTCGCTAATCTGAGATACTCTTCCTCGAATAAAGTTTATTCCTTGTTCGCGAGCCCGTCTATAGAATTCTTCATATCCTTTGAAGTGGGTGCGCATGTCCATGAAAAGGATGTAAATCTCCACATCTTCGTGATATTTTTCCCTGAGCAAGATTGCGTTTTTCAAGGCATACATGCAACAGAACCCTGAACAATACTCATATTTATTCACATCTCTTGAGCCAACGCATTGAATGAAAGCTACAGTTTTAGGTTTCTTTCCATCAGAAGCGCGAATGACTTTGCCGCCGGTTGGTCCTGCTGCCAAAATAAGTCTCTCAAATTCTAGAGCAGTGATAACGTTGTCGTATCTGCCGTAGCCATATCGACTGTCGTCGTAGGGTATGTAAATATCAAATCCAGTTGCAACAAGGATCGTTCCTACTTCAAGCTCGATTTCCTCAGGCTTCTGATCAAAATTGATGGCTTGCCGTGCACCACAAGCATCCACACACTTGTAACATTCAATACAATAGTCCATGTTAATGGTATAGACAAGGGGAACAGCTTGATCGAAGGGAACCGAAATTGCCTTCCTCACGCCCATGTTCATGTCCCATTTGTTAGGGAATTCTATGGGACAAATGTCTCGACACTCACCGCATCCGGTGCAGTTCTCATCAATCACATACCTCGGGTTTTTCCGAATCTTCACCTTGAAGTTTCCCACAAAACCTTCTACGCTGAGAATGTCGGCGTACGATATTATTTCGATATTAGGATGGCGAGAAACATCCACCATCTTTGGTCCTTCGATGCATATGGAACAGTCGAGGGTTGGAAAGGTCTTGTCTAGTTGAGCCATGTGGCCGCCGATGCTTTCAGTTTTCTCAACGAGGTAAACTTTGAAACCCATGTCAGCGAGGTCTAGGGCAGCACTTATTCCCGCAATTCCTCCGCCCAGAAGGAGAGCTTTGTTCGTCACAGGAACCTCCATCGTTTCGAGACTTTGAAGCAACCTTGCCTTTGCAACAGCCATCTTTACGATTTCTTTTGCCTTCTCCGTCGCCTCCTTCGGCGTGCTTGGGTGGCACCATGAAGAGAACTCTCTTATATTCGCCATTTCGAACAGATAAGGATTCAATCCAGCCTCGGCGACACATCTTCGGAATGTTGGCTCATGCATTCGAGGTGAACATGCTGCGACAATAACTCTGTTCAGTTTGTGTTCCTTTACAGCTTTCTTGATTTCTTCTTGTCCAGGGTCAGCACATGTATAGCGGTTGTCTATCGCCACTAACACGTTGGGTAGAGTGCGGGCATACTCAGTTAACTCCTTTACGTCAATTACGCCAGCAATGTTAAGGCCACAATGGCAAACGAAAACTCCTATCCGCGGTTCCTCAGTCATCTTAGGTACTCATCTCGTCTGCAAATCTTTTCTTAATAGACTCTTTCTTCCTAGTTCCGCTCTTGGTTAGCAGCTCTTTGGTCATCGCTTTGGTGGATGCAAGTTTTTCGAGGGCCTTGTTCCAAGCTCCAGAACGAATAGGCGTATGACGGATGTAGGTTCTGTGAAGCTCAAGGGCCCCCTCCTCCGGACAAACGATTTTGCAAACCCCACAATAGATGCAGTATAACTCGTTAACGTACACCTTTCCGTCGTCCGAGAGATGCAAAGCTTCGGGAATTGGACAGACGTCGAAACAATCTTTACAACCTTCAAGGCATTTCTCATGGTTTATCCGAAGGGTTCCGTGAAATATTTTTTCTACATGAATGGCGCCTTCAGGACACTTCATTTCACATAGTCGGCAGCACGGGCAAAAATCTTTTTCTATATTCACCTCAACTGCAAGGTTTTCTTTGTTGAGTTTGGACACTATGTTGGTGACTTCTTCTCCATCGAGAGTGTGTACGCTGACCTTTATGAGGTTGAAGGGGCACGCCTTCTCACAGTCTACGCAACTTAGATCACATCTGGTTGTGTCAACTTCAATTTTGCGTACGAGTTGGGGGAAGCTTTCACTATTGATTACTGGATTCACAGGTTCTCCGTTGATTCTTATCTTCATTGCTCCGAAGGGACAAACGGGGTCGCACATTCCGCAATAATGGCATTTTTCTTTGTTAATGTCAATGGTGGGACGGTTTGCCTTTTCTCCATCTGCTTTAGAGGTCTTTTTGATTTCGATGGCTTCTCTTGGGCAGATTTCCACGCAGATTCCACAGCCGGTGCATCTGGATTTGTCTAAAGTTAGGGAGTATCGTTTTGCGTGCAGAATCATCTCTATCGTAAGTTCGTTTTCTGTTTCGTTTTTGAGTAGTTTAATTGGCGTTTTGTCCCTACCCCCAACAACTGCGTGGTGTAGCCGTTTGGAAATGAATTAGGCGACGCAAACTGTTATAAACTTTTATTCAATAGTCGCCTTGCAAAGTCTTTAGGAAAATGTTGCCAAAGAAGAAATTTCAGGTAAAACTAGATTTTGTGTTTATGCTTTCTCGGAGTGTTTAAGAATATCCATCTTTCAATGTTTCTATGGAGAACTTGGTCATGGAACGAATAACTATGGCTCACGGTGCTGGCGGAACTATCATGACCGATCTAATCAAGAAGCATATGCTGAGCCACTTTGGGGGGAGTAACGCTGAGATTCCACTGGAAGCCCTCGACGACTCAGCAGTAATCAACGGTATAGTTTTGAAATCAGATTCCCATGCAGTGAAGCCTATATTCTTTCCAGGCGGTGACATTGGAAGACTAGCTGTTGCGGGCACGGTTAATGATATAGTAATGATGGGAGCCGAGCCTCTTGCTCTTGCCTCGGGCTTCGTGTTAGAAGAAGGTCTTCCAATAGCTGATTTGGAGAGAATTTTGGAAAGTATAGAAAAAACCTGCAGAGAAGCCGAAGTTTACATAATTACTGGTGATACGAAGGTCATCGAGAAGAGTGGCCTAGGAGGATGCGTAATAAACACTTCTGGAATAGGGAGACGCAACGACAGGTTGGAAAGGAACATCGTTGAAGTGAAAAAATATCGTCTCTTTAATTCGCGTTGGATTTTAGACTCCAATCTAAGGAAAGGCGACAAAATCATCATTTCCGGAACCATCGGAGATCACGGCCTAGCTGTTTTATCGGCTCAAGAAGGCTACACTTTTGGAAGTCAAATCGTATCTGACGTAACTCCGCTGAACAAACTGGTGATGAAGTTGCTGAATGTAGGTGGAATCGTAGCCATGAAAGATCCAACTCGAGGCGGCCTCTCCAATTCGCTGAACGAGTGGAGTGAAAAGTCGAAGGTTGGGATATTGATACGGGAAGAGAAGATACCGATACGGGGAGACGTGAAGGCGGCTTGCGAAATGCTGGGCATAGATCCCTTAGAAGTTGGAAACGAGGGCAAGGTTGTGATAGGAGTAGTCCCTCAGAAGGCTGAAGAAATATTGGCAGTATTAAGAGAGACGAGGGAAGGCATAGATGCCCAAATAATAGGAGAAGTCATCGAGGACTTTAACGAAGTAGTTCTCGAAACGCTGGTAGGTGGAAAAAGAATTTTAGCGCCTCCAATTGGAGATCCAGTTCCAAGAATTTGTTAAGCATTCCACATATAAATGCCGATTTTTGTTTCGCCTAGGCTTTTGTGACTTTGTGTCTAGCCCAAATTCTACATGTACCTTCGATTGAAACCATACAAGCGCCCTTCGGAGCCTGGGGTGTGCAAACCTTCATATAGAGAGAGCATTCGGAAGGTTTTATCTTTCCAATCATAACTAGGTGGCAGAGGCAACCAGGTAGCAAGTCTCTGGAGCGTTTTATTTGTAGGTCGTATTTTTTCCTTGCATCGTATTCAAAGAATTTTTCCTTTAATGCCAGCGCCGAGAAAGGAAGCTTTCCGAGACCCCTCCAACGTCCATCCACCACATTGAATACTTTTTCCATGAGTTTCTGTGCTTTAATGTTTCCTTCCCACGTGACAGAACGTTTATATTCATTCTCTAGTTTGGCTTCGCCGTCTT
>CAYFWY010000065.1:0-10007 GCA_964346895.1 uncultured Candidatus Bathyarchaeia archaeon | reverse complement strand
GGAAGTCTACCGCAGAGGGATAAAGGTTGAACATTCACACATCGAACTAAATCGAAGTTTTGAATCGCAAATCGAATAATGTCTCCGAGTTGGTGATCGTTGACCCCCTTCACTAAAGTGACCACCAAAACCATGCTTTCAAGTCCTGCTTCACGGCAGTTTTCAATAGCCTTCATTTTGACGTCAAGAAGATCGACTCCACGAGTGAACTTGTAGACGTCAGAGGTTAAACCGTCGAACTGTAAATACACTGTGCTCATTCCAGCTTCCATCAGCCCACGACAATAGTCCACGCTTTGCGCTAAGCGAAGACCATTCGTGTTGACTTCTACATGATGAAAACCAAGTTCTTTTGCTGCTCGTATGAGTTCGAAGAGGTCGCGTCGAATTGTGGGCTCTCCTCCAGAAAACTGTAGAGCTGGTGGAGGCACAGGATCATTGCGTCTTAGGTTTTCGAGCATCGCTATAATTTGTTCTTTCGAAGGTTCGTAGACGTATCCCGCTTCAGCAGCGTTGGCGAAACAGACTGGGCATTTAAGATTACATCGATTGGTTACGTCGATGATGGCGAGGGCTGTGTGAGACTTATGTTGGGGGCAAATCCCGCAGTCGAGAGGGCAGTCTAGTTTGGTTGAGGTGCGGGGGTTTCGAAGTCCATCGCCGTCACATCTGAACTGTTCGGCTCGTTGATATTGATCATAATCTCCCCAGTAAAGGTCTCGAAACTTTCCGTGTTTTGGGCACTCCTTCTCTATGTAAATCTTGCTGTCTTTTTCGAAGATGGTGGCATCAAGGACTTTGAAACATTCTGGACATATGGTTTTCGTCACTTTGATGACTTGCATTTTGACACCACTGAGAGGTGTAATATTTTTAGGCTAGTTACATAATGTATAAGAAGGTTTCCAAACGTTTCAGAAGGTGAGAAAGGTTGTCTACTCCTGTCAGCGAGGAAGCAAGAAGAGTTTTGCGCGAGGTTGGGTTAACTGACTACGAGACCAGAGCTTATTTAATCTTGCTTGAACAGGGAGTGATGACTGCCAGCGAGGTTAGTGAGCATGGAAGCGTCCCCTATTCTAAGGTTTACGAAACTCTAAACTCGCTGGAGAAGAAGGGGTGGATAGAGACTGAGCGAGGTAGACCCAGTCGTTATTTTCCGAAGGCTCCATCTGAAGCTTTGGACGCTGCTAGATTACAACTAGAAGACATGGTGAATGGTTGGAGACGTGTTGTTTTGGGAGAGCTTCAGCCCCTATATGAAAGGAGGGAGCTACTGGAGAAACCCGACATTTGGATTTTACGCGGCGAATACAGCGTTTTAGCGAAGTTAAAGGAAATGCTAAGTGGAACTAGGAAAGAGTTGATGGTGGCGGCGCCTGCATTTGCGAAGGATTTTGAGGATGCTGTTGTTTCCATGTTGACCTTGTTGCGAGATAGCGGAGTTGACGTTCATGTCATGGTTACTGGGAATTGGAATGTCGAAAAGATAGCCAGAGTTGGGGAGGTTAGAGTTCGAGATGGTATGTTTGGGGGCGGAGTGGTAGTGGATAGTAGGGAGGCTTTGCTTCTTCTTGGGGAAGATAAAACCACGTTGGTTATTTGGTCGAATCACATTGGTTTAGTGAAGTTTGCTAGAGACTATTTCCAATATCTATGGGAAACTGCTAAAAATATTTGAAAGTCTGAATACTCAATGAAACAAATAGACATTCTATCTAAGTGCAATGGGTACACGTGAATAAATAGACATCGAAGAGCAAAAAAGATTAGAATAAAGCCAAAAAATGAAGCGAGCACTATTTCTGTTCAAGGTTTGGGTATTTTTCTTTTATTTTAGTGTCAGCTATCTTAGCAATCATGGCATTGGAGATTAAAACATGTTTAACTCCTTTGAGATCGGCCAGATCTGCTGGCTTCTGATCCTGAGTTACAAGCAATAAGTTGTTATTTTTTGCGTATTCTACTACTGCTTTGTCTTTTGCTCCTTGCAATCCTGAAGCTTGCACAGTCACCACACTCCATCCTAGAATCTCGAAATACTCTTTCAGGCCAGCGTACATTTCATCAAGCAGAAGCTTCAACAAATTCACCTCATTGCATTTTAAATTTGAATGATCCAGCTATTTAGAGGCTTTCTTATCCGCGCAAATTATCCAAATATAATACCAATTTCTCAGAGGCTGATTATAATTCTCGGATGTGAGTAGGCAATGTCCTAACCGGTTTCTGGAGGCGGTCCATCGGTCTCGACCCAGCTGAACTTTTTCTGGAGGGTCTTCGAGTAATACTTCTTCCAATCGTAGTTGACTTGTTTTCCCCATTCGTAGTAGATTCGGGGATCTATGTAGCTCTTCAGGGATGTCGAGAGATTGTAGTCACGGGTCTCCTTCTGGGTATCTATCTTGAGCTGTAGCTTCTCCATCGCCACTTTGTCACGTTGCGTTCGACTATCCATCCTCTGCTTTAGTTTTCTCATTCTTTCTCTGTGCTTGGTGTTTAACTCACGGGTTTTTTGTTTTGAGCGCGCTAACGCCTCTTGCTTGAGGCTAATGCGGCTCTTCAAGGCGTGGACAGGTTTACCTTGTTGTATTTTGTCTTCGAGTTGTCGCCGATAAGACTCTAGTTTCTCTTCCATAGCCTTCAATTTTTCCTCTAGCTTCCTCCGCCTCTGCCGATATCTCTTTTCCTGATCTTTAACGTTCTGTCTCAGCTTAACTTGAGTATCTTTCGCCCGATCGTGTAAAGTCTTGAGGCGTTCCTTCTTCTTTTCTAGAGATGCTTTCCAAGTCTTGGGGATTGTGCGCCGGTGGTTGCAGATCTTAGCAGCCTCGAGGTTTGCCATTGTGGCGACATATTTCTTCTTGTATTCCGAATCTTCGAGTTTAATAGGAGATTTTTCCAGTTTCGCCTCGACGGTTTTAGACGCGTAGCAGGTGCGGAAGACCTTTGCTGAGATCCCAGTCATTACCTCATCTAGGAATTCACTCACTTGCTTTGAACCGATGCCATCGAAGAGAGTGACTCTCGCGTTGGCTGCGAATTCGGCGAGGTTTCTTGTGACATTATCTGGAAGTTTGATTCTGAAGACATGAGGTACGGAGTCCTTACCAAGGAAGTTGAAGGTCACAGTGCCATCGCCGTTGGAGCAGATGTGCTCTGGTCTGAGGGTTGAGGCGCCGACGGTGTCCGCTTCGTCAGGGTCCTTCTCGTCGCCGACTCTGATCTTCAACCTATCAATAAGAAAACAGACTGTCGCTATCTTCCTCCTTTTTAGATCACCGGCGTCGAGGTTTTTCAAGATATGTCTTTGAATCCGTGATAGGTTCCGGCGGAGCTCTCTTGCCCTCTCAAACTTCTCTATATCTTTCCTTTGCTTCAGGATACTAGAGTCGGAAAACCATACATATTTCGTCTTGCCAGAGAGTTTGTCTAACCATCGCGCAATCCACATGGAGTCAGGCTGCCAAACTACGGTTTTCCAGTTGCCAGGAGGCCTAGGGGCATCCGGCGAGAGGTTGAGATCGATGTCTTCCTCGCCAGGCCCTTCCTTCCAGCGACCTCGTAGGGGATGTTTCCCTCGGCCCATGAAGATGGAGTTGGGTTCTACGACATAATTGGCTACCTCCATCTGGATGCCGTCAACCCAGGCATGTCCATAGCGCTCATTGTTTGCTTCTCTTTGGGTCTTCCTTTGGGCCGCCAGCTGTTTTTTCTCCTCTCTGGAAAGGTTCGTCTTCCATTCTCGCTCTTTTTCGAGAAAAGAGAGGACCTCAGAGTAGTCGACGTCTCCAGGTTCGACGGTGATGCCAAGCTTCTTTGAGAAGTCACGGTGGAAGTTTTTTGCGAAGACGGAATCTTCGACGTAGGGAGTCCCAATTTTCTTAGCCCATGCAAGAGCCATTTCTTCCTGTTCTGGCGTCAGCCCAATTGTCTTGCCTTTCACTTTGATGGAAAGATCTTTGCCCGCATATCTCGGTGGAACTAAAACGCCATTATGATTTAGCTGCTTCATTCGTATTCTCCGCCTTATTAGAGTCTTATATCGGGGAAGAAAGGAGACTTAAACTTTGCTTCTCATTGCGGAGTCCTCGGAATATAGCTTCTAGTGCATAAAAATTATCTCCAACACTGAGGATCTTTTGAACTACTGAAATTTGATGAAGAGGAACAATGCCAAAGGTGAGTAAGATGTTACTAGCACACCTTTTGCATGTTTGAACTTCATCGTGAAATGAATCTATTCCCTTTAATGAAGAACCTTAGTTTCTTCTCAAGATCCTTTTTTACGCCTATTCTATGGGAAGTGCCCATTTCAAATTCAATTTTGTTGTTCGTAATGATTATTTCGCTTTCATGTGAAGTAACTGGAATCCCATTCAAGTTCTTGTTGATCTTTAGGGCAATTGTAAGTTTTCCAGGGCCGTTAGTTAAATCAAACAAATTTTTAACTGGCTTATTTTTCTTCATGGTCTCTATTCCCTTCTTCGGCTCCAAGGCTCTAATCAAAACAGCGCCTATCTGGTTCGGCTCGTGAGCGACTATGTTGAACATCCAATATTTGTGAACGTTATAAATGAAAGCTCTTCCTGGATCGGTCCACATGGGCTTGTTGTAATTTTTTATGCCGTGGTAGGCACGAGATGCTGGGTCATGCAAGCCATAGTACGCTTCGGTCTCGACTACTATGCCTTCTAGCAGATTTTTGCCTAATTTTCTTATGACCTTTTTACCCAGTAATTCCTTTGCAACGATTTCTGGGTCTCTCTCGTAAAACTCTCTAGACAAAATCTCTCTAGGAGTCAAGAGGTACCTATCCTTTTCAAGTCTTGAGAGGGTAAATGTCGTAGCAAAAGGGTTTACAAATAAGATGCATGTGCTTTCAGTGAGTCATCATTTTGTCGTCATATTTTTTGAGGTGCCGTGTGGCTTCAGAGACATCCATGAAGAGGGTGCTGACTCGTTGCACATCTTTGATAGCAACATCTTTGCGGTTAGCACTTTTGGCGTTTTGAGCAGCTAGACTTAGCAGCTGAACTGAGTAGCGTAAAGAGGTCTTAGCTCCAACTTCTGTGATTTTTTCTAACGCTTTTTCTTTAATGTTTATTTTTTCCTCGTTGGATCGTGTTTTTAGGATTTCGCGAATGCTGTCGGCATCGTACTCTTCAGTTCCGATGATTACTGATCGATCAACAAGGTCGAGAGGAAAGCCCATTGGACTTTTGACGTCGGTGCCCCGGATTGTAGTGACACCTCGATTCGTTGCTAAAATGATGATGGGCACAAGCTCGCTTTCGATGGCTCTACCTAGGAAGCTGAATGCTTCCAGATCTAGAAGATGAGAATCATCAATGAAAAGGACGCCCGGATGGATAAAAGCTTTTTCTTCATCTACCATTTTTTTGACTGCTTCATCTACGGCTGTGCGGACTTCAGTATCTATTTCTTTGGTTGCTGTGCTTCCCATGAACATGGAGAAAATTCCTCCTCCTAGTCTTTGGCGAGCGTTGATTTCGTCCATATCGGCTAGGGTTAAAGTATAAATGAACTCTTTTTCTTTAAGCACATTTCCTTGAGGGCGAGGGAGCTTTTTCCTGGTGTCTATGTCAAAGGTCTTTCCTTTGGTGCTTTCCATACTTATGCCAAGATTAACTACTCTTCCACTTTCAGCGTCGATTTGTATTACATATCCTTCTGACATGTTCTGCTGAATAACCTGCTGGGCTATTGTAGACCCTGCTTCGATGGTTTTCTCCTCGTCCTGAGTTTTTAGTGTGAGTCTAATGCTTTCAGGAACCTTCTGGTAAGGATTGTAAGGGTGAGCAGCAGTCTTTATGTCTATAGTAGTGAGTTCTCCTTCGTAGACCTTGCGCATCTCATGAATCTCCACTCCAATGCATTTTCTCATGGCTTCGATAAGGATCTCTGTTTTCTTGCGGTCGCTGCTGTATATTTCACTTCCACTTATCTGGATAAAGGGTACATTTTCGCCCAATTCTTTGGATATTCCCACCGCAATCGCTGTCTTTCCTGTTCCAGGAGGCCCAGCAAAAATTACGGTTTTACCGCTTAACTTTCCTTCTTTTATCATTTGAACAACGAGACCCGCAGCTTCTCTAGCTCTCTTTTGACCAACCATTCCATCTTTTATTTCAACCGCTTTCAAGTTTTCATCTAATCCCAAACCCTTAATGTGGGTGTGTGCACCAATTCTTTCAAATCTGGTTGTCGTGCGCGTCGGCAATTCTTTAATGGAGGCCATAGGTATCACCTAATAGAATGCAAAATCGCATGTAAAAAGAAAGAACCAAAATATAAACTTCACTTTTCAAACTTTTTAGAGGCCACATAATTAACTTGTTTTGGGCTTGTTCACTTACGATTTCACGCGCATTTTAAATAGATGACAACGGTGAATAACAACTAGATTATTCTAGGAGGTTTTAGAATTGACTGTGAAAACAAAGCAACTTTCAATCCACACCAGAGGGGAAGGTGACATCTTAGATATTACAAACGCAGTTGCCGAAGCTGTAGTTGAAAGTAGATTGAAGAATGGAATTGTAACGGTATTCGTACCTGGCTCCACAGGAGCATTAACAACAATCGAATACGAACCGGGACTCTTGAAAGACTTCCCAAATATGCTAGAGCGAATAGCACCGAAAAATTCTATGTACGAGCATGAGAAAAGATGGCATGATGGAAACGGCCACTCACATGTTAGAGCTTCTCTAATAGGCCCAAGTCTAACCGTGCCATTTACAAACGGAAGATTGACTTTGGGAACTTGGCAACAGATAATTTTCACAGAGTTAGACGTTCGCCACAGATCTAGAAATTTGATCTTACAGATCATGGGAGAATAATACAACTAGAAAGTTGTGTTCTATAGCAAGTTCTGAAGGGTCTCTGAAAAAGATGGAAAAACAAAATTAAAAAAATATACATGCAACTTTAGGCGGGGCTACCTGTCGACTCCTTCAAAGATTTTAATTCTTTCTTTAGCACAGCTACCTTTTCTTCTAAAGCTCTGATTTTTTCCGTCACACTTCGGGTCTGCTCTTCCCCCACCTTTTTAAGGTTCTTTATTTCCTCTTGAAGATTAGTCTTCTCATATCTCAGTCTCTTAATTTGCTCCTGAAAACTTCTAACTGTATTGACAACTGCGTACATGCATGATGAACATTCATACATACGTTTTTCTTTTGCTGCTTCGGAAAGTTCAACACCAGACATTGTCCATTCACAAATCATACGTTTCTCATTTTCTGAGTAAATTATTTTCTGTGGAAATGAAACACCCACACGTGAACAAGAAAAAAGAAGAAAGTTTTAACTGCCAAGATATAGATCCTAGAAAAAACGAATATATATTGGCGAAGATTATTTAGGACATTAAACTGTACAGATTAGAGAGATGATTATATGCCAACGGCCTTCGTTTTGATCAACGTAGAAATAAGTCAAATGGAGAGTGTTTTGGAGAAACTGAAAAAAATTAACGCAGTGAAAGAAGCACATATGCTTTACGGCGTCTACGACCTCATAGCGAAAGTTGAAGCCGACGCCATGGAAAAACTTAAGGAAATTATTACGTGGCAGGTGCGGCGTCTAGAGAAAGTTCAATCAACCCAAACCATGATGGTGATTGAGTAGAAAAAGGGGAAATTGGGGATTAAGCAGAGGCGCGCGCCAAGATAAGGAGGCTGAAATTTTCAGTCCCTATAAGAGAGTGTAATTCAATCTTATTCATCTCGGTTATCTAGTTACGCTCATACAAGAGAGAGTTAAAGTAGAATGATTTTATGCGTAAGCAGTTTTACTGAGTTTTATGCGGGATAAGTCCAAATCAGGAAACTGTATTCCAAGTTCATAACGTTTTAATTTAGTTTCTATCAGATTCTCTTGTACCTGTAATGAAGAAGGTAGAGGTTAAATGGCAAGAAGCATGCGGAGAATAATTGTTGCACGAAATTCCAGTCGCATTTTTGGTTGGGTACTCACTCTCTTAGGGTTGACTCCGATAATTGTGGCGTTATTAGCTGCTTGGACCTCAGGAGTCTCATTTTTAGACCTTTCCGCCTTGTATGACTTCCTCTGGGCGAACCCGTTTTCCATTGGCTTTGGAATCGAATTTAAACTCTTATATATTATCGTTGCAGGCGCAGTTGCGACCATTGTAGGTATTTTTCTCTTGGCTCGCAAAAGGGAAGAAATTGAAGAGTTGACCGTTGTAACCGATGACTTAAATGTAACATTAGAATGCACCGTTTGTAAATACCAATGGAAAGAACATTTCTCTAAAATACAACTAAAGTCCATGGGATTTCCTCAAAACCGAACTATTTCTCGGAGAAAATGTGACATCTGTGGAAGGTTCACCCGCCCTAAGATAACAAGTATTTAATTCCCTCGAGAGCGTTCATGCATCAGAATATAAATTTACAATTCGTAAATCTCTTTAATATTTAATAGCAACTTTCGTACTGCAACAGTGGAGATGGGCAGAAGGATCTTGGAAACTTTGACGAGATCGTCTTGAATTAAGCCTTTCCAAGCACGTGCGGCCAAGAGATATTCTTGAAGTAAATTTTATTCAGCAACTTGAGGAAGCATGTGAACAATTGCCTGCGCACGTTTTTTTGAATATAAACCCCTATCATGGGCACCGCATGCACATATTTGATTGGTCTTTCAATAAAAATTGAAAATGTAATTAGGGCGTACCAGTTATAGTTATAACTTCTCTCAGGACATCTAGATAATAGAGGAGACTAACAGGGTTGACTAGGGAAAAAGGAAGAGGTAGACCTGGGGAATGCGTATGCCCTAAATGTGAATTCACTGTTCCTAAACAAGCGGGATTATCTTGTAGAAGCAGAATTTGCCCCAAATGCGGAACTACCATGTTAAATAGATGATCCTAGGGCTGAGGAAACTCCAAAAGACATACATAAAAAGCATGAATGTTAAACCTAGATTGGATCCCGGTTAGGGGAACCCCTTCCCAATCAATTTTTGGCGCATACATGTTTGCATACATCGGCGCAGTAATGGAGAGTTAATTTACTTGGTGTTTTTTGCGGGCGCGCGCTTCTGATTATGGGCATGATTTTTTTCACCTTTTTTCTCCAATTGCTATTTTTTGTTAAGTGGATCAGGAGTAAAGGAATCGACAATTGATAAAATTAACGTTATGTGAGCTGCAGAAAAGGATATTCTTAAAGGATAGTCTTTGTTTGGGTTAAGGTAACCCTGCGATTGCAGCTTCGAATATTGTCTTTAGGCGTTCCAGAACAGATGCAAGCTGTCCGGTGTGGAGTCCGATAGCTAGGAAGGTCAAACCAGAAAGCAGGAGAAGAGAACCTACAATCCTTTTTTCTGGCAAGTCCATGAGTTTGATCCTTCCCTTGATTCAGTTGAATAACATATTGACTACTATATAAGAGATTTCTATTCACTTGAACGGAGGGCCTTTGCTGAGGCGTTTGTGTTCAACCATCATACACTTATCCATCACTACTACGAGACCCGCGTTTCTTGCTAATCTGGCTGCTTTTTCGTTGACTATTCCGATTTGCATCCAAATTACACGAGGATTTCCCAGTTTTTTCGTCAATTCGATTGCTTGATCAATGATGGGTGGAACGTCTTTGGCGGGTCTGAAGATGTCGACGATTTCTATGGTTTCAGGCACGTCAAGTAGACTCTTGTAACACTCTTCTTCCAAGATTACTTCAGCAAAAGGATTGATCGGGATAATGTGGTACCCTTTAGTCTTCAGGTACTTCGCTACCCTGTAGCTGTCCTTGTCGGGGTTTTTGGAGAGCCCCACTACCGCTATGGTTTTGTAATTTTCTAAAACTGATCGTATCTCTTCTGTACTCATGACCTTTGCGTCCTCTGGTTCAAATTTTGGGGTTGATGAGATTTTCACCTATTCTCTGAATGGCTGCTATTCCTTTTGAAACTTCTGTATATTTAAGCGGAGCCTCTCCTTCCATGTC
>CAYFWY010000064.1:0-10091 GCA_964346895.1 uncultured Candidatus Bathyarchaeia archaeon | reverse complement strand
TGTTCCAATACCCACGGGATAGCCATACTCGTTCTTGATCAGGTAAAGCGCTCTCACAGCTGGCCCCATCTTTATTCCAAATGCAAGCGATGCAACATCTATCAAAGGCTTTTCTATCTTTGCTTTTCCTGCCAGCTTCAGGACGTCTTTCATAACTTTTAGTTTCCCTTCCGCAGTTTCTTCCATAGGATTCTTCGCTAGCAATAGGGCCGCCTTTATTCCTGAATTTTTGACAACCTCCAATTCTTCATCAGATGTACCCTTCAGGAGCGAACTGTAGACAACTCTATCCTGCAATCCAATTTCGCCGACGTGTTTCGCTCCAGCCATCAGCACTGGAGGACGCTCTGAACTTATCAAAAACGGCATGTCAGTAACTTCAGCGATGTAATCGATCTCTCTGCGTAGAGCGTCCGGTCTAACTCCAACAACTTCAAGCATACCTGGATTGCCTGTCATGTCAGAAAGTTCTTCTTGCTTCCTAATTAGCGCCTCAGCTTTTTCTTTGTCAAAGGTTCCCTTCTCTTCGTCTATGTCTATTTTTGTGTGGCCCAAGTAAAATATTGAACCTATTAGAACCGTTGGTACCTCTCCTGGTTGACCTCCAACTTTGACACCGCCGATTTCGAAGATCTTCTGTTTGGCCTTCAACTTGAACATCCAGAATCCCTCTTTTCCGATGCGGTGGTGGCATTTTATTTCTTCTTAATGGCTTCCTTCATGATCTCGACAGCTTGTTCCTTAGTTCTGCCATATAAGGCGCCTATTTCGTCAGCGTCAACTTGTTTTACTGCGGCTCCTCCAATCAACACGATAATCTTGTCCTTTATACCGCCTGCTTCCAATGCCGATACTAATGATGGTATCTCGTCTTTTGCCGAATAGGTATTTATTGAAACGACAATGGCATCAGCGTCGACTTCCTTTGCTTTCTTGACGAAATTCTCTGCAGGAACTGCTCCACCAAGATCAATTGTCTTAAATCCAGCTACTTTCAACGCTCTCCTGACTAACTCTTTTGCTCCTACATGCATGTCGGGATCAAGGTTTCCAGTCACTACAATTCCTATAGGCTCTTCTGGTTCTGGTGGTTCTTCTTCCGCTATCTCTTCCAACCAAGCCATAATTAACCCCAATTACAAATTTATTTAAATAGACTCCTTTTATAACTATCGATCATCACGCACGTAAAGGATTAACTTAATGGTTCATTGAAACTAGAACTCCACGGCTATTATGGGATGCACCAAAATGAAGTCAGAATTTTTAAAGAATAAGTTGATAGTAGTGGCTGGCGGCGGATTTTTCGGCACAAAAGCGGTGATGCTTGGCAAGGATGTTTATGCAAGGGTGGGAGTAATTGACAACAAAATTGATTGTGAGGCAAGCAAATTCGTAGACGAAATAATTAAGGAAAAGGATATTCAAAGAATTTTAGATATAGAGGCGGGCTCTGCAACTCTCTTCTTAAGTGATGCCGTAGATTTTCTAGTCCATTTATTGGAGATGGCAACACCGGATTTCATCTTCCCGGCCATGCCCGGAAATTTGTCGGGCAAGCTGATTAAAAGGCAACTCGAGTATGAAGGCTTAGTCGTTGAAAGTAGATCAGAAGTCACAAAAAAAGTGGTGAAGGATATCCCTGAAAGCTTGATTTTCCTTTGCGATGAGAATATGGGTGTCATTATTACAAGCTACATGTTCAAAGGGGGCATGTGTAGAGTTCCTTGTGATCAACCTGCGGATTTTTGCCTAACTACTGGTAGGCCCAAGATGGGTCCCATGCACCGCATACTGGCGTTCGCTACTCATGATAAAGTAACCTTATCGAAAATACTTGTCAGTCGCATATTTAGAGAGACAGTGGGGAGTTTTGAAGGACCAGAATTGGCATCATTCTTATCCGATGTTAAACGGCTCAAAGCTCCATACACGTTAGCCATAGGAACAGCATGCGATTGTCATGGTATTTTGAACATATTTTCAATTCACTCCACCTGACAGATCGAGACTCCATAGTATATTGCACGCCTTCATGATACCTCTAAGCCTAGCTAAAAATACCAGATTCGCACACTATCAGTGGGGATTGCGTGTTGATCTCCCGTATGGGATCTACTAGAAGTTTCGTATTCTTTGTTTAGCCCCTCTGCCACGGCGGTGGAGTTCCAAACTCGACTACGGCATTCACGAACGCTTTTATATGTTCAGTAGGAGTTTCCAACCAGATGTCGCAACCAGCCATAGGCATGTCACAACCGTCATCTATGACCTTTTTTACCCTATCCCTTATTTTGTCAATGGGTCCTCTGTGGAGAACCTCGTAGGCGCTTAAGTTTCCACCAATCGGATACCATGGCCCCTTTAGCTGGTTGGCGATTTCTCTTGTCTTTTCCATGGATGTTGCTTCCTCAACCGTAACGGCGTCAGCATCGCATTCGATCAGCCCACTCACATTCTCCACTTTCGGACTCCACAACTCACCGCAACAGTGGAGAATCACGTGTCCGTACTTTTTTGTACGGGCTATCGACTCCTTGAGATATGGCATAACCAATGAACGGAAGGTCTTTGGGTGGATATTAGCGAGTGAGGAGGCCTCCTCTCTATAGGTTAGTACATCTGCACCAGCTTCTAGATATGCAACAGCAACTTCAGTGAAGTAGGGCGTAAGCACTTTCATGAATTCATGAGCTGCCTCAGGATGGCTTCTAATCATCATATACCATTTAGCCGTATCAACCATGTAACCACCAATAGCTTGAAATGGGAAGTCTATGTTGGCGAGTACTGGAACCTTCCCCCCGTATCTCTCATGCAGAATCTTTAGCGCTTCACAAACGACGGGGACTCTTCCCCTCTCTCTCATCTCCTCTGGCTTCTCCGGTATATCAAGATCTTCTAAGCTCTTAACTGCATACTCCTTAACTGAAGGCCACTTTAGCTTACCATCAAAGAATTCCAATTCGAGACCAAGCGCCTCGGCTTCAAGGGTAAGTTCAAATGGGACCTCAACACACTCCAATCCAGCAAGCTCATGAAGAGCTGAGCCCAGCTTCGCCATCTTTACCGGGTCTTTGTGAGCTTCCGGCCAATACGCGTCAAAGATTTTCATGCCATCTAGAGTGTAGGTGGTTATACAATTGTAGGCTGGGAGCCTATCGACATCCTCCTTTCGTCGTTTTGCCCTCGCCCAACTGAGGATAGCCATTAGCCTTTCGTAGGGAGACATTTTATCTTGAGGTACTGTTTTATACGTCACAACCTATCGCCTTCGTCTCTAGTTTTATTAATTAACAATTTTTATGTTTTTCCATTATGCACACGTAACAAATCGCCCGCGGAGAGCAAAATAAGTCAGCCAGTATATAATTGTCCAAAAATCAAAAAAAGAAAAACACTTAATAGGTTTGAGACTCGAAAACAAAGTCTCTGAATATTTCGCACGTAATACGTGCGATGGAGATGGAGAGACATGAAGACAGACAAGCCAGAGAGTGTTAAAACCTTCAAGCTCTCATCATCCAAACATAAAGTAGCAGATCTCTGCTATCTCCAAGGTGCCCAATGTTCCGGATGCACAGTTTCTTTTGCAAACTTTTCAGATCCAGATTTAATCGAGATTTTTCGGACATGTTTAGAAAAACCAGTGCCAACATGGGATATCGGGCTGCCATACTTCTACCCTACGGTGATGCCAACGGCGGGAAAACAAGCATTAGCTGTTATTGATGCCTGGAAGAAAGCTAAACTAAGAGTCCTTGTTGTTGAGGGCGCGATTCCCAGAAAAGGATACTGCGAAGTAGCCGGAAGACCTTTCGAGGACGTTGTCGCCGAAACCGCAGAATATGCAGACGTAATCATCGCCTACGGAACCTGTGCAGCATATGGGGGAGTGACCTCCGCGACCCCAAATCCAAGCGGAGGAAGAGGGGTTAAAGAGTTCCTGAGTGAGAGATACATCAACAAACGCATAATAAATCTCCCAGGCTGTCCAGCCCACCCAGACTGGCTAGTTCTAACGATGGCTGCAGTCCTCGAAGGCAAATCTCCGTCGCTAGACAAGTACGGTAGACCGAGGAACCTCTACGGCAGGGACATCCACGAGAACGAGTGTCCTAGAAGGGGATACTTCGAGGCAGAAGAATTTGCCGAAAGTTTTGGAGTGAAGGAATGCCTTTTCAAACTTGGCTGCAGAGGTTCTACTACCAAAGCTGATTGTCCTGCAAGATTGTGGAACAACACCACTTTTTGTGTGAATTCTGGGGGACCATGTATTGGGTGTACTCACCCAGGTTTTCCCGATCAAATGACACCGTTTTACGTTGAGAAGGAAATCGAACCGGAAGTCGAACCATTACTTAGAAGAAGTATTCGTTATCTTTCCGACCTCCCCTCTAATCTATTGAACAAAGCCAAAACAGGACTTAGTGTACTCGGACCCGTGGTATTCGTTATCAGATCCATTTTGAAGGATCTGTCAAGAAAAGAAGATAAGTAGGTGAACGTGTTGACCATATTGACCATAGATCCTGTGACACGCATAGAGGGCCACCTGAAAGTAGAATTGCAAATAGACGACTCGACGAAGCCGTTCCCCACAGTGAGTGAAGCACAGTGTTCGGGCACCCTTTTCCGGGGCATCGAGATAATACTGAAGAATCGCGATCCAAGAGATGCCTTTCATATTGCGCAGAGAATATGTGGAGTGTGCCCCACGGCCCATGGGAACGCTTCTATCATGGCACTTGACGAAGTATTTGGCGTAAGGCCTCCGGATAACGCTATTTTGATACGCAACATTATACAGGGAGCAAACTTTCTTCAGAGCCACATCCTACACTTCTATGTGTTGCAAGGGATTGAGTGGGGTGTTCTGGCTGACATACCGGATATGTTGCCTCCCATCAAAACGGGGCTGGGAACCCATTATATTAAAGCCATTGAAATGCGCAGAAAATCCCATGAACTCGCCTCCATCTTTGGAGGGAAAATGCCTCACCATGTGTCCTACGTACCAGGCGGAGTGACCGTTTTACTAACACCAGATAAAGTGGCTTTGGCTCAAAACATGATCACGGAGCTGAAGGACTTCATCGAAGATATGATGATTTCCGATTCAGAGACGATTGTTAACAACCTTAAGAAGCTCGGGCTATACGACCTGGTTAAGACGATTGGCAAAGGAACAGGCAACTTCCTATCCTATGGCGGCTTTCCAGCCCCAGAGACTTATGAAGATAGAACAAGATGGCTTTTCAAATCAACACCAGAATTTGATGAGAAAGAAATCCGCGAATACGTGGGAGCTTCGTGGTACGACGAGGCGTGGACCAACAAACATCCAAGTGAAAAGGAGACCAAAGATCAGATTGGAAAACCAAACGCTTATTCTTGGATCACCGCACCACGATACAGAGGTAAAGTCTTCGAGACTGGGCCCTTAGCACGTATGGTCAACTCAAATCTTTATTGTTTGATAGAAAAAAAGGGCTCCGCACTCGACAGGTCTCTGGCCAGATGTAAAGAAGCTGGCGTCATCGCTAACGCCATGGTAAAATGGATCTCAGACCTGAGGCCTGGTGAAAAAGTCTTCAAAAGATGGAAGACGTACCCAAACGTGCCAAAGTCTGGGGAGGGAACCGGACTTTGGGAAGCGCCAAGGGGCTCTCTAGGGCACTGGCTGAAGGTCGAGAACAAAAAGGTTGAGAGATATCAGGTCGTGACACCCACCAACTGGAACGCTTCTCCCAGAGACGACCATGGCAGAATGGGGCCCATAGAGACGGCCCTCACAGGGACGCTTATCCCGAAAGTAGACACCCATGATTTTCTCACAAACCTTGGGCATCCTCTCGCTGAAGAAGTTGAAAAACTGAAGCTCTCTAATTTAAACTACTGGGACGGATATAACACCACCCTCCCCTTGCTGGTCATTCGATCATTCGATCCCTGCCTGGCATGTTCGGTTCACTTGCTGACGAGAGGCAAAGGGAGACCAATCAAAAAGGTAGCTGAGGACGTTTCATCAAGTTGGTCGGCTTGGTTTTTCCGAAAGCTGGAGGATAAAGAATGACCACTACTAAAACTGTTTTAAGAGAGAGAACATATGCACCAAAGGCTCATCAAGTTGGTCGGCTGTTTCAAAAGCTCGCCAGAATGGCCTCACCTCTTTCAGGAGCCTCGTCCACGAAACAGTTAACGGGAAAGCGGGCGATCCATCCTGGTTACCTTAGGCCTCCAGGAGCCATGGATGAGCACGAATTTGTGAATGTCTGTTTGAGATGCCAAAGATGTGTAGAAGTGTGTTCAACGAAGTCCATACGCCCTCTCTCCCTTTTGAAAGGCTTTTTGGTTGCGTGGACACCGGCTATAACTGTCAACTCTGGTGGATACTGCATTAGATGCTTAAACTGTGTAAAAACCTGTGCATCCGGTGCGCTTCAGAAAATAGAACGAGACCAGATCAAGATAGGCGTAGCAGTCATCGACGATACGAAGTGTCTAGATTGGAGCGTTGGAGGATGCTCGAAGTGCGCCAAAATATGTCCATTAGTCAACGAAGGTCAAATCGCGATTAAGATGATTGAGGGGAAGCCGGTTGTTCAAGAGGATACATGTGTTGGCTGCGCCCTGTGCGCCATCCGCTGCCCCGAAGGCGCCATAACGATTTCTCCGAATAAAAAAGGAATCCCAGAGGAGATTGCTGATGAAACGTGAAAGAGTTCTCATCTACGGAACACGCATGACTTTGGCTGTAGCATTGGGTTTGTTGTGTTTCGTCATATTCTGGTGGCTAACAGCCAATTGGGTGATCGCCCTGCTGGTCACCATGCTCTTGACGCCTGGGATCATACTGACTGTTGCCATAGGCAGATTCTTTTGTGGGTGGTTCTGCCCGGTCGGTTCTTGGATTAGAGCAAAAGAAGAAAGCAGGTATGGAAGAATCTTCTGCAGTTTTGCTTGCCCAGCTGGGCTCATATCTTCTCTATTCAACAAAATCAGTCTGGTAAAACTACGCAGAGACGTAGAAAAATGCACTCCCACAATGTGCCCCATCAAGAATGCATGCATGAAGGAATGTCCCATGGAATGCGATGTGCTGGATAAAAGATTTAAGGACCTCAAATGCGTCCGTTGCTTCACTTGCATACGTGCTTGTACTGTAGACGCCCTCAGGGCCAGGTGGCTCTGGCAGACATGACCAACATGCACGCACAAACGATTGTAATCGTTGGCGTTGGAAATGTCTTATTTAAAGACGAGGGTGTGGGAGTTCATGTTGTCGAGAGCCTCAAAGAATATCATTTGCCTGATAATGTAAAAGTCTACGACTGCGGAACGGGCGGCCTAGACATCCTAGAATTTCTAGAAAAATCCGACAAAGCGATCATCGTCGACGCTGTCAGAGGTGGAATGAAGCCTGGAGAAATCTACAATTTTAGACTAGATAAGATAGATGCAAAAGATGGAGAGATGAAAATGCTCTCTCTACACGAGCTGGATCTAGTAAAGGCTATAGAAATCGGAAAAAGAGCGTACAAAACACCAGAAAAAATCCTTGTGATCGGCATAGAACCAAAAAACGTCGAAGTAGGCATAGATTTAACCACCGAGGTCAGAGAAGCGATTCCCAGAGTCATTCAAGATATTTTTAAAATAATAGAATTAGACCCCTCTAACCCTGAGGTAATAATCTAGAAACAATGTTGGGAGGTGAGTATACGGCAAAGGAGAAGTGCCCTGAAAGTGGAGAAACACTTGTGTTTCCAGAGGATTGCGGAGACTGCGAATACCTGAAGCCTGGATGCAAGTTCAAAAAGTGGATCAAACGCTGTACATCACCTAAAAATAGAGAGGTAGGTGAAGATTGTAAGTAAGGGTAAGTCAGACGAAGATTGTTATTTCGAGTTATTTAGTAGGTAAAATGCCGGTGCTACTAAATCTATCAAAGAAAAGGGATAAAATTTTGAGATATAATAGAAGCTGGCTGGCATCTACTTTTTCTTATTGACTCTAGGTTTCGTGATTATCTCGCTCACATTAAAGTCAAAGAAGTAAGTCGAGTTCGCCGGTTTAACAACTAGGGCGGTGTCAGCGCCTTTACCGGTTCCCGCTATCGCTATCACTTCTTTATTGACAGATATTAAACCAGCGTCGGCCGCCATTACGGTTGTCTCCACACATGCTTCTGTGCCATTTCCAAACAATTTTAGTGCACTTGAAATTAGTTCAACAGGAAGCGTGGTGCCGAAGGCCTTCTTAATAGCACGCTCAATCCCTGTAAAAGCCATAATGCACGTCAATAATTGTGCTCCACTCGCCAAGATTCTTTCCTTGTTCTCTTCCAGCATCGACTGAACACCAGGAGAACGGTGGCCAATGGCATGAGAAACAACGACCAAATTAAACCCTTTAAAAACCATAGAAGCCTTAATGCCTGTTTCGCCAGTCGTAGAAGCCACCACTACATCCCTGATCCCTAAGGCATCAGCTCGCTCCTTAGCCAACCGTAATACCTCATAAGTGTTTTGTGGACCCGGAGCTTCGAAATAGACTATCTTTTCTACTTTGTCACCCACTAAAGTTCACCTCTAGCGTTTTATTGGTTGGGAGTCTTCTTATTCTTTTAGGTGCAAATGTGCGTGCGGCTGTTGAAGCCTTCAAGGGCATGACTCTGGTGATAGTTGGAATCGATAGAAAGCGCTTTTGTTCCGAACTGGTCAAAGAAATAGAAGGTGAAGGTCATCATGTTAGGTTCAGCCGTGAAATTGTCTACTCATATCCAGACTTAACAAAGACGGTTCTTCGTAGATTTTGTGAGGGGATGAAGGTGGCTGTACAGATAACACTGATAGCGGCTGATGAAAGACTTATTCCACTCGACAGAGAAGTCCTAGCCATCGCTGGAACCACTCATAAAGTTAAACAAACCGGAGGGTCAGACACGGCAATTGTGGTTAAACCGTCGACAAGCGATATTTTTCAAGAATTAAAAGTGAGAGAGGTAATCTGTAAACCAAGGTAAAAACTTGGTCTAAGATTTTGAACTTTCCGTAGCGTGAACCTCTTTCCTTTTTTGATCAAACTGATTGGACCCTTTTGTAGGCTTCGACTTGAACACTCGTTATTTTTCCTTCTAATTCTTGAGGAACATCTATGGTGAAGGTTGATTCGGAAGCTATCTTGACGCCTTGAAATCCTGCTCCTCTTATAGTTTCCAGATATTGACTTTTCTCAAGGGCCCCAGCATAGCAATCAGCCCAAGCCTCGAAGCTCTTCCTGACTTCATCAGGCAGTTCTCCTTCAGTAACTAGGTCAGAAATCATAATCCTACCACCTGGCTTCAAGACTCTATATGTTTCTCGGAACACCCTATCCTTGTCGGGAGACAGATTAATCACACAATTACTAATGACAACGTCTACTGAGTCGTCTTCAATAGGCAGATTCTCTATTTCCCCTAAACGAAACTCGACGTTTTTGTATCCGAATTTTAAAGCTGTCGACTCAGCTTTTCGTACCATTTCCTCTGTCATTTCCACTCCGATTGCCTTGCCGGCTACTCCGACTTTCTTGGCTGCCAAGAAAACGTCGATACCGCCTCCGGAACCTAGATCTAAAACGGTTTCACCTTCCCTCAGACTAGCCAATGCAACTGGATTCCCGCAACCTAGACCCATATTTGAAGCCTCTGGAAGAGTTCTAAGCTCTTCCTCAGAGTAACCTATTTGCAGTGCTACGTCTTCAGAGGAGGATCCACAGTCACATGAAGGACAACAAGAACCTTCAGTTCGAGCTATCTCACCGTACCTCTCTTTAACAGCCTTTTTGACTTCTTTTTCTTCCATAGCCTCTACCTCTTTATTATTGGATATCCAATAATACTTCGGGCTAATATTTAAATGTATCTGACACCCAATATTCGATTGAATTTCAATGAGCGCCACAATAGAGTGCTGTCCACCAGAATGTTGTGACATGCGAGGCATGTTATCATTTTTCGTACTATGGTTACTAACAAAAGAACCGATGTACGGACAAAAGATCGCACAAGAAATCGCAAAAAGAAGAGGAGCAAAACCGACTCC
>CAYFWY010000063.1:0-10181 GCA_964346895.1 uncultured Candidatus Bathyarchaeia archaeon | reverse complement strand
AAGGTTTTGACTCGCATACTCTTCAAAATGATCGAAGAATAGAGCACAACATTGTTCCTCCCATTTTTTCCGAGCGCTAATCAAGTATTTTGCGCGCGCGCATTAGCCTTCCTCAATTAATACAAGACAAACTTTTGACATATCCAAAGCTCCAATTTTATTTTCTTTCATATAACCTTCAATTTAGGGCGCGCGCAATTTAAGGAAGCGTGCGCGAAACAGAAAGATAAATATATATGATAAGTATTATAACAAAAAAATCAAAAGAAAAATAGGTCAAATAAATATGGAGTGGAGTTGATTGAACCCATTAGATAACATGGCATGGACAGTTGGAGCAATAGGCGTAATACTAGGAATTTTGGCATTGAAACTTCCTTACAGAGCGTCTGCAGGTTCGGTACCAGAAGAAGCGAAAAATCTGAGAATTGCTTATTCAATTGCTTTGGGAGCAGCTGGATTCTTCCTATTTATCAGTGCACTCTACATAGATTTCACCGGGGGTTTAGGGACTTTCGCGGCGCGCCATTGGCATGTACTATTCGGCGGCGCTCCTGCTCTTGGTGGGCTCGTCGTCATTGCAGTTGCTGTAGCTCTTTATAAGAATGTAAACTTGTCTGTAGTATCATATTTTGCTGGTATTGTCGGTGTTTTCACTGCAGTGGATGCCTATGGAATACTTAACTATGGACTCACAAAAAACCCAACATTGTCAGCTTTAGGGTTTCTATCGGCGTCAGGAGCATTATGGGGCTCTGTTCTTGCAGCTAATTCGGATAATAAGTATTTGCGATGGTTCTTTGCAATCCTCGCTGTACTATTCGCATTTGCTTGGCTATACCAAGGACTAAATTTCACCATAGGCCACCTTGAACCATAGCTCTTGTTGTTCGGCGCACGCATAGAATGAACCTAAAGTTCTCCAACCTTTTTTTCTTATAAGGAAGAAGAATACTTAAATTGGTTAAGAAAACCGGTGAGCTGCATCTTGACACAAGAATGTTTATCCAAGGTTGATCTCCGAGACCCTCTAGGGACATACCTCTCAAAAACAAGAGACAAAATTGACCTGGAACTTTCAAATCTTATTTCAAGGAATGCGGATCTAAGGCTTCACGAAATAATAAAATATGCCGTGTCATCCCGAGGAAAGAGACTGAGACCTCTGATGGTAATACTCAGCGCCCAAAGCGTTGGAGGAAACCGAGACGAAGTGATTGCGCTGGCTTTGGCTTTCGAGTTGTTACACACCTCAACTCTGGTTCATGATGACATTCTGGATAAAGATATGTTCAGACGCGATCTCCCTGCAATTCATTGTAAATGGTCTGTAGGCGATGCCATCCTGGCTGGAGATGCAATGATCTCTCTCGCAATCAACCTAGTGGCTGATTACGGAAAAGACATAGTGAAAATCGCTTCGGAAACTGGTCTGAAGCTTTGTGATGGCGAATTAATGGATGTGTCAATGAGATCGATTAAGACATCTGAGAACGGATACTTGGAAAAAATACGGAAGAAGTCTGCTTCTCTATTCAGAGCTGCAACTCAGTGTGGGGCCATGGCTGGGGGTGGTTCTGACCTTGAAGTTAAGTGCCTTGCGGATTTCGGAGAACATTTCGGAATGGCTTATCAACTCGGTGATGACATTTCAGACATAACCTCGGTAGCAGATGGCATTCCAAAAGATCTAAGAAAACGTCGAATCAGTCTTCCCTTGATCCATTTATATGAATTCAGCAACTTCGACGAAAGAGAAAAATTGAAGAGCGACCTCCAAATCCTGGAGAGGAAAGACAGTGCCCTCAAAAAAGTTGCCCTCGACAGAATTTTGCAGAATTTAGAGACTAAAGGTTCTCTAGGTTATTGCAGAAAGAAAACAAACTATTTTATTGATCAATCAATCGCAGATATTCAATCACTTAGAGATACTAGTTCTAAGTTCTATCTTATTCAAATGTCCAAATCGCTACGACAAGATATGTGTACACCCGTTTTCTAAGAAGGTGCCAAGATCAAAGGCCTTTTCTGCAATGTGAATTGGATGCTTGCACCCAAAAATTAATTGGGTCTATGAATAATACTGCTATTTTCGGGTATGCGCGGGCAAGGGAGTAGTTGCGGCGCGGGTGGTTTTTTGGTGCATGCATAATCAATCAAACCTTTCTAGGCTGAATGGCTCCAAGAGTTTATTGCGTTCTCCACAACATATCAAGTCAAAAACCATTTTGGCTACGACAGGAGCAACCGTGACTCCAAACTCGTTAAAACCGCAGGCTACATAGAGTTCCTTAATCTTAGTCTCCCCAATCGCTGGTTTGTTGTCTGGAGTTGTGTCCAAAACCCCCGTCCATTGCCTAAGTACCTTTAGCCGACTGAATGACGGTATGAGTTCAACAACCTGCTTCGAGAATTCTGAGAGGAACCCGAGGCTATGCCTGGATAAGACGCTTTGATGTGGTATGAAGCCCGAGGTACCTATCATTTCACCTCTTAGAGTTTGACCCAATCTGAATCCATTATTTGGGCGTTCCAATACGGGGTGCAAGAGAGGTCTCATGGGCTCGGTAACCAACATTTCTTTCATTATTGGCTCCAGCGGAAGCTCTAGCTCTAGGTCTGCCAACAATTCTCTTGAGTTAATGCCTGCAGCCAAGACAATTTTTCTCGCTTCAAAGTACTCCCCAGTGTTGATCTCGACTCCTTTTACTGAATCTTGTTCCACCTTGATTCTAGAGACATTTGCAAACTTTGTAATGGTTCCCCCCATAGTTTCTACTCCTTCCTTAAGTGCCCAAATTAGTGCTGGGGAGTAAACTATTCCTTCGCGTTTGTTGTAGCAGCCACCCAACACTTTTGTCGATTTTAAGAGAGGTGTGACTGAGCCTATGTCTTCTGGCTCGACAAATTTGCATGGAATACCCTGCGCCTTGTGCGCCTTGTGGCTTTCCTTCACATTTCGAAGTTCCTCTTCAGTTAAAGCCAGTGTTAAGCATCCATCCTGCCTAAAGAGGGTATTCATCCCCAGATTACTTGACAGCTTTTCATGCGCTTTGAGGCCTGCGGTTGCTAGCTTCGTAACATCTTTTTCGGGCCAGCGCTCCTTTATGAGTCCGAAACTCCTGCCAGTAGATCCTGAATTCAGATAATCCTTCTCTAAAACGAGTGGTTGAAGGCCACTTTTGGCTGCGTAATACGCTATGCCAAGTCCAACAACCCCGCCGCCAACAACAACCAGATCAGCCTTCACTTTTCCGCACCTGCTGCTAAAACACCAATGTAAACAGGATCTACTGGGGGCCTCATAATCGTGGTTTTGGTTTTCTTCATTTTTCCCATTTTGGCGAGAATGCGTATGACGTGCATCATGCATCCTTTTCCTTCGCATGGACCTGTACTAAAACCTGTAAACCGCTTCAACGTCTCCAAGTCGTCATATCCATCCTCTATCGCTCTGAATATGTCTGCTTCAGTTAGGTCATGACAAAGGCAAACAAATCGTTTGTTTTTCATTTTCTTATCACCCTTATTGCTCGTATTTCATCGATCAGGTCAGGTTTCGGAACTTCTATGGTGACTATTACGCCTGCCTCATCCTTTCGTGGTTTCAAAACTTGAGTGACTTTCCCCAAACCTACTTTTTCTCCTGCTCTGTTTAGCAACACGACACTTTCATCCAAGTTGGGTTTGGGAAGAAGCTCGTAGGGCAGCGCTATGTAGCCTTTTTCGCCTTTTATTTCAACTGTGAATGCTGCCAGGCCAGGGCAAGGCAATATGCATTGTTTACAACCCGTGCATTTGCTCCAATCAACTTTGGGTGGTTTGCTTATTCCCTCTTTAAGTATGGCGTTGAATTTGCAGGCAGAACGACATGGATTGCATGGGATGTCCTGAATACATTCAATGACCGCTACTCTTCTCGTCTTGACAACGTCTCTGGGTGGAAGAACGTTCGCTTTCCTAAGTTCAGCGGTCTCGAAGTATCCTCTTTCACGAGCAGAATCTACAGCTGAGGGCAAATTAAGAACCTCCCATGTTTGTGATGTCTTCAACAACTGCTTTTTTCAACCCTTCTTTGATCCCGATGCTGAAAGGAGAACTCCTCTCTGCTTCCAGCTCTTCCCTGAACTTCTCGATATTTTCTATCATAACCTTCTTGTTACCATAACCTAGTGACAAGCCCGCATGCAAGCCGGATACTGCTCCTTCAAAAATCGCTGTTGCTGCTTCCTCAATTCCTGAACAATCTCCCACGACATAAGTATCTCTACTCACCCTTCCAAACCGGTCTCTCACAGGAACAAAGCCTCCTAGTTGAGGTATGAAAACCATCTTTGGCTCAAAGTGCTGTATGAGGTCGTAGGTTGGGTTAAGCCCCACAGATATACATATAAAGTCACAGTCAATTTCTCTCTCGGAGCCAGGAATAGGTTTCCACTGTTCGTCAAGTTTGCTAATTATCGCACCCTTGACCGTTTTCTTGCCGAGTGCTTTGACAACAGTGTGGCGTGTGTAGAAAGGAACGCCTAGCCGCCTTACTTTGGATGCATGAACTAAGTAGCCGCCGACGTTTGGAGCAGCTTCAACAATCGCTTTTACCTCGACGCCAGCTTGTAAGAGCTGATATGATACTATCAAACCAACGTTTCCTGCCCCGACCATTATCCCGCTCCTTCCAGGCCTAATTCCATAGACGTTCATAAGTGTCTGAACGCCTCCTGCACCATAGACCCCTGGAAGGTCATTGTTTTCAAAAACTAGAGTTCTTTCATAAGCCCCAGTGGCAATTATATATTTTCTCGCCTTTATTTTAACCAGTTTGCCATTCCCCACTGCGGCGAGAACATTTTCAGACGGATAATAGCCAAAAACCGCTGTACTAGTCAAGCATTTTATCGACTTGAGTGTGTCTATTTCCTCCAACATCTCCTTCGCGAGATCAACCCCCCTTCTTCCTGCACAGTAAGTAACGTTGCCAAAAAACTTGTGGGTTTGCTTGATGAGTTGCCCACCAAGTCTATTTTTGTCATCAATAAGAAGGACGCTAGCACCAAGCTGGCCGAGCTCTCTAGCTGATGATAGACCAGAAGGACCTCCACCCACAATAGCCACATCCACTTCATGGGTTTCATTTTGGGCTATCAATGGGTCAACCTTTCTCTCTAGCCTCCCTATTCCCGCCATTCTTCGAACCATTCTAGTGTAGATTTTTCTTGCGATGGCTGGCTTGACAAACTTTTTCAGATAGGAGGAAGGTGACATATCCATTCTAGCGATGAAGGGAGCGAGAATATCCGTGTTTGCACTTGGGAACCCCTTTTGTCTCTTGATGTGCATACCCTCTTTGGCAGGTACCATACAAGTCCTCACGTTGGGCACACCGTCTACCTCCATCATGCAAGCAGAACATCTCCCTATTGCGCAGAAGAAGCCTCTTGGTCTACGATATTTGAAACTCCTGCTGAAAATTCTGATTCCGGAGGCGTATAGCGCCGCGGCAATAGTTTCATTCTCGTAGGCCTCGTAAGGCTTCCCTTCGAAGTATATGGAGATTTTCTTGCCTCTATCAAATCTTAGAATCGGGTGCTCTCTGATCCTCAAGTCTTCCATGCGTGTACACCTTTTGTCCTATCTCGACACATGCGTGCATTCGGTCAGGCATATTGTAGAATATTATCAAATAAATCATCTTATTTATATGTATTTATTTGGGATGCGCGGCTAACACACATTTCAAAATTAGCCAAAAATTAAGCAAAAATGATTAAGCCCGAAAATCATCTCAAATAATTCACTCAAAAATTCACAAATACGCTATTTTCTTATGCGCGCGCATACAAAGTTATCCAATACAAGCTACTATCCTTAGAAATATCTTTGATGCGACGTAAATTACCATCTGGGGCAAAAGGGACAATTGCATCTATCGCAATTGACCGGCTTGTTACCTTTGCCACAAAATACACAAGAGACCTTAATTGATCCTGCAAGTTCCCCTTCTTTGCTCAAAGTCATTAACATGCATACCTCCTTGCGGCCAATTAAGCTATGCATATATACATATGGATTATGCAAAATTTAAATATTATGAGGTGGTTTTTATTATTATTATAATATTTTTGATGCAATATTTCTCATGAAATTTTCCTCCCGTGCGCGCGCCATAGCTGCGCTTTCGCCATTGTCTCCTTGTCGCATCAAAATAGCCTCCAACGCGAGTAATCAACAACGCACGCTATTCAAACTTGAGTGTTGGCCAGGATGTGCTAGCTGCGCTCAAGTTCATCTACGAAGAGAGTGGGAAAATAAATCCCACATTAAGATTCTTTTCTTCAATCTAGTGGTTGCACGCGCGCGTGCATTTGCGGGTGGGTCCATGTAATATGGTGGCTATTAAGAAGTAGATAGGTTTAATAAATATGATTGACATCTCGTTAAACGCGGGTTTGCAGATTGAGGAATTCATAGTATGAGTGAAATAAAGGCTTATGAAGCTTTGTCAAGCAAAACAAGACTTGAGATATTACGTGCGCTTCATAAGAAGCCTTTGAGTATTTTGGAATTATCCAAGAAGATGAACCTGCAACCAATTACCTTGAGGCATCATCTGCGTTCATTGGAAGACGCGGGTTTCATAGAAGGTGAGGAAGAAAGGATCGGGATTGTGGGAAGGCCAAAAGTCCTCTACCGGATTGCCAAAGAATCCAAGAGGATTACCTATCCAAAACGACATTATCTGAGCCTAATCAGTTTCTTGTTGGAAAATCTTCAATCGGTGATTGGGCAAAAGAAAACCGCTAGTCTCCTGAGAAGAGTTGGGAAAAACATGGGTGAGGCTGTTGTAACAGAGATCCAATCACACCAACACATAAGAGAATGGTCTTTTGCCGCTTTTATTGACTTTTTCGTCAAAGGATATCTTGATGAAGCTGGCTCAGAGCCTGAAATTATCGAGAAAAACGAGAATATGGTTGTGTATCGTGTGCACAATTGTCTATTCTTTGAACTCGCTGTCAAAATGCCGGAAACTATGTGTGACGTTCTGCATGACGCGTTTCATGGAGGAATCTCCAATGCTATGAATCAGAAAGGCACGATAAGTCGATTAACATGTATGGGGCACGGCGATCCCTACTGCGAGCATAGGTGTGAATGGCAGCATTAGCCCAGACAGGAAGGCAGATAATTGCGCGCGCCGTGCATCCAAGATAATTTTTATTTCTTGATCTTGAGAAGACCTTCAAAAAGATATTTCGATTTAACTCACTCTTGACAGAGTCTTAGCTGTCACCAAAGTAGCTGTGTCTTTTATTCCAGGAATCTTCCTCACTACGTTGAATATGAAGTCATCTAGTTCTTCCATAGTTCCAAATTGTGCTTCGATGCATAAATCGTAGGTTCCGTACGTAAGGCTTGCCTTCTTCACTTCTCCGACACTTTTGAATGCATCAAGAACCTCAATCTCACTACCTGTTTCCACCTTCCCCAAGATGTAGACAAGAATCATTTTGTATCACCCAACCTTGAGAACCTCGAGCGGTTGAAGTTCGTGATGTTCAAAATTTTCTCTCTCACAAATCTCTATGATTTTGGAATATATCTTTAGATCTAAATTCCGTATTGTCTGTCTTTTGGGGCCTGTTATTTCGACAGCCACCCCTATGGCAAAATGTCCACAGCATGTGACAGTATCTTTATAAACATTCACCACGTAGTCCTTAGAAATCTTTTCCTGTTCCAAGCACGATCTAAGCTCATTAACAAACTTATTGAGGGTCTCATCTTTCACTCCATACAAATGGCATTCCCTGTGGCTGATCAGGGGCATTTCCCACATACCTCTCTAATGTGCGGCTACTTTTATTATTTTTATTATATATTTATATTTTATCATTGATTGAGAGCGAACTGAGGCAAGCTTTTTCATACACACGCGCGCGTATACATTAATATATCCCGAAGGTTGTCAAGATAGATGCAAAGGAAATCATGTCGGAGGCATTGTAACTGCCTAATAACCCTAGGAGTAAGGCAGCTAAGTTTCTTTTATGGGTCAAGGAGCTGAGAGCTCCATTTTTTACAGGAACAATAGTTCCGGTAGCTCTTGGTGCGGCTGTAAGTTGGCGTTTAGGGCATGCTTTTGAGGCAGGCCATTTTGCTTTGACATTGATAGCCGCGTTATGCATTCATGCTGGCTCAAACATGATAAACGATTTTTTTGATTTTAAAAGTGGATGCGATTTGCACCCTATCTACAAGGAATTTTGGGCACCCTTTTTTGGAGGAAGCAGGCTGCTACCAGAGGGTATCCTTGATCCTCGAGACGTCTATATTGCCGCCCTTTTTTCTTTTGGACTTGGTGCTGCAATAGGTGTCTACCTTGCACTCGCACGAGGTTTGGTAATCATTTTGCTGGGTTTTTTTGGTGTTCTTTCGGGCTATTTTTACGTAAAGCAACTGGCAACTCGTGGGATTGGGGAGCTTTTTGTTGGTCTCAACTATGGACCACTTATAGTGTTGGGCAGCTATTATGTTCAAGCTAGAGCATTAGCACTTGAGCCTTTAATGGCGTCTTTGCCGGTTGGTTTACTCATAACCGCGGTGTTGTGGGTCAATGAAATTCCGGATTATGAAGCAGACAAGCAAGTTGGAAAAAATACATTGGTAGTTAAACTTGGGAAAAAAAGGGCCGCAGACATCTATGGTATCCTTGTATTTGGCGCTTACGTTGCAATAGTGGTCGGGGTCTCTTCTTCATTAATGCCTGCCCTCACGTTACTTTCACTTATTACTGTTCCCCTATCTATAAGAACAGTGAATGTTGCCAGGAAAAACTGTGAGAATCCACGCAAGCTCGTTGCTGCGAATTTTGGTACCATTTTGGTTCACTTGTTCACCGGTATACTTCTGTGCATTGCGTACGTTGTTAATGGATAGCTGATAAGTTTGTGCACGCGCACGCACGCGGGCTACGCGCGCGGCAAAAACTTTTAATTATAACACTGTTATAATGATGTTTGGTTAGCTAGTTGAGGAATCATTGTTGAGAGTTCTCGAATTTCACTGTTCTTCCTTCAGCTATGAGGTGAAGAGGGGTACACCAGTTTCTGAAAATCCAGAGCCGAGGAGCGAAGATTTGAGGGATGTCTTGGTTTGCTTCACGTGCTTTGAGAAAAAGGATGAAAGCAGGTCTGACGAACTTATGGAGAAGTTTGTTGAAAGCATTCAAGTTGATATTGCAAGAATCAGATTCAAGAGAGTGCTAATCCACCCTTATGCACATCTTTCCAAAGATCTTGGTTCGCCTAGGCTGGCAAAGGATTTCTTCAACAGACTCAGAGATAGATTGGCAAAAGAGAAAATTGAAGTTCATAAATCGCCCTTCGGCTGGTACAAAGCCTTTCGACTAGAATGTGTGGGACATCCGCTAGCGGAAGCATACAGAGAGTTCTAGTCTCGGGGACATGATCGCTTAAGTTAGGTATGATTGTGAAGATTCGAGAAAGCGGAATGCCTGACGAGTCCATGTGGTCTAGGTTTTTTGATCACGCGCACATTTTGAAAGCAATTGGATTAAATAAAGCGATCAAGGACGTAGCCGATTTTGGATGCGGGTATGGAACCTTCACGATACCGGCTACCAGGATAGTTTCCGGCAGAGTTTACGCCATTGATATGGATCCTGAAATGATAACGGCTGTTAAAGATAAGATGCTGAAGAACGCTTTGAACAACCTAGAAACAGTAGAGAGGGACATACTGGCCGAAGGCTCAGGCTTGGCAGACGAGAGCGTGGAATACGTCTTACTTTTTAACATGCTTCACACAAAATATCCTGTGAGACTACTGGAGGAAGCCTGCAGAGTTCTAAAAAAGAAAGGGTGTGTCGCGATTATGAATTGGACCCGTGATTCAAGAACACCTCGCGGTCCTCCGATGGAGATGAGACCCAGCTTGGAACAGTGCATAGTGTGGTGCGTTGAATCGGGGTTTGATCCAAATTCAAAGAAGGTTTACGATTTCAAGCCTTATCATTACGGTTTGGTTATGAAAAAATAGAGGGGGGAAGATTTCCAGTTGAAGCTCTTAATGTTTAACGTGAAGGAATTCTGGTACAAGACATTCAGCAAAACTCTAGAGGATGTGGAAGAAATTGAGAAAGAGGAAACCGTGAAGGATGC
>CAYFWY010000062.1:0-10182 GCA_964346895.1 uncultured Candidatus Bathyarchaeia archaeon | reverse complement strand
GAAAGAAAGGCAGCTGAAGCTCTATAGAATGCTCGTAGGCGTGGGCTCTCTCGTCAACATCGACGATACGAGATTCACTCAAAATATGGTTAGCCGTCTTAGAGTCAATCTCTACATCTCCCAATGGGGTGCGCCAGGCTCCTTCGTTCATGAGGGAAAGCGCGCTTCCACGTCCGGTGTGGTTAGGACTAAAAATTACAATGGTGTCTGGTTTGCCATCCTTCGCAAGTTCGTAATACGCGTGAGCAGCCACTGGACCAGAGTACATGTATCCTGCGTGGGGGCAAACGAGTCCAACAAAGTTTCTGGGGCCTTCTTTCGCAACTTTGGGAAGTTCACCTGGCCCTAGTTTATGGGTGAAACATTTTTCTATCTGAGCTCGTAATCCAACGGAAGTGCCAGCGTACCATGAACCTGCGACCGCGGGGTGTCTGACTTTCAACCTCTTTTCCCTTTTCATTATTCTCTTGCTAACTTTACTTCGAAATCATCAATCGACTGGCTTATCTCTCCGTCTGGGGGTATTTCCCCTCTTTCCCGGAGTATTTGTCTGGCGAGGAGCCAGTAGATCACTGCTAAAGCTCTTCTGCCCTTATTGTTGGTGGGGATAGCGAAGTCTACGAAGGAAAAATCGTTGTCGGTGCTGCAGAGGGCTACCACTGGAATGCCAACGGTTGAAGCTTCTTTTACAGCTTGTACATCAGCCTTCGGGTCGGACACTATTATTACCCCTGGTTCAATACGGTTTGGGTAAAGGGGGTTTGAAAGTAACCCGGGAATGAAACGTCCAAGTATAGGGGTTGCTCCAACTACTTCGCAGAATTTTTCTACAGGGGAACGGCCATACAATCTTGCTGCTACCGTAGCAATCTTGGCTGGTTCAAACCGGGCGAGAAATTTTGCAGCGACTCGTATACGTTCATCTGTTTTTTTAACGTCTAAAACAAAGAGGCCGTCGCTCCTAACGCGGTATATGAAGGGGGCCATGTCTTTTGTTTTCATTCTTGTACCGATGTGGATTCCTGCGGATAGCATTGTGTCCTGCGAGAGCAAAAGCTCCTCTTCATCGAAGGTTTCGATTTCTTCTTCATTTTCTGACAAAATTTTTCCTCCTACAAATCAAACGAGTGACATTTTAGCTCTTTTTCCAAGAGTTTCTTCTATTCGGATAAGTTCGTTGATTTTCGCCACCCGCTCTCCATGTAACACGCCGGTCTTTATAACTGGACAACCGAACGCTACAGCTAGGTGAGCTATGTGGGCATTGAGCGTTTCTCCAGAACGGTGAGACACGACTGGAACGTATCGCGCTTTCTTTGCCACCTTCGTGGTGTCCCAAGCGTCGGTGAGGGTGCCCACCTGATTCGCTTTTATGATTATCGAGTTTGCAGCACAGGCTTTTACCCCCTGAATTAACCTCTCCCGGTTTGTGACGAACAGGTCGTCGCCACAGATAAGACACTTCTTAACCTTTTTAGTGAGTTCTGCAAAGCTTTCATAATCTTCTTCATGAAATGGGTCTTCAACATAAGCGAGGTTAAAATCTTCAATGAGATGCAAGACGAAATCCAACTGCTCAACAGAATCCCGTTTGATTCCATCTCGATTGTAAACGTAACATTTCTCTTTTTGTTTCCACAGAGTAGAAGCTGCAATATCAAGGCCTGCTCTGCATTCAACTCCCAGTTCCTTTGAAACTTCCTCGCAAGCCTTCACCACAATTTCCAAAGCTTCTTCATTTTTCATGTTGGGCGCCCAAGCTCCTTCATCTCCCCTCCCGCCGGTGAAGGTTTTATCTGCTTTATTTAGAGAAGAACCAACCTTTTGATGAACCAAAATGTTCGCTTTTGCCGCATCTGAAAAGGTGGGTGCCTTAAGGGGAATGACTAAATACTCTTGAATGTCCGGTGCCTTTCCGAGGGCGTGTTTTCCTCCCCCTAAAACATTTCCAAGAGGATATGGAAGCTCGTTTGCAAGGTAGCCAGCAAGATGTTGGAATAAGGGCATGTCGTAGGAGGTTGCGGCAGCTTCCGCTGAAGCCATGGAGACCGCGAAAGCCGTGTTTCCTCCGATATTTCTAAAATCTTTTGTTCCGTCAATTTCGTGGAGAAGAATATCAATTTCTTCTTGATCAGTTGCGTCCATTCCAATTAGTTCAGGGACGATGAATTCTTCTATCTTCTTTATCGCTTCATCTACTCCTCCTTCAGAATACGAAACTACCTCAGCCTTGCCCTTGCTTGCTCCAGCTGGAGGTGAAGCTCTTCCAAACCCCGCTGGAGTCACTATGTCAATCTCTATGGTTTCCTCTCCTCGGCTGTTGAAAATTTTTCGAGCCATGATGTCTTCGATAATTGATGACATGTTTATCGCCCATCAGAATGGTTTGATTTGCTTCCTTCTTCCTTTCTCCTCATGAAACTTGAGAATTTCGTCGGCGATCCCTACGTGGGACAGCAACATGCGGCGACAACAATACCGTTTTAACCCTAAACTATCTAGAACCTTCTTTGCATCTTCCCCTGCCTTTACTCTTCTATTGAAATCTTCCCATTTATCTCCGACTAACTTACCGCATGTGAAGCACCGTACAGGTATTATTATTTTAACTCCCTCTCCTTTCATTCCAACTTTCAGATAATAAAGTGTTTCCGAGCATTTCCTTCCTACTTATGCGTTTCGTCTTCATTCTAGTTAAACTTCTTGACCCTTTTAGCCTAATCTCTGATTCCATGTATCTGATGATCTTTATCTGTAACTTTTTTGACCCCTAGTCCTCGCACTGGGGCCACCAAACTTTTTCGACTCTTTTCGTCTGGGGTCACCAACAATCATTGTTCGATCATAATCTCGAAGGGTTGTTAGAAGACGGGTGCTTTTTGTCCACTTCAGTAGAGAATTAGCGATGGCCATTCTTACAGCTTCAGCTTGGCCCATAAAGCCTCCGCCTGACACCTTAACATTGATGTCAAGTTTTTTCCAAACTTCATCGTCTATTAGGAGAAGAGGCTCCATCATCTTGTCACGGGCGAGTTTTGGTTCAACAATCTCCACAGGGGTATTATTCACGCGAATTCTTCCTTTTCCAGCTCTAACCGTCGCTCGGGCTATGGCGGTCTTTCGCTTTCCACTTAAAACTAAAACTTTTCGGGATTTTGACATTTTATTCACCTTTTGGGGTCCATCCGATCTCTTTGGCAAGTTCTCCAACCGTTATATATGGGCATTTCAGTTTTTTTGCACTGGCTTCAAGTATTGTTTGGGCTTCCTCGTTCTTTAATTCTGGAGGTGTACTAAGATAAACCTTGAGTCTTTTGTATGCTTGTTGCCCCTTAGGTTTCTTCCGAGGAAGCATGCCGCGGATGGTTCTTCGAACAATTCTGTCAGGGCGCCTGGGATGGTAAGGACCCTTTCTTGGGTGACCAACTTCGAGGAACGTTTGGGCTTCCCTGACCCTGCTTCGTCTCTTACCAGAAATGGCTGCCTCTTCAGCATTTACAATAATGATCGTTTCGCCTTGAAGTAAGCGTTTGACTATTATGCTGGCCATTCGACCAAGAACGAGCCCCTTCGCGTCAATAATCGCAGTGTTTTCAGAAACCATTTTCATTCACCCGATGACTTTTACGTTGGTGCCCTTTGGGTTTTTCTCCATCAAATCTTGGATTGACAAACATTTTCCCTTGGCCTTCAAAATTTTTGATCGTGCTTGCTCGGAAAAGGCGAAGGCGGCTACGTTGATTGGGTGATCAACTATTCCGGCACCCAACACTTTGCCTGGAACTGCCACGGTCTCTCCTTCTTTCGAGTAACGATTCAATCGACTTACGTTTACCGCTATGCGCCTTCTTCTTGAACTTGACACACGATCGGCTATGTAACGCCATATCGCCACTTGATTTTCGCGAGATCCTTTTCTTAAAGATCGAATGAGCGTAATCAGCTCCGGGTTAGTTGATCTAACTTTCTTCACTTTTTCTTCCCTTTCTTAATTGACGGGTAAAATCCTTATTTTTTTTGTCAAAAATTTTGAGAGCTTCAAAAACGATTCGTTCAACCGGGAGAGCGTTAGTGGATTCGATTTCAAAAATGAAGGCTTCTTTTTCCCAAGATATTTCGATGGCTGGCGGATTTTGGGGGCAAGCATCTACGCAGTCCATGCAGAGGGTGCATTCAATCACATTTTGACTTCTTATCCCTTCCTTCATGTCGATGAGAACTCTTTCGGGGCATAACTTTACGCACTCGGCGCATGCGTTACATCGTTCTAAATCAATTTTGATTTGTGGTAGATACTTGTAGATACACATGGAGACGGGTTGCCATTTCGCGTGATCCTTTCCCTTCCCCAGTCGGGCATACGCTTCCAATTTTACGTTTTGGTCCGGAGCCAACTTTACAATTGGAATCTTGTCACTAACAGGTGTGATGTCGAGGTTCTCTGACTTTAAATCTCCAGAATAAACCGTCATTGTTTTATCCGTGGCTTCAGCATCCAGAGTCAAAGTTAAACGACAGAGGTTACATCCAAATTCGCTCTTGCAGCTGCACTCTTCAGGAAGGTTGTAGGAATCCAGATCTGTTTTAAGGGGGATAAAACCCATCCTATGGGCGAGAACTTCATCGTTTAGCATAGAAGAGTTTTCAAGGATAACCAATTCATCTATCGCCATTGCAGGGACTTCAGTAAGAATGATTCTGCGCAACGCATTTGCGAAGGGCACATTAATTCCTTTAACAATAAACCGCATATAATCGTCGGTTTTTTCAAGGATTTCAATCTCTACCACATTCAAACCTCTTATTTCAATCACTCACGAACGCTTGTGCTTTTCAAAGGAGAAAAAGGCATTATTTCAATATTGTGGTCCTATGTAGAAATAAGTTACATGTAATAACTGCCCATCATTGTGCCTAGTTATTTCTCGATACCAAATCACATGTCAGACTCTGCGTCCTCTGCGCCCGCCCTTCCTTCTCGTTCCGTCATGAGGAATCGGCGTTACCTCTCCGATGCGGCCTACACGGAACCCTGCCCTTGCTAGAGCGCGTATAGCAGCTTGAGCTCCTGGACCAGGAGTCCTAGCACCTGACCCTCCAGGCGCTCGAACCTTCACATGTATGGCGGTTATTCCTTTATCTTTGGCGATGGAAGCGGCGTGGGCAGCGGCTCGCATGGCAGCGTAGCCCGATGATTCTAACCGATCTGCCTTAACGTGCATGCCTCCTGAAGCGATCGCTATGGTTTCTGCGCCCGATATGTCGGTGAAATGAATAATAGTATTGTTATAGGAACTGTAAACGTGAACAACTGCCCACCTCTCGCCTTTTTTACTCAAGGCTTCTCCTCCTCGACAGCTGATTTTACTTTGGCTGGACTGGCCACAGATTTTCCTTGTGGTTGACTAGATTTTAAAAGAGGACTCGTTGGTGAATATGTTATTTTTACGTCTTCTTCCCTAAGAACTAAGTAGCTTGGAGAAGACACTCGTCTCCCTGCGATGGCAACATGCCCGTGCGTGATAAACTGGCGAGCTTGATATATGGATTTGGCCAAGCCTTTCTGAAAAACAAGCGTCTGAAGTCTACGTTCAAGTATGTCTTCTAACGATAAAACCAAGACATCATCCAGTACAGATGTCTCAGGCAGAATTCCTAGGCGATAAAGTCTATCTAGAAGGTTTTTTTCCAGTTTTCTCCGCTCTTCAACAGACATGCCTAAAAGCGATCGAGCAATTCCTCGATATTTTGAGAGCAAAGCTTTGTGGCGCCACATCTCCTTTTTGTTTCGCAACCCGTATTGTCCAAGCAGTTTAAGCTCAGCTTCCAATACGTCCGTTCGCCAAGGGAATCTCGGCGTTTCGAATTTCTTTCGTTGTTTCCTAGGATCACCCATTATCGTTCCCGAACCCGTTTTTTCTTGACGCCCATAGCCTTTCCTTTCCTGCCCGTTGTTCTAGTCCGTTGCCCCCTCACCTTCAATCCACGACTATGCCGAAAACCTTTCCGCGATTTCATTTTCTTCATCTGATCAATATCGGTCTTTGTTTGAAGAACCAAGTCGGAGCCAACTATGTGGAGATTACTTCCGCTTTCTCTATCCTTTCGACGATTCAGAAGCCATTCGGACACGCCATATTTCGCAGGTTTCTCTAAAATATCTTCAATCTTTTTAACCTCAGCTTCGGAGAGAAAGCCCATACGAGTTTCTGAATTAATGCCAGCTCTTTCGATTATTGTGTTGGCTAACCTTATTCCTACCCCCTTAATGTTTGTCAGCGCGTAACCTACCAGTTGCGTTCCTTCAAGATCGGTGCCGGAAATCCTTATAATGTGCTGAAACTCTCGGGACATTTTTGATCTTCACGTCTCTTTTAGGCTAACTACGGAAGTGATTTGCATTTTATTAAGGATTTCGGACATATGATCCTAAGGCTCGATGCCTGCAAGAACGCTATTCACCGCCTAAAACTAAATTTGAAATTACTGGTAAAACAAATAACCAGTTGGACACAAAAAATTTCGGGTAACAATAAAAAATGAGGGGGAAGGAACAAATGCACGCATGCACCCGCGTAGCAATTAACGCGCGCCCTTGACTTTTTCTCTTTTGCCTCATATGGCGATTAATGCGCGCGCATTTGAAAATCTCTCTTTTTCTGACAATACATATACAATCTTAAAATGCCTCTGAAAAGTGATTTTATACGTCACAAAACAAACAATCAAAAACCAGTTGAATACCTTTGGAGTGGTTTTTACTTAAAAAAGGTAGGTGACTGAGGATATCCACTTAGAAATTCGGAAACTTTATATTAACCATTAAAATGGTAAGACGTCGTTTTGGGAGCTCAGTTTTGGAAAATGGGCGTTTCAGATAAGTGTGAAAAAAGCTTCTTTTCTGAAGATACACATGATTATTCGTTTTCGATAAATTAAAATCTGTAATGTTTGCTTTCTTAGTTTTAGTTGCACGCTTGACATTGGAGCGCGCGTTCCGTGTCCACAAAAGCCTTTACGATAATTCATCCGAAAATCAAGCTCGAAATCAGGCTCGAAAGAATAGGAAATTTGCACATTTTTGAGGAAACATTGCCAGAGATCCTTCGCAAGCTCACTGAACAAATCGGATCAGATGGCTACTTCAAGCATCCGGTAATAGTTGATTCAAAAACCTTGGTCGTGCTTGACGGAACGCATCGCATGACTGCCGCTGAGAATCTCGGGTGTCAATTCATACCAGTATGTCTCGTTGACTACGACAACCCCAACATAGATGTAGATTGCTGGTGCCGAGTGATAAACTACTCTTCGAAACTTGAAAATGCCGTAAAGTTAGTTAGAGAATTAGGCTTCAATGTCGAAGAATGCACAAGAGAGACCGCTCATAAACTGGTTAATGAAAGAAAAGCTACGACGGCAATTATGACACGCTCAAGATGTTTTGCTGTGTATGGTTCTCAAAAGAATATCAGAGAGATTTATGACGCGATAAAGCAGATAGAATCTAAACTTCGCTCTGAAGGCTACTCAATAGAGTACGATACCGAGAGCGATGCTCAGAATAAGGTGTCTTCAGGGAAGGCTCTTTCAATGTTAATAACGCTTAAAGTTTCGAAAAAGGATGTGATAACAGTAGCTTTGAAGGGAGAGGTTTTCACCCACAAGACAGCACGCCACATAGTCCCAGCACGCCCCCTCTTCGTGAAGGTTCCCCTCGAATGGTTATATGGCGCGTTAAGCCTCAAAAAAGCTAATGAAACCTTTATGGAATATCTGGCAACAAAACAGATTACACGCCTCCCTCAAGGTCAAATTTTAGATCGCCGCTATGATGAGGAGCTTTACGTCTTCAAGTAAATTATATCCAGGTAGAGATCCTTTTGATGTCCATTGCGAATATGTGGGAGCTGTTCAACATATTTTCTTATTCTATATATGTATCGAGATTGGAAATGATCAATATATTTAGACACAATATAGGATAAAATAAAAAGAAGAAGGCATAGGAGCAACTTTTGTTGTTCAAAAAAATTCGAAAAGTGATTTCTGGTGAACACCGAGAGGAAAAAAGGGGTCCTCCTGTTAAAGTGTCCTCGAATGAAGAAATGGATCAGGTAGAATGCCTGAACCAATTTGGATATTTAGCTAACCGTGATAAGGGCACTCCGATTCCGCAAGAATGTTTAAACTGCCGTAAAGTATTGGAATGTGTCGAGTTTAATCTATAATATCGTACACAGGTGTATTCGTTTTCCTGGACATTAAAAAGTCCATTATTTAACATGACGTTAGAAGCGGAATAAGCTCCTCGGAAGATCTATTTTAATATCAAGAACTGGAGCGCGCTTGGATCTTAACCAAGCATGCAAAACTGATAAAAGCATATGTTCCCTCTTAATACGGTTTATGCAACAACCAATCTTTTCAGTGATAACAACTGGAAGGGGAGAAAAAGACAGAGAACCCCTTGAAGAGACTTTCAATAACTGGGAAATTGCAAAAAAAGTTTTTGAAGAGGGGAATGGGAAAAGCAATGCAATTGAATTCATAATTGTTGATGCTGGAGAAAATGCAGAATTGCCTGAAGTGGGTGACTCGACGATAATCTCTCCGAAAGAATATGGTGAGTATAGGAGGGAACTTTGGAACTCTGGGGTCATCAAATATTTGTGGTGGGATTCTCCTGCGATAGGAAGAAATTTGGGTTTCAAGCATGCCAGGGGGCGAATAATCGTTTTTCAAGATGTCGATTCTCTTTTTTCCACGGGAACGGAAATTGATGATTGCTACTTATTTTCTGAATTGGATAAATATGAGAACTATTTTGAAGTAATGTATCACGCCTTTAAAAGGAAAGATATTGTTGCTACAGTTCCTTCTTTGAGGCCAAGAGATCGCATTAATCTGGGAAGAAGATCTGGAATTATGGGGTTAAACTTCGTTACGCGTCTTTCTTTGAAACTCCCAACAATTAGAATACGCGGTATACCAGTGATTGGACCAAGCGTTCCTGGGTGTAGCATAGCGTTGTTGTACAATGTTGCATGCAAGATGTTTAGGAACGGAACTGGACCTTACGACCCGGAGTTGGGAGTCGCAGAGGATCACAAAATTTCTAGGTTGACAGCGACTTTTGGAAGGGTTTCCTATGAAAAAACGGCGGGGGTTTTCACGAGAACTAAGAATAGAGTGAGTGACGGCTTTGACATCGCGAAGTCTCTTGGGTATGCATTCAAAGGAGCAACCTATTTCATGTTTCCAGATCTATTCAAGTATCACAGACACTCCCTGACAATTTGAAGACATCGTGCGCAGCAGGTCATGCCCCTTCTTGCATCTATTCCTTTGCCCTAAAGGGTGTATTTTATATACTGATCGAATCAAATTAATCAGCCAATAGGTGAAAAGCCATGCCTTATTGCCCAAAATGTGGTGCAGAAGTCAGTGAAGGAGTGAATTTTTGTTCTAAATGCGGCGCAACCCTTGGACCTCTACCTCCACCAGTAAGAAGGGAAAAAGAGGAGAAACATGAGAAACGCGAAAAATCCGAGAAGACGGAAAAACACGAAAAGGGAGAATACAGTTACATTGGCCCACTAATAGGCGGGTTAGTCCTGATCGCTGTAGGTTTGATGGCTTATCTGTCTACAATAAGTCCCACGTATGCTCGCAATTGGGGTCCAATCCTTTTGATAGCGGTTGGAGCAATTATCCTCGTCATTGTAGTCTACGGGGCTTTGACTGCTGCCAAAAGAAGCCCTAAGCCCCAGTAGTTTTGGCCCTAGAGAAACCATCGGAACAGAAGTCGATGCAACCTGTGTTCTAAGAGAGTTAGAGTTTTAGCTCTCCCAAAGACTCGGAAATAGTTTTTTCCCATGGCTTCAACCATGTCCCCAATATCGTACCTAGGAAATAAACAAGACGAGATAATGAGCCTTCCCCATTCACCTCTCTCAAGTTCGTGGAGCATCTTCGAACCTTTACTCGTTTCAACCTCGAAATAGTATTTGTCATAGTTTGGGGTGACATAGGGTAAATCGTCGAGTTGCTGTGCAAAGACACCTTCAGTGGCACTGTACATTTCGATTATTGGAACTTCGCCAAAGTATTTTCTAAGAACAGGTCCGTATTTGAACTGTATCTTTCGAACACTCGTGCAGACAAGGGCACGGAAGCTCC
>CAYFWY010000061.1:0-10243 GCA_964346895.1 uncultured Candidatus Bathyarchaeia archaeon | reverse complement strand
CTCTCTTCTCTGAAATCTGAAGCTTCTCTGACAGCTCTTTTGGGTCAAAATTTGCCAGGTCTTGAACAGAGTTTACACCGCACGACTTCAATTTCTCTGCCCTACTAGCCCCGATTCCCTCTATACTGGTCAGCTCTGTAGGTTGTATGGGGATTGCAGACTTGGTCTTTTCGCTCCCCTTCCCCAACTCTTTTTTTGCGGGGGGAACACGCGTTAACGTGATTTCGATCGTTGAAACGTTTCTCATTCCGCCTTCTTCTCGCTGCATTTCTTCGGTTCCTATGGTAATCTCGCCTATGCTCAGGTTTTTCATGAACCTGCGCCTAGTTATCTCAGCAACATCAACAGCTGTTGTAATTGATCGTCCCCTTGCCTTCAAAGTAACTTCTTTAGTGTTGGATCCACTGAAACCCGTTATTATCCCTAACACGTAATTCATCGGGGGCTTTCTTCCTACGTATATGACGTTTGGTTCTCTGGACAAACTATTCATTTTCAATTTCCTCGTTGTCGGCGCTGCAAACCGATAGGTGGACATCACTTTTAAACCCTGCTAGAAGAGAAAAATTTGATGCGTTATGAACGCGCGTGCAACAAACTCTTGAAAAAGTTAGATAATAAAATGCTGAGGGCAGGAATTAAGAAGCTTAGAAAATGTTGCGGTTTTTCTCTCTTTGCCCCTGCCAGTCATCTCGAAATATCGCCCATGCGTTTTTCATATCAAACTTCTTGGTTGAACTAGACTCGTTTCGTTGTTTAGATCTACTTTTTAAGTAACAACTTTTACAGTAAACAGGTTTTCCTGCTGTTGGCTTGAAGGGTACAGTTGCTGAGTTACCACATTCAGTACATTTAATTTCGAACATCGTTTCTTGGTCCATATAGATTCACCTCTTTTGATTTTTTCTTGTTTTGTCAGCTAGAATAGCCTTGAAAAAAGTGAAAACGTCTGTATACGTTTTACCCTTTTAGGAAAGCGCTCAACTGCCTGACCCATGTTACACCAGCCCTTCTAATTAATCTTTGTTTGGGAGTCCAAAGCTAAACAACTAATATGGATAGCGCGCGCATTTGGGTTTAAGTTTATACATTCAAAGGTAAAAATTACACGACTCTTCAATAAATAGAATTATGTAAGAACAAAATAACGCAGGCGACTTGCTAGTTTTCGCTTCTCGTTATGGCTTAACCTTTTTATTTTCCTTTCTCGCTTCATTGCTTCGCCTATAGTGTCAAATCTTTCTGTGTAGACACGTCTCTTCGGTCTGTGCAATTTAGTGTATCTCGCTCCAACTCCTCTAATGTGCTGCTTAACTCGCGACTCTAGGTCCTTTGCATATCCAGTGTAATAACTTCGATCCTCACAGAGGAGAACATAGACGCAGTAGTGCACAATCAAGAACCCCTGACGCGAATGATTTTTTTCTGCTATGAAAACTGAAATAGTAGCGAAATATGCTATTTTACTTTTCTACGGTCGGCTTTTCTAGCCTCTTAACTGACTTTAGCTTTTTTCCGTAACTCCAAGTTCTGTGTGTGTCAGAAGCCTTAGAGCTTCTTCTTCGGTAATCTGAGGATTCTTTGCCTTCACATTTTTTATCTTTGATTCAAGTTTTTCTATTCCGAGCGATCGCACAAACTCTTTGATGACCGCAAGTTTGCTGAGTGTTATCCTGCTAAAATTACACAACATATATTTCTGTTCAACTTCATTGGCATCGTATTTCACCTCGGTTACAGGGTGCCCCATCAAGAATTGCTTTGTATCCCAGTCGATCGGTGAAAGATCTAATTCAGCTTCGAAGGCTTTTCTTAAACAATTGGGCCAAACACTCTCTTTTCTTAATCCTGCCTTCTCGGCTGAGTTTTTGATGATACGCCAGATGCTTGAGATCGCCATTCTGCCTCCAAAAGGTACGTTTCTGCCTTCAGAGACAAACAGTGGGCTATTTGGCGTCAACCCTTTCACTTTCTTGCCTTGTTCTCTCATTCTTTTGATTCTTCTCTTTCTTTCGTTCAGATAGGAGTTCAAGGCTTCACACGCCTCAACTCCGAAGAAGGTGTAATAGGCATCAAGCGAAGGTTTTTCGCCGATTTCTGAGGTGACATGAACTCGAATGGGGATCTTGTTCTTCTCGATTTGTTCTCTAATATGCCCATAGTTGAGATTTCTTAGGGCTGTGATTCCAAGTCCACTCTGATACATGCATAGGATTATAGCTCGGTCTCTGAGTGAGCGAGTGTAGTCCGCCATGACGTAAACTTGTTCTTTGGAGGGAATTATCTCGGTCTTCTTCGGGACTTTGGGAATAGGGTCCAAGTGCAAAGAGACGCCGTTTGCTTTGAGAAAGGATGTTAAGCAAGCTCTCGCGTACCTTGCACTTTCGCGTTTCCCTGAATTTAGCAGCTCATTCACAAACTTTTGTGCGACTTGTCGAACCTCCAAACTTGCATGGATCAATTCTTTCGTTTGTTCTGCTGCGTGTTCTCCGAGTGCTGAGGCAACTAACTCGCTCGGGCTCTTGCTGTAATATTCACTAAACTTGTGCAGAGTCCTAAGGAAACCAGGCATGGTTGCTCTCCACCCTGGCTTCTCTTTCAACTTCGATATCCATTTTTGAACATTTTCATCTTTTAACATGGGCTCAAAAACCTTTGGAGCCCTAACGAAATAGCCTCGATCGCTTCTCTTGCGCCATTCTTTTTCCATCTTCATATCTATGAATAAACGCCTCCTCGAGGTGAATATAAGTTTTTTTCGATGTCAATAAAAATCAATATTTCACGCTTAAAAACAACTGGGCACAAGATTAACTTCTAGAACTTCGGATAGAGACTGCCTCGAAGCCACATTTTGTGCAGAATTCAAATCCAATCTTAGTCTGCTCCTCTTGCATGCATGCACGCATTGCCTCTCGTAACTTCAGTTAAAACTGTTTTTTCATTTTCTACACATATTTTCGGTGTTTCGCGCAGGATACGCAGTAATAGACGATGCTTATTCTGCCGCTGATGTAAGCGCCTTGCTTCTTGAGAAGCATCCTAAGCCTGTGATCTAGACGTAGTGCCGATTTCCGTTTCTCTACGGCTTTATCGCGTGGTACCGTCTTTCCACATTGGATACACTGCACTACCTTGGCTCTACCCGACTGCCCCTTCTTGCGAGTTATCTTAGAACTCAAATTTGTCATCCGTCCTCTCTTATTTGTTTTTGGCCATTTGTGTTAAAATATTCTCCACCATACGCACGTATCAGATAACTTCGCAGTCAACTGATTCTAATTTGATTGCCAATGTTTATTACACCTGTCAGCCAGGAGTGACGTATCTGTAAGAGATGTATTTTCCTGCTGTTACACTTCTTCTTGTGATCTTTAGGGTGTCTCCTGGTTTCGCTCCGATTGCAATTGCTACGATGTCTGATGCTTTGATTTGGGGCAATTGGTAAACTTTCGTTCTGTATTTGTCCAATATCTCCTTTGCCTCTTCCGGTGGAAGTATTTCATGTTTTGGCACTAATTCGTGCTTGAAGATGTTGAAGGAGGGAAACGTCTTAGGTATCAGTTCTATCCTATATTTCCTGGAATTTCTCTTGGCAGCGAAAGTATATCTGCAGTTAGCCACTATAATTCCTCTCTCGACCTTAGCTACTTTCATGGCTTTTTCTAGATTGTTGACGTAGGCTACTCCGACCACCCTTTTACCTAATATACACCAAATGAGTACGCGTTTTCTCTCCTTGGGAATCCTAGCTAAAAAACTGATAATACCTTCTTGCTCCTCGCGTTTTATCAGCTTATAGCGCCTAAGCTTCAAAAGGATCTGAGTCTTTCTTTCCTCTATTGTTTCAGTTTTCAAAACGAAACTCCATCCCAAGAATTCCTATTTTTGAAATCTCTTAGGGGAGCCTTACATCTCGTGCCAGCTAGAATCTTGAGTCCATAATCATGAAAGAGGGTTGAGTTTCTAAATATAGTACAGCTGAGCACTCCGGTTGTCATCTTCTTCGCCTACTTCGATACCTGCGTTGGCCGAGTTTGTATTGACCGCCTTGGACTCCTCCTCGGTGGGCGTTTCTTTCCAAGATGATGCGGCTGTTATATTTCCTCCTGTTTTTAATCCTCGGATTGAACGTAGGCTTTGATTTGTCTTTCTTTGAGCCGTTAATCGATCTGATTTTTCCTGCCTTCGAAAGCGATCCGTGTGTCGGCATATTTTCACCTCACAACTTTGCCTCTTATCTGGGATGAAGCAATATAAGGATTACTAATTTTCATTATAATCGAAAATAACATTTATATTATAAAATATAGTAACTCCTATTAACATGATGAAGATGCATCATAAGACCCTTCTTTTCAGAAAGCCGCCTAGAATTATGATCGTCCCAAAGAGTTATGTAATAATCACTAAAGAAGGCGTAGAATTTGTTATGGAAAGATACTCTTGTTCGGTAGCACTAGATCCTGGAGAAATCAAAATATACGAATTTCTAATTCGCTTGCTCTCCTTCGACGGAATATTGCCTCTGGCTTTGATAAAACGGCGGCGAGAAAGTGAGATTCTTAAAAAAGCACTGCAAACTCGTTATGTAACTGTTAGCGCCTTTGGACGAAAATTGCCAAAGAAAAAAATTCAAGAAGTCGTTGAAGAAATTTGGGGAAGAATTCCCAAGGGTATCTATGTTTAACCATTTGTTGGTGTGAGAATATGCCGATCTCAGGAAAAATGTACGTTTGGGGAAATAGGGCAAAAAACGTTTCAAAGGGACCTGGAGTTTATGCTCTCTATAATGCGGACAAGGTTCTGATCTACATAGGAGTAGGTATCAGTCTCCGAGAGAAATTCACCCATTATCTAGAAACAAACTTTTCTAACGACCCTCGCAAACGTGAAACCAGATACTACAAGAGAGAGCTAACTTCAAAACGAGAAGACAGAATGAAAGAGCTACTGGACGAATATGGACAAAAACATAGCAAGTTTCCAAAATATAACCTACCTCCAAGGCCTCCCGAAAAAGATGTTGCCAGCGAACGGGCGTTCTACTTCTACGAGAAGACCGACAAACCAATAAACGAAGTAGCCTTCAACCCACAGGATCTAAGAGAGAAAATAAGGAAAGTCCCGGTTTCTTCGTTGGAGTTCCACCAAGAAAGAGGAGACTTCGCCAGATGGATTCGAAACGTTTCCAAAAATTTAAAACTTGCTGAAGCCATCGAGAAAATTGACAAAATTGGTGAAGATCTTAGGAGAGAGCTCCTAAGTTCATTGAACAATCCAGAAAAAGCGGCATGCCCCAGATGCGGAATCCAGACAACCCCTGTCAAGACTTGGAAAATGGCTGGGAGGCCAAGCAAGACTGGAGAAAGACTGCAAATTACCATAGGTCACTACAGATGCCCAAAATGCAACAAAACATTCCGAAGAGCGATCGCAAAAGAGAAGATAAAAGCTCACTAAATCTTTTTGTTTCAGTGTCCTCTCCTGTGTCTTGCGTTCCTTGCGTCCCTAGCTCTTCTCTTTCTCCATTCCTTCTTTCTCTGAGTTTCTATCCTTTTTCTAGGATAAGCGTAGTGTTTGGCACCCTGCCTTCTAAACTGATCCAATTCTTTGTAGAAGCTTGAATAGCGTATCTCTTCCTTGGAAAGTGATGAGATGATTTCGTTCAGTTTATTTTTGACTTCTTGTGAGGCAGTTTTGTCCCATGTCTTAGAGTAAGCTAGATAAGCCGCGTGGAATCTGAAGTCAGATTGTCTGTCAATTATTAGTTTTGTTATCTCTTCGTCGTTTGATTCTGTTTTCGATTCCTCTGTCGTTTCAGTTTTCAAGACGAAACTTCATCCCTACAGTTCTCATCATTCTCGCCTACCCCAGAGTTCCCCTTTGAGCATTCTCTGACAGCTGCCCGAATATCTGCACTTCGACTCGGATATATGCCCAACCTCACAAGTTTATGAAGTCTTTTCAAATGTGCTTTGGAAAGCAGAGCCAATAAAAGTTTCATGTCTTTTGCCATCTTACCCAGGTCGATACCTTGTTCCACACCCCTTGCAGCTGACAATGAAGATTTTTTGCATCAAACGTTGGTGCCCCACACGGTTCCACCTGCCACATTTTGGACACTTAAACAACCGGAGTCCCCTTCCATATCGAACGTCTTCCGCGTCTATTGTCACAACACTCATTCCCAGCTTCCTCAAGGTGTATCGTAAATTATCACATCGTTCTCATCCAGCTCTTGACGAAGCTTCATGACAGCCTGATTCACTTCCTCCTCCTTCTTGGCGCCAGTGCAAACCATTTTCCCGCTCGAGAAGATGAGAATCACCGTCTGAGGGTCCTTCATCCTATAGATGACACCTGGAAACTGCTCCGGCTCGTACATCATTCTTCCTCCTAAGTCAACTTCTCCCCCCATCTCATAGAAGCCCTCAAGGTCCACCTTTCCGCCTAAAACGACGGAAGCAACTATATTCTGTATCTTTATGTGCAGTTTACCGCGGATAATCATACCCGCCTTCTTCAGTTTTCTAGCAACCTTCTTTAGAGCCCTTCTCGCTTCTTTCTCAGACTTGGCTCCGGTGCAAACCATCTTTCCAGTACGGAAGATCAGATTTGCTGTCCTCGGCCTCTTCGTGCGGAAAACCAGTCCTGGAAACACATCTGGTCTGTACTCAACGGTTGGAACCGCCTTTACCACAGCTTGAAGATCAATTCCGTGCTCTAGACTAGCTGAGGCGACGACGTTCTCAATTGTAATTTCAGGCTCCTTCTCAAGCTCGGTCAAGACTTTATCACCTTAATTGCGTGCATGCCTCCTTAGCTAATACCTTCTACGTCTCCTGAAGGGTCTTCTTGCAGATCTGTACAAAAACGACTCTTGCCTTTCGTTAGAGAGGTTATTTTTTGTATTTACATCTCCAATCTTTCTGTCCACCTTCTCTGCCGAACCTTGTCTTCCGATGTTGAGTCTCAAGAATCCTCTGAACAACGAAGTGTAACCGTTTCTGACTTCAATGACATCGCCATCAGCAAAGGCACCGATCTTGTCGTCCCAAAGGTTCAACACCGCGCATCCCGTTTCATCCCCCACGAGTGCCTCCGCGACTTTGTGCACAGAAAAGTCTCTTCGGGAGGTTACCGAACGGGGCGCTCCGATGTTAACGATCTTCACCGTTAGATTCACGTTTCTGAGACTAGGCTTCAATACGTCGACCTTTACAAACTCGACTCCTGCCTCAGACGCCATTCACGATCCCGCTATTTTCCATACACGTGATTACATTTTAGATAGAATGACGTTGGGATAACCCTGCCGTCGCCCACCGCTGAAAGCGGGAAACTTCCAAGGAGGTGAAAAGGGAAGATGGCGAGCGAGTTGTCCGCGTCTTAGGGAAGGTGGGATTGGTCACATATAAGAATTACTAATTTTCATTTAAATCGAAAAAATTAAATCAGACAACAAACTCTATGGGAAAGAGATGGGTTCTAGACCTATGGAAGGTGATGGTTTTTGAGTGAAAGGTGGATTCAAGTCTCCGAGAAGATTCTGGGCCAGTTGAAGAAATCAGAAGCGGTTGAGAAAAAGGACCGCTTGGAATATGTTAGGACAATACGTTTCATCTTAAGCGCCTTGCAAAGAAGCTTGCTGGGTTGGATGCAATGGGTGAATAATCCAGATATCATGGCTAGATTCACACAAAAGGATCTGGAGAGCATTAACAAAAAACTATCCGATTTCACCCAATCCTTTATAGAATACGATTTAGAGGCCACCAAACTAGGCTCCCAGAGGGGACTAAAAGCGACAAAGAAGGTTAGGAAGAAAAGAGATGAAAGAGCTGACATGTTCTACGTTTAATGTGTATGCATGTGAGCGGAAAAATATAATTCTCCTCTTAGTCAACTCGAGCGCGTATGCTGTTGCATCTCCTTGTGCTTTTTCTTGCAGGAGGCAAGGTGCATTGACCATTCCAAGAATGAATTGTCCGAGTTTCCCTCGAACGTCCATCCGCAAGATCGACAACGCATATAGAGTAGGATATTATGCTTTCGATTCTTCGTCACCTTCAAATTCACCTTAATTGGGTCTTCCTAAGTGTCACGCTGACTCTCGCATTTTGCATATCGAGATTCTTCATGAAATATTAGGTTTGGGTAAGAACCTTCTCCCTAACAACGGGAAATTCAGAGGGTATCTCTGGAAGTTCCTCCTTGATCTTCTGTTCTGCCGCTGTAACCACTTCATCTAAAATTTTCCTCGCGTCTTCGCTTGCTGCTTCGAAGTTGATGTTCAACCCGGTGATCTGACCAACATCCCCAATTATTCCGTCAAGTAGGCCTCCAATTTGCCTCAGCTCCCTTTCAGCCTTGGGTAGAACGCCAACGAGTCCCCTTCTCACATTACGCAAAACTCTCACCGTAGGAGCAAGCATGCTGACGACGTCGCCAAGCTCCGAAACAGTTCTTAACCTAAGAACAGTCTGTTCCAAGGCTAGTCTAGCGTGAATTGTCATCTTTTCCATTTTCCGTATTTGAGCCAATTCGTTGGCGAAAACCTTGGCACGCACCATGTCACGCTTTGAGTAGGCCTTAACCGTTCTCGCAAAGAGAGATTTGTCACGTTTTGAGAAGTGATTTGTCGCCTTCTCTAACTTTCGAATCTGCAACTTGATGCGCTTAATCGCAGAATTGAGACGCGATTTCAACGGACCTGGAGGACGAACTGCCTCCTTTATCTTTGTATAGAAAGGCGTTTCTGCCTCTATTTCTTGCCATTTCCGGACAAACTCTTCAGGCAACACTTCACCCTCAGAGGAAAAAGAACATTCAAACCTATTATCGCACCTAATACATTAAAAACATCAAGACATATCTTTGCAGAATATTTATTGCATTGTTTTTTCGGGTTTAGATTCTTACATGCGAAGGGGAAAACTGTCATCTTCATTTAATAAACAGAATCATGTAAGGAATAAAATATCTTCTCATGTGCGAAACCATTCTTTCGATACACTCTACACTCGTTATTCACGCAACACAAATAGGAAAGTAAACACAGAAGGACGAACAAGACTCTTGCGCAAGCACGGCTACGCACCCTGGAGAAACAAGGATTGCTCAGAACTGCAGTCTTCTTCGCGGACTACTTCAGTATGAGCTACGATCACCGCGCCATTAAACGACAGACTAAGAGGATATTTAAGTAAGACTGATCTAATGTTTAGACGCCTCTTCTGTGCTTTGATGCAGACCTAGGCTTTGTGTACTTAAGATGGTTGTATGTCAACTTTGTAGCAGGGAGTTCAAAAACGAACGAGGGTTAATTGTGCACTTGGCTAAAACTCATGATGTCCGTGGACCTCGTGGACGCTTGTCTGTGAAGACCATCTATCGTTTTTTCCCCATATTGAGAAAGAGGAGATGGGCTAAAGCTTGGAAGTTTCTGAGACGAGATGTGGAGAATTCTGTGGAAGATGAGTGGAGAAAGGGCTATGCCCACGCCTTAAAGGGGATGATCACAGCCCTGAAGATAGATAACTCACCCCCAAAACCATACATCCTCAAGCTCAAAAACTATGGCAAAAACCAGCTTCAGGAAGCCATGGAACAATTCAGTAGACAAACTAAGAACCCGCCAAACACTGAATTCGACCAAGGCTATTTCCAAGCATGGAAAGACTATTTACACCACATACTTCATCAGCTACGCCTACCGAAAACAAAAAGATAGCCTTTTTGCGCTAGGCAAGCTAATGGAGGTTGCATCCACAAGTAAATCTTTATAACACATGTTGAGAACTAGACTCACTACGGCAGGCTAAAGAGGATATCGAAACCGCTTTCTGTGGGAGTTGCTTGCCACTTTCTAAGAGGAGTAGCATGATATAGTGAATGAGAAGATTTCCAGAAAGAGACGGAATAGATTTGCAATTGTGTCTGAGATTCTAAGGCAATCCCAAATCCCGGCAAAAAAGACGCATATCATGTACAAGTGTAATCTAAGCTTCAGACAATTGAAGTATTATTTGCGTTTTATGAGGTTGAAAGGTCTTATCAGAAGAAAAAAGAAGAGCAAAAAAATAGTATACCAGATGACAGAGAACGGAGAAAAGTTTCTTAATGTTTACTCTAAGATTGTTCGGTTGCTTCAGACCTAGCTGAGCACATATTATAAAAATAAAGGAAATTTTCTAGCATCCAGTGTTCGAGGCTGGGTCTGCAAGAATATGTAAATTTT
>CAYFWY010000060.1:0-10429 GCA_964346895.1 uncultured Candidatus Bathyarchaeia archaeon | reverse complement strand
TTTCGAGGTTGGTAACAATTTTGTTTGAGGTGTTTTCCACAGCCGTTGCAATGTTATTCGCGAAATCGGCGCCCGGAATCTTGGGAGGCTTTGCAGCTTCAGTTGGAGCTTCTATATTTGGTTTGTAGGTGGGTTTGGGATGATAATGTCGATAGCTGTACCAGTACCAGAACCAGAACGGACTCGGCTCGAAGGCTTTGCTACTGAATGCAGTTTTGGTGCGCGATTGATAATTCGGATCCAGAAAGAGCCACAACAGTTGTTCATCGTAAGCTTTGGAGGCTAACTCCGGTGTTCCAGCCTGTTCAACTTGGTTCCATGCCTTCGCCACAATCTTTCGATAATAGTCAATTGTGTCGCGTCTGCAGTAACCACGCAATTTTTCTTCAACAGTTTCTCTTAGAAAAACCACTGTTCGTGCCAATTTCTCTTCGTCGAGGATTCCATCCTCTTTTATTGCGTTGAGAAAGTCGATTTCATAGTATCGGAGAGGTGTTTCCGGAGTTCCAGTCTTGTTCTGAAATGGTTTCATGATTTTCAGGTTGATTGACGGGGAGGTGGATTCAACCCAGATTGCTCTCTTTTGTAGGAGACTGTAAAGGATTTCTGTGACTATTTGTGTTGGTTTTACATCGAGAAGGTATGAGGCCTCTACAGCTGTTAAGCCATGTCTTATTCCGAGGGTTTCTATACTAATTTTAGGTAACAGGTATTGTCTCTTTCGAACTACATAAATAACTGCGCCTATTACAGCAATTGAGGCTCCGAAAATCAAGAGTGCTGGTCCATATTGCTGCAAAAAGGCAACTACACCGGTTGGGCGTGTTTCGTAACTCTGCACATACTCTTTTGGGAAAGAGACTCCAAACATGTACTTCTGATTCGGCGAAAGATTTTCTCTTTGCCAGAAAATTGATAGTTGGTCATCTTCAGGAAATGTGCCGTTCCAAAGCTCTTTTGTTGTTGTTACGTTACCTACGGTGACCCCGGGAGGCAAAACAATCTGCACTTGAAGGTCGAGGACGCTTGCTTCTTCCCACCAAGTCGGTTTGAACTCCATTCCAACGTTTTCAGTCGTATCTTCGTATATCATTCGTGCAACGTTTGTAGTGAGGTTAAACCTCACAGTTTGCCCAGCTGGTAAGGGCTCGTAGAGGTTGACTTGAACCTTGTAGTCGCTTCCAGAACTCGCATCAGAGGTCTCGAGCGTGTGCCCATATTGATCCAAGGCGGTTCCTATTGTGAAATCGCTTTTTGGCTGGCCAATGTATACAAAGTTTATGCTGGGGCCAGAATCGAGTGTTATACTAATGTCGTAAAGAAGGTCTATGCTGCCGTTCTGCTTTATCCATATTTTTGCCCACTCGTGTTCCAGATGATATTCTCTCTGTGCTGCTGCAGTGCCCACAAACGCCATTAAAATCAATATTATTGATAATGCGAATAACAAGGAACGAGTCTTCACCATTTCGGTTCCTCAGCCACCTCAAAAGTTTGTCCACAATAGGGGCATGTTGCATATGGCACGCCAGACACAATTTTTATGGTTTTTGTGTTCACAGAAGCCGAACAGTTGGGGCATTTGAGCGCAACGGCTTTCATCTCTCCTGACAATTCCAATCTTTGGACTATTGTCTTTTGCTTTTTGGTTATGTAATAAGCGATTCCGAAACCGACGACAAACAGCATAGCGGCAATAATCAATCTTGACGCCTTTACTTCAACTGAAATTGCTGCCCCGGTGGACCAAGCGAATATTATACCGAAGAAGAAAAGAACCGCGATAACAATTGCTCCCAATACCGTTTTGAGGTTCATGATTACATTTGATGTACCTAATGCAATTTAACCTTACCGCGCATGAGAAGAGGTCAACTTTCTTTTTTTCGGAGTCATCCGCTGAAAAACATTTAATCAGGAGTTTGGAATACGCACAAGGCTGCCTTCATGTAAATTCTTCATAAATAAGTAAATTTCACGGATTCTGCTTCTGAATTATTGGGTCTCCCAATATTCTCCCGCAAAATCCCCCTTTCTTCTGTATTTATATTCGACGCTGAGGGGTTAGAATTTAACCCCCATAGAAAATTTAGCATTCACGCTCTTGTGGGCATGAACATCTTTTTGCCTGCGTTTCAATTGGCGAAAAAACGACTTAAATAACAATTGTTGAGATCCAGCAATGTTTATATTCTAAGGTTCTCTGGATAGCTTGAAGAAATTATGTTTAAGCAACTAGGAAAAGAGGAGAGATCTAATGGCATATTTAACACAAACTAAAGGTGGGCAACCCGTCCTTATTTTGAAGGAAGGAGCTTCGAGAAGTAGAGGAAAAGAAGCCCAAAGAAACAATATTATGGCAGCCAAAGTAATTGCTGAAGCAATAAAATCTACTCTCGGACCAAGAGGTATGGACAAAATGTTAGTGAGTGGCATAGGCGACATAACAATAACCAACGATGGAGCAGCAATACTTGATGAGATAGATGTTCAACATCCAGCAGCAAAGATGATAGTTGAAGTTGCAAAAACCCAAGATGACATGGTGGGAGATGGAACAACAACTGCGGTGGTTTTATCGGGAGAACTGCTGAAAATGGCTGAAGAACTGCTCAATCAGAATGTTCATCCTACATTAATCGTTAGTGGCTATAGGAAAGCAGCTCAAAAGGCTCTAGAAGTCTTGGATAAGATCAGCCAAAAGGTGGACTTGGATGACAAAGAGACTTTAAAGAATGTTGCTAGAACAGCAATGGGAAGTAAAACTGTTGGTTCAGCACAAGAACACTTTGCCGCCATCGCTATCGACGCTGTTGGTCAGATAGCTGAAAAACGTGGAGACAAGTGGGTTGTTGACGTCGACAACGTTCAGATCATTAAGAAAGAAGGGAAAAGCCTTCAAGATACAAAGCTTGTAGGCGGTATAATATTGGACAAGGAAGTTGTTCACTCGGGTATGCCCAAAAGCGTGAAAAAGGCTCAAATTGCACTTATAAACACACCGTTAGAAGTTAAAAAAACTGAGGTTAGCGCGGAGATTAGAATACATGATCCTACTCAAATCACAGAGTTCCTCCACCAAGAAACTAACATGCTAAAGAGAATGGTTGAGAAGATCAAAAAGGCAAAAGCCAATGTGTTAGTTTGCCAGAAGGGCATAGACGATATGGCTCAACACTTCCTAGCAAAGGAAGGCATATTAGCGGTTAAAAGCGTAAAAGAGTCCGACATTGAAAAGCTCTCAAGAGCTACTGCTGGAAAGGTTGTAACAAACCTTGCTGATTTAAAAACGGAAGACCTAGGATATGCTGAACTTGTTGAGGAACAAAAAATCGGCGATGACAAGATGGTCTTCGTTGAAGGATGCAAAAATCCAAAAGCTGTTTCGATTCTGATACGGGCAGGTTTAGAGCGGATGGTAGACGAAGCTGAGCGTGCCATGCACGATGCTCTCTCAGTTGTCGCTGATGTATTCGAGAAGAATAAGATAGTTGTGGGCGGTGGAGCTGTAGAAACCGAGGTAGCCAAGAGACTACGTGAGTATGCGATTCAGATTGGCGGAAGAGAACAACTGGCAGTTGAGGCTTTTGCGGAATCCTTGGAAACAATTCCCAAGACTTTAGCTGAGAATGCTGGTTTAGAAAAAATTGATGTTATGGTTGAGCTGAGGTCAGCCCACGAAAAACCTAAAGGAGAAAAGATGGGCTTCGATGTTTTCACAGGTAAAGTTGTTGATATGTACGAGAAAGGAGTCATCGAACCTTTGAGCGTTAAGGAACAAGCAATAAAATCAGCTTCAGAGGCATCATCCATGATTTTAAGGATCGATGATGTAATATCCGGCGGGAAGACCGAAGCTCCACCCACTCCTCCTGGAGGCTACGGTGGAATGCCTCCAGAATATTGAGAATTTCGCATTCGCTTGCCCTTTATGGTAGTACTACCCGAAAATTCCCTGCGACTTTCTTTTTTTGTTCGATGTATCTTGCTATAATTTTTCCGCATCTTGGACAGTGAACATGAGCTGAAAGACTCTAAACATCAATGTATGCGAGCAACCAAATGTATGTGACTGTTATCCAACAGCAACATAAACTTAAGTACCTGTCTCTTTAAAAAACTGGAAGGTTTTGCCTGTAAAGCTAGCAATATACGTTGAGGGAGTTAGAAAAATCAAATAGGTTCCAATTAGTAACTGCAAAATGGGCGGGGTCTGGATTTGAGAAATATTGAACCAACTAGATGGGGGCTGTCTCCTACTTTCGTTGTCTTTATGACAATTTTCATAGATATAACTGGATTCGGGATGATCATTCCTCTCCTCCCATTCTACGCAGAGACCTTCCAAGCAGGACCCGCCGCACTGGGTATTCTCGTAGCCTCATTTTCTATGATGCAGTTTATTTTCTCTCCGATTCTGGGAAGATTTTCAGACAATGCGGGAAGGAGACCCGTTCTACTGCTATCAATCCTGACCTCCAGCGTAAGCTTCATCCTCTTTGCACTGGCAAATTCGTTTCTTATGCTGCTTCTCTCGAGGATAATCGCTGGGATGGCTACGGAATCAGCAGTAGCCCAGGCTTACATAGCAGACATAACCAGCGAAAAGGAAAGGGCTAAAGGAATAGGCAGGGTAGGCGCGGCTTTCGGCGCAGGGTTCATGATCGGACCTGCTATAGGAGGTTTCCTTAGTGTTTACGGGTTCTCGGTTCCTGGCTTTGCCGCTTTTGCTCTTGCGTTATTGAACTTTCTTTTCGTTTTTTTGTTCCTCCCAGAGCCGACTAAAATCGTAGGGAATAGTAGGCAAATAGAATCAACCTCGAGTGGCGGCTACTTGCGTAGACTTCTCGATGCTCTTCAGAAGCCGCTGACAGGCGCCACGCTGGTCATCCTCTTTATAATTACGCTTGCGTTCTCTGCTATACCCGTAATCTCACCTCTACTTGGAGACTCTTTTTTCGGCTTCAAAGAGACTGAGATGTCCTATGTTTTCGTTTACATTGGATTCGTCCAGATTGTTCTGCAAGGCTTCCTAATTGGAATATTAGTGAAGAGGGTTGGCGAAGAGAAACTCATAGCGTTTGGATCTTTACTCATGACGATGGGAATGTTTCTCATGCCCACAATTTCAAGTATTGCGATTTTTTTTGTTTCAATGACGTTGATAGCTTTCAGCATTGGAACATTGAATACAACTATCCCAAGCTTCATTTCAAAAAGAACCGCTGCGGATGAACAAGGAGGCATGTTAGGCGTAGCCCAGTCTGTGGGTAGTATCGCACGGGTTCCAGGACCACTTATAGGCGGCTTTGTTTTTCAATTTGCAGGTCTGGCTGCTCCATTCTTCCTGAGCGCAACCATGTTGCTGATGGCGTTTGGTCTCAGTTGCCGGGTATTTCAAGTATGCGTCCGTCGTAACAGAAAAACCGAGGTACATCAGCGTAACCAAAGCCCCGAAGCGAATCAACACATAGAATAATTATACGCTAGGTGTCAAAACTCTCTGTCGCAAATAAGAAGGCTAGGGGTCTGTGTTCGAATTCAAGCGCCTTGGGTGCTGTGCAAACTCGAAAGTAGAATCCATTTGTTCCCTGATTGAGTGCTACTGAATAAATGCAAAATGCACGCGCGCAACTATTAAGTTTGCTTAAATATTTAAATAAACCAAGTCAATGTGATTATGTTGCGCAATCTTGCTGTAATCAATCGTACAAGACTTGACATGAAGGGCAGAAAAAGCTTATTCTTCTTCTCTTTCCAGTTCTTTTGCTCTCAGCCTTTTCCTTGCATTGGTCACATTTTCTTTTTCTATAGATTCTGAGGTGGGGATTCAGCACTCTCACTTTTTTCCGAACCTGGTAAAAGAGCATGGAAAACTGCCTGGTTTTGACAATAGCTTCTCTCAGCTTCTCTTCAGGAATCTTTCCGACAACACTCAATGGGTGCAGCTTTGCCATGAAAAGCGCTTCGTTTTTTATTATGTTTCCTACGCCTGCAAAAACATCTTGATCGAGAAGAAGATCACAAATCAATTCATCTTTCATTTCCGTAGAAAGCTTTAGAACCTTATCGAAGTTCCACTTTTCAGAGGTGATGTCTATTTCCTCATCATAGAGCTTAATAACATCGGCATTGTTGAGAATCTTCACTGAACAGTTGTAAAAGTTCAACATACCCCTTCGAAATACGAGTGAAAGTCTCGGCTTGGCTCCTTTCTTTTCCTCATTTATTCTGTAGCTTCCAAACATGAGAAAGTGGATTTTGAAAGACAAATCAAAGAATTTTATGAATAGATTTTTGCCTCTGCTGAAAACGTCCTCAATCTTCTTTCCTTCAACAGCTTCTTTTTCTATTCTCGCGTTTCCAGAAGCAAGTTTGACAATCTTTCCTTTGAAAACTGCGAGTTCTTCCGCAACAATTCGAACCGAAGGCCCTTCCACGTCTTATTTCCTCGATTCTAAGTATGAAACCATCAGTCAAAAATAACTCTATTTGATTATTGGATATGGGCAGTTGCATGATTCGCGAAGAGAGGGTGAAGAAACTCAACAGCAAAGAGACGAGGAATGGTAGGTACGTTCTGTACTGGATGCAAGCATCGCATAGAACCGAATACAACCAAGCTCTTGAGTACGCAATTATGAAAGCGAACAAAAGGAATCGAGCTGTTGTTGTGTATTTCGGCCTAACGGATTTTTTCCCTGAATCGAACGAAAGGCATTATCACTTCTTGCTGGAAGGACTCAGAGAGGTCCAGTCCTCTCTCAAAGAGAAAGGAACAGCGATGGTGGTGAGGCATAGTTCACCCGAATTGGGCGCGATTGAATTATCAAAAGATGCTTCACTAGTTGTCGTCGATAGGGGATACCTGAGAACACAGAGGAGATGGCGAAGCGACGTGGCGCAAACTATCGATTGCCCTCTAGTTCAGGTCGAGAGCGATGTAGTTGTTCCCGTGGAGGCGGCTTCACCGAAGGAAGAATATTCTGCGGCCACCTTTAGACCAAAGATCAAAAAGAAACTAGATTCTTATCTTCTCCCATTGGAAGAGAACCGCCCAAAAGTCGATTCTCTTCAACATGACTTTGACTCTTTTGAAATCGAGGACCCGGGAAAAGCGGTCTCGAACCTTGAGATTGACAGGAGTGTAAAAAGAGTAAAAGCTTTTCACGGCGGAGCAACCGAGGCTAAGAAGCGTCTCGAGGATTTCTTGAAAAACAAATTGGACTACTATGAAGAATTTAGGAACGACCCAACAAAAGAATTTCTTTCAAATATGAGCCCCTACCTTCATTTTGGACAGATATCACCCATCTACATAGCCTTAAAGATTTCAGAAACTAGCAGCCTTGGAAAAGACGCTTATTTGGAGGAGCTCATCGTAAGAAGGGAATTAAGCGTGAACTTCGTCTTTTACAATCAAAATTATGACTCTTTTGATGGGCTTCCCAACTGGGCGAAGAAAACATTGAAAGAACACGAGAAAGACCCACGGAAATACATCTATACTCTTGAAGAACTAGAGAACGCTGAGACTCATGATCCGTACTGGAATGCTGCTCAGAAAGAGATGAGAATCAAAGGGAAGATGCATGGTTATATGAGAATGTACTGGGGAAAGAAAATCATTGAGTGGACCAAAACTCCGGGGGAAGCTTTCAAAATCGCCCTCTACCTCAACAACAAATATGAACTTGACGGTAGAGATCCAAATGGATTCACTGGCGTAGCATGGTGCTTCGGAAAGCATGACCGTCCGTGGAAAGAAAGACAGATTTTCGGGAAAATAAGGTATATGACTGCAAATGGCCTTAAAAGAAAATTTGACGCAGACCTATACGCAGAAAAAGCAAGACTTATCAACTGAACAAAGTTTAGTCGTGTGCGCGCGCTCGAGGCTGGTTTAGAGCGAGTCGGAGAAGACGGCACACGCTTAATACACTTCAGGAAGAGGAAGTAAAAGAAAAATATGCGAAATTCTTCAAAAATAACTAGATTTCGATGATTCTGCGTCTGAGTGGTGATATCTCCCGAGGTCCCCCGCAAACTCCCCCTTTTTTCTGTTCTTAGAAGGTTCTTAAAAGAACAGAAGCGAAGCAGATTGATATGCACGCATGCGTAACTTTTTTGCAATAACACTCTTGAAATATGAAAAGTTTGTAAGGGTGAATTGTGGAAGGTGGTTAATTGTGTCTTCTGGAAAAGAAGGGAATTTGATAGTTTTCAGATTTGAAGATGGAGAAGATGTCATGGAAAGTTTGAAGGGAGTTGCTGAAGAGCACAGGATTCAATCAGGAGTAATCCTTTGTGGAATTGGAATGCTCCGCGACTTTGAAATCAGTTTCTACTCTCGCGAGAAGGTGAGTTATGTAACACACAAATTCAAAGAGCCGGTAGAGCTTCTATCCTTTTCCGGTAACATTTCAATACGGAATAGCGAGACCGTCTTCCATTTGCATGTAGCTTTGGCAAGAGAAGATAATAGTGCAATTGGAGGACATTTGAAAAATGCAACGGTACACAACACTATTGAAGGCGTCATTGTGAAGTTATCCCAAATAAAGCTCACGAGAGACTCGGGAACTGGGCATCTTCATGTATTATAACGTGGGCAAAAATAAGAAATGAGACTAACGCAAAATACTGGGTTGGAAAAAAGATGGACCAAAAGCTCAGGATCGAGTTCACGTATGCATGAGGAAAGAGGTAATATTGGATGTCTATGAGACTATCTTCAGGTAAAGAAATACCTATGGAGATGCATAAAGCGAGGATGGTTCAAAAAATCTGGTTGACGCCTGTGGAACAACGATTAAAAGCCATAGAAAAAGCAGGCTACAACACATTCTTGCTCAAAACCAAAGATGTATTTCTTGATATGCTAACTGATAGTGGCGTAAACGCTATGAGTGATAATCAATTCGCAGGCATGATAAAAGCCGACGACGCTTACGCCGGCAGCATGACTTTCTACGAATTTGCTGACGCAGTGAAAGACGTTTTAGGGTACAAATACGTAATGAATGTTCACCAGGGAAGAGCAGCGGAGCACCTAATACCCAAGGTATTCGTCAAATCAGGTGATGTTATCCCCACAAATTATCATTTCACCACCACCAAAGCGCATATTGAACTTCTAGGGGCAATTTGCCTAGAAGTCTACACCGACGAAGCATTGAAGACCGAAAGCACCTACCCCTTCAAAGGCAATATGGATCCGCAAAAGTTGAAGGACACTATCAAGGAATATGGCAGAGACAAGATACCCTTTGTTCGCATGGAAGCCACAACTAACCTGCTCGGTGGACAACCTTTCTCCATGGAAAACTTGAAAGAAATCAAGCAGATCTGCAATGAAAACAAAATCCTTTTGGTGCTGGATGGAAGTCTGATCTGCGAAAATGCCTACCTAATAAAGCAGAGACAAAAAGGGTTTGAGAATAAAACTGTTGCAGAAATAGTTAAAGAGATGTGTGGGCTTCCAGACTTGTTTTATATGAGCGGAAGGAAAAACACGTCAGTCAGAGGTGGCTTCATAGCAACAAACAATGAAGAGATCTTTGAAAAGATAAAGCCTTGGCTTCCAGTTTATGAAGGCTTCTTCACGTATGGTGGCATGTCTATAAGAGAAATTGGTGCTATGGCGGTTGGAGTAAGAGAAATGGTTGACCCCGACGTTGCAGGCTGTTCAATAGAACAGATAAAATATTTTGTTAACAGACTTGTTGAAATGGGAATTCCTGTGGTCACCCCACCAGGTGGATTAGCCTGTCATCTAGACGCGACGAAGTTTTTGCCAAACATTCCTCCGACACAGTATCCAGCAGGAGCCTTAGCAGCAGCACTTTACATAGCGTCAGGAATAAGAAGCATGGAGAGAGGAACTCTTTCGATGGACAGAGATGAGAAGAGAAACGAGGTTCTTTCTGACTTGGAACTCACAAGAATTGCGTTACCGAGAAGAGTTTACACGATCTCACATATTGAATACGCAGTTGACAGAATAGAGTGGGTGTATAACCACAGAAGCTTGATAAGAGGGTTAAGATTCGTGTATGAACCTCCTGTACTCAGGTTCTTCCTCGGAAAGCTGGAAGCTATAGATAACTGGGGAAGAAACCTATATGAAGCATACAAAAAAGACATAGGTTCCTCCTGAACTCCTGCACGCACAAGCGCGTGCGAAAACTTAGAAGAATCTTTTAGATAGACAGTAATCGGAGGTCCCAAATTCATGAAGACAGTTATTTACAAGGAGTACAAGCCCAGTTCCGTTTTGAACATTCATAAGCATGTTGATGGTGGCTGGTTCTGGAACAAGTACAGTGCCTCCCCTTACATGGGTTGTTATCATGGTTGTGAGTACTGTTACGGGAGGGACGAGAAGTACAATCGCTTGGCCAAGGAGCCCGAAGCAGCTGGCTTAGAC
>CAYFWY010000059.1:0-10625 GCA_964346895.1 uncultured Candidatus Bathyarchaeia archaeon | reverse complement strand
CGTGAGCTGGGTTTAGACCGTCGTGAGACAGGTCGGACTTTATCTGCTGGGAGTGTTGGTCGCCTGAGGGGAAAGGGTTCCCAGTACGAGAGGAACGGAACGTTGTAGCCTATAGTTTACCGGTTGTCCGACAGGGCACTGCCGGGCAGCCACGCTGTCGCGGATAAGAGCTGAAAGCATCTAAGCTCGAAGCCGCTCCCGAAAATAGGCGGCCATTCCATGACAAGAGACTTGGTGACAGGCCTCAGTCATGGACGAGGGTCCCCATAGAAGATGGGTTTAATGGAGCCGGGGTGTACGTATCAAGGCTTCGGCCGAGATGTTTAGCCCGCGGCCCCCAATCGCCCGAGGTGTCGGGCTGAAAAAGTTTCTGGTGTCTGGGCGATTTGAGAACGTTTATGCTGTGGTCTGTGTTTGGTTTCTGTTTTCATTCTCCTCTTTGTATAGCGATGAGTTTTCTGGAAAAATTGTTGTTTTCAACATTGTTCGGTTATTAGTGCCTAAATATTTCGCTTTCAATGCTGGAGATTGCGAATTTCCATAGTGAAATCTAAATTAAGAAAGTTTTATATGATTTCGAAAACGATTTCTTTAACATTAAAAGAAATAAAATCTTAGGAGGGTTGAGTTTGAGTTATGAAAAAGAGTTTTCATTAACGAAACTAAATAAACCTAAAGACTGGACAAAATTACCCGACATGGCCAAGAAACATGTGCCTATAATCGAAGCCCCTGAAGAAGTTAAGGCTAAAGAATCGTTCAACGCGAAGGTTAAGGTCGGCGGAATTGACGGAGTCGAACATCCAAACACCTTGGGTCATTGGATAAACTGGGTTGAACTCTACGCGGGAGAACGCCTGATATCCAAAGTTGAATATGCGCCGGAGATGTGCGACGGATACGTTGTAACGTTGAATATAACCCTAGATGACTCTGCGACGTTAAGGGCTCGAGCGTTCTGCAACCTACATGGTGTTTGGGAAGGAAAAGAGAAAAAGGTTGTAGTTGAGTAAAGGCGAATTTCCATCTCTCTTTCTTTAAGGTTAGAGTTTAGTTACTATTGGTAAGGGTGAAAAGTTACTCTGATGCTTTTTGATTGCAAAAGTAGGCGTCTGAGAGATCGTAATCTATGTATACTTGACAAGAGGGACACAAGCATCCGTTCATTGAGATCTTCTTAAGGCTCTTTCCTCTCGCACAGAAAAGCCACTCATCAGTTTCCGGATAACTGGGGCAGCTCCCACAGAAATCCTTGCACGTTTCCTCATTCTTTTCGTTATCTTCTACTTTCATCTTTTCCCAGTGATAGTTACTTTTTTTATATAATAGTATTTGCATCTACTCTGGTAATGCGCGCTCGCACTTGGCAGATGCCTTTCTTCTTTTAAAAACAATAAAAAATAGGAGGTGGATAAAGGTTATTTTGGGGGAACGAAATTTAGCATCGAAATTGAAAAGTTCGCGGATGGGTGGGGCCCAGAGAAAATATTGCATGTCTATGATTCCGAAGTAGGGATGAAAGGTGTTCTGGTCATTGACAACACGTTTCTTGGTCCAGGTAAAGGCGGAATCAGAATGTTACCTAACATCACAACAGAGGAAATATTCCGTCTAGCTAGAACAATGACATGGAAATGTGCACTCGCAGAACTACCTTTTGGAGGAGCAAAGTCAGGAATAATGGCTGATCCAGCTCGTTTGTCTAAAGAAAAGAAGATGGAGATAATACGAACTTTCTCTAGAGCCCTGAAACCTGTATGTCCAAAACTCTACGTAGCCGCACCAGACATAAACACAGGAGAGGAGGAAATGGCTGTTTTCGCAAAGGAAAACGGTTCTATGAAGGCTGCCACTGGAAAACCCGGCCAAATGTGCGTCAAGCCTGGTGTAAAGTGTGGCATCCCCCATGAGTATGGATCCACAGCCTTAGGAGTGGTTCAAGCTATGTTCACAGCAGCGAATTATATAGGCTTAGATCTTGAAGGGGCCACAGCAGCTGTAGAGGGCTTTGGAAACGTCGGTTCATACGCGACCGAATATTTGACCCAAATTGATGTGAAAGTTGTGGCAGTTTCGGACTCTCTGGGTTGCATATATAACCCGGAAGGGTTAGAATACGAAAGTTATACAAGGTTAAGATGGAAACTCGCTCTGTCATAAACTACATACCTGGAAAAGTGTTGGGCAATAAGGAAATCTTTGAGCTTCCAGTAGACGTTCTCGTTCCCGCTGCCCTTTCAGACGTTATCACGAAGGACAACGTAGACCTTGTCAAAGCAAAAATGGTTGTTGAGGCTGCCAACATTCCGGTAAAACCGGAAATCGAGGAAAGTTTACAGGAGAGGGGAGTCTTAGTTGTACCTGACATCCTTGCAAACGCCGGAGGTGTCATATCATCTTATGCTGAATATAGGGGTTACAATCCGAAGCAGATGTTAAAACTTGTTCAAAGAAAGATTCGCCGAAACACTAGAACTGTGCTGGAATATGCGGAGGAAAAAAATATAGGGCTTAGGGATGCCGCTGTAAATATTGCTAAGGAAAGAATATTACGAGCCCGCCGTCCTTAGAAGGAGGCCAGATCAGTCTCCACTTGCCAGATTTAGGTCGTAGTCCACACATGCCATTTCTACTTGAAGCCGTTTTGGTCCATTCCCGAAGTTTCTGGGGCAATCACACTCAAAACATCCCTTGCATGTCTCACAGCAACCGCTTTCCCTCATGATTTCTTCTAATGTTTCAGGCAAGTTGTTTCCTCTCCAACATATTTTCCACATTCACATATAAGGGATTTCCATTTCATTCGGTTTCAAACGAACTCGTCCATGATAGCTCTTATGTCTATGTCTTTAACTCTTTGCTTAGCCAATGAGGTCTCCGCTATTTGCGGCAACTCATCTTCATATGTTGGTCTGCTCTCCCTGTAGAAAAGCCCTATGGGAATACGGTTATTCCACTCTAACGATCTCATGAAAGCTTCTTTTTTATTTGTGATGTTGTGGTTTGTTTCTTCCAGCTTGTAAACTCTATCCGAAAACCATTCGTAGGTGTTTTTGCGATTGAAAGTTACGCAGGGTTGTAAAACGTCTACGAGCGCGAATCCTTCGTGTTTCACGCCATCTGCTATCAATTTTGTAAGGTGCCTCATCTCCTTTGAGAAGCCTCTGGAAATGTAGGTTCCTCCAGAAGCGATGGCTAAGGCGATCGGATTTATGGGCACTTCGATGACCCCCATTGGAGTTGATTTTGTCACAAATTCTTTGTCACTGGTTGGCGATGTCTGCCCTGTTGTCAAACCGTAGACTTGGTTGTTGGTGACGATGTAGGTAATATTTAGGTTTCTTCTGATGGCGTGTATGAAATGCCCAATTCCTATTCCGTATCCGTCGCCATCTCCACCGACCGCGATTACTGTCAAATTGTTGTTAGCTAGCCTTGCTCCAGTAGCGATGGGCAAGGGTCTTCCGTGGATCCCATGAAAACCGTAGGTGTGGATCCAGTGAGGCATTTTTGAAGAGCATCCGATTCCTGAGAAGATGGCGACATTATGTGGCTCAAGATTCAATTCGACAATAGCGCTTTTCAAGGCGTGCCATATGGGAAAGTTTCCACAGCCAGGACACCAGTTAGGTTGCCCTAAGGTTTTCAAGTCACCTAAATTAACCATCCTACAAAACCCCCTTTACCCTCTGATAAATTTCGGTTGGAAAGAATTGCCTTCCATCGTATTTCAGAATCTTGTGCTCAATTTCTTTTCCAGTCTTCTCCCGTATCAGGCTAGCTAATTGCGCTGTTTTGTTATTCTCCACGATTACCGTGCGCTTTGAAGTTTCGATGATTTTTGAAACTGTTTTTGTTGGAAACGGGATGATGTACATTATTTGAAGAAAGTTTGCTTTTATTCCATCGCTGTCAAGAAGTTTAATAGCCTCTTTTACAGGACCCTTTGTAGAACCCCAAGCTATTATCGTCACTTCTGCATTTTTCGGACCAAAAAGCTTGGGTTCTGGCATCTCTTTTTCTGCAAGTTCAAATTTCCTGAACCTTTTGTCCATCATTTTGGTTCTAACAATTTTATCCTCGCTCAAATATCCTGTCTCATAATGTTCGTTTCCGGTTGCTGTGAATATGCCTCCCTTTTTAGAGGGGATGCTCCTAGGGGAGATTCCTGTTTCAGTGAATTCGTACCTTTTAAATTCTCCAATTTTTTCTAACTCTTCATCGCTTAGTAGCAATCCCCTTTCTATCTTAACTCCGTTCACATCAAATTTCTCGGCGGTCTTGTGGCTTTCTGAAAGATATTTGTCCAGAATAAGAATAGATGGACATTGGTACCTCTCTGCGAGATTGAAGGCTTCGAGGGTTTTGTAAAAGCATTCTTCAACATCCCCAGGAGCCATTACAAACCTTGGGAACTCCCCTTGAGAAGCATGGAGCACGAATTTGAGGTCTCCCTGCTCAGTGTAGGTTGGAAGCCCAGTGCTCGGCCCAGGTCGCTGACTTACCAAAACCACTATGGGAGTTTCGGTCATTGCAGCGAGGCCTAGGGCTTCAGACATGAGGGAGAATCCTCCTCCAGAGGTCGCTGTCATAGCTCTTGCCCCAGCGAAACCAGCCCCAATAACCATTGTTATGGCAGCAATTTCGTCCTCAGCGTGTTTTACAACTAAACTAAATTTTCGTTCCTGAGCTGCCATGAAATGGAGTATCGAGGATGCTGGTGTCATTGGGTAAGCAGCGTAGAATTTGCATCCGGCTTTTATCGCCCCCACGCCCACCGCTTCGTTACCAGTTAGCAGCATCCTCTCCTTTCCGCCAACCTTCGGCAATTTACGGTCGAAATCCTTCTCCATTCCTCGGCTTTTCACATAGTCATAGCCCAGTTTCGCAGCCTTGATGTTGAATTCTATGGTTTCCTCTGCTTTCCCATGGTAAACATCTTTTATGACGCTCGAGAGCATTTCAAAGTCAAAGTCGATGAGGGCAACTGAGGCGCCCAAGGCAACGGAGTTTAACATTATTCTCCTACCTCCAGAGTCTTCTGCGAGTCTTAAAAATGGAACATTGTAGAGTTTGATGTCCTCTCTTCCTAAATCCTCTTGACTCAAAGGAATTTTATCTCCATCATAGATTATTCCGCCTCCGAGCGACAACTCCTCCTTATGTTTATCAATTGTTTCCTTGTTCAAGGTCACAAGCAAGTCTACATGCCTAACATGAGAGAAAACCTCTTCAACCTCTGCTCTTACCTGATAAGTGTTGTGACCTCCCCTTATGAGTGAAGGATATTCGGGATGGTCAAAGACGTGCAAACCTGCCCTGGAACAGACCTTCGCAAAGATAAGCCCCGCAGTCATTATTCCATAACCCGCTTCACCACCGATCTTCCATGAAAGACTATTATCTTCCATTTTAGCTCCTCCTATACAATCTCTGGAGTAGACAACTTAAATACTAAATGTAGATTCCCGAGATTCAATTCACGACGAAATATGTGAATCAGTCCATTTTCAAAATGCGCATGTACTTGCACGCAAAAACCGTATACAAAAAGAGAATTGAACTTTATATTCGCTGAAAGTACTTACTATATTTCCAGAAACAAAGGATGGTTTGGTAATATAAATGGTTAAATGGAAATGCACTGTCTGTAATCATGTTTATGATGAAGTAAAAGAAGAAAAAGAGTTTAACCTTCACCTAAGTTGGGTGGATGCGCTCGCGCATAAAGGTGGTTGCTGAAGAATAGAGAAGTTGAGTGATGGAATGTCTGCTGCAGAAAATATTGAGTTGAAGCCTATAGGTTTTGTGAAAACGAAGGCGATTGGAAAAGAAGTCAAGAATAAAGGTAACGTTTCGGAGATAGTTTTCCACGATGATCTGACAGAAGCTTTAGAGGGTATAGAAGATTTTTCCCATTTGTTTGTGATTTTTTGGATGCATAAAATCTCAAACGAAGAAAGAAAGACGATGAAGGTTCATCCGAGGGGTAGAATGGATATGCCCCTGCTGGGAACTTTTTCAACCCGGACACCATATCGTCCAAATCCCATAGGACTGACAATGGTTGAACTTCTGGACGTGGAAAAAAATGTCTTAACTGTTCGTGGTCTCGACGCCTTTGACGGCACACCCGTCTTGGATATAAAACCCTTCGACAAAAAGGATGTAGCTGAAGATGCGAAGGTTCCTGAATGGTGGATGAAGCTTGAGAAAGAAAGATAACGTTTATTGAAATGTTATGAAAAAAGGGTTTCAATGGATCTTAGCAATTGGTATCCAAATAATATTGCAACAAAATATGTAGGCCACAATATTATCGGCCAATTCTCAGGGACGTAGTTCCATAGATTCATTGAAGTTGCAAAGATTTCCATGAGTAATAGAGCAAATAAGCCACTGAAAGACAGGTATAACTGTTCTTTCGCTTCCCTTTTGTTGAAATAGCGTTTTCGAACAGTCAATAGAATTAGCCACGACAACAAGAAAGCGAAGAATAAAATATACCAGTTTTGATTGACCTGAAGGATTATACTCACGGGTTCAGCCTCATTCGATCTCTGAACAACAAGAATGTCGATCTTATAATCCTTTCCATAAATTGCAGGCTTGCCCTAAGATTGGATTCCCTAGAGAATGCTTGGAAATAATTACTACTTGGAGACTAGTTTGTTCTTTCCTTAATGTAAAAGTAAAATTACTTTGGAAAGTGTTAGTGCTCAAAAGTAGAGTGATGGCGAACCCATGTATGCATTAACGTTTTACCTATCGCCCCAAGGGTCTCGGGGCTTTGATTCTGTTGGATATATGAGTGTTCACAATTGTATAAGAAGAATTAGCTATGCATTTGCATGTATAGGTTAAGCGCACCTAGCCTTTTCCTCTTTTTTTACATGCGCAACAGCTTCCACTAACTCCATTAACTCACTAACTGTCATATGCTTTATCGAATGCGACAATCACACCACCTGGCTTACGTATTGTTTTTCTGTAGGCGCTCAATTTAGTTCCATGCATTAGAACAGAGTGTTCTAAATTCTGGACGATACGCCCATTCAATTCATTTTAAATTTAGAGTATTTAAACTTGTGTTACTGTATCATAACAGTCACACAATTAGAAACGTATATACTTATCAGACGCACACAAACTAGGACTACCGCGAATACAATTTCACTTACTTCAACAACCTAGAGCAACAATTTGGTACCACTCAGACATGCCTAAAAACCCTCCAAGAGAGGTTTGGGCAAAGAAACATAATCCACACCTTCCGATACATCCGCCTTGCTGATGCCTATTTTCCAGAAATTATCCAACGATACTATACTAGAGTCACCTCAACTATACACGAAGGAGAAAAACTGTTCAACAAGACTTTGAACTTGTCGGCAAAGACGAAAGCGGATGTCTCTGGAGGAAACCGAAAACCTTCGAAGATGTTGTAAGAGAACGCGAACAAGAATTAAGCGTTAAAAACGAGAATTCAAGCGAGAAAATCCTTTAATAAATGATTGTGGAGATGTCTCCTGCAAATCCCCCCTTTTTTACGCGTGCGTGTATTGAGAGACAGTATCCTACTCTCTAAAAAAGCATCCACTAAGCCCTCTTTGTACATAACTTCTGTAGGCTGATTTCATCAATTCGTATTCATTTGCGCGTGCGCGCAAATAGTGTCGTGCACAAATGCAATGCGCGCGCGCAAGCAAGTAGTGGCGAACAGCTTGTCACAAATCGGACGAAAATCATGGATTACACTAGCTTGGGCATCAGCTAGCCCTTTTAGGTCTACATCAGCCAATTCTGCGCGGGTCACAAATGTTGCGAGGGGGTTAATATCGAAGCCGATTACTCGTCTTCCTTGAAGCACGCCTTCGACAAGGGCAACACCCCCACCACAAAAAGGATCGAGAACAATATCTAGACGATCACTGTAGTGACGAACGAGCTCAGGAAAAATTGAATGAGGCCGACGAGCGAAGTATCGATGCATTCGATACACAGGTCTATGAGGCTTTGCTTCAACAGCTTGCTTAATCGGCTCCACAAGTTTAGGCATGACTTATTCCGTTCTTTAGTTAATTATAATCCCTGAGCCCTAAAATTTGTTTTGCGGGCGCACGCACTATCGTCAGCGTTTTCCAGACCTTCTTAAAAGGAAGTAGAAAAATACGCACGAATTCCTGTCCACACATTTGTTATTACATCTACTTATATACAACCTAGATTAAATTGATTCGAATGGCTATTTTGTTAAGACCAATTTTAGGAATCCAAAAGTAGCACTATACGCGCGCGCATTGTGATTTGAAGGTATTTGTTGTCACGTGGACCTTCCGAAACGTATAAAAAAGGTGAAGTCCGGGGGAAATCTCATGCTTTTACTTGAGTTATCTCTATTTACAAGTAACTTTGGCGCGCGCGGTGTTAGATTCTCGGTCAAAGTCAACCGTGATGAAATTTGGTCCCTTCCAGTACACCATTTTGTTTGGCAGCACCTTCACCAGGGCCTCTGTAAACTCTCGGTATTTCACTCGAGTTGTAGCTCGCGTTTCTCTTAGTACTGGATATTTTTTGCCGAGTTTTTTGTAGATTCTGCTTAGTTTCTTATCTAGGCTAATTGAGGAGGAATCAACGGTCTTTTCGATTGTAGCCTCCCCTTGCACCATTACTCCTCGGTTCTCGAAGGGGTTTTCGGTGTCTCTCACATCCACCGTTAAACAAACCTTCGGATTTACCTTTATGTTTTTCATCTTTTTTGACCTGTAGCAGGCGAAAACAAAGATCTCGGACATCTTCTCATCAAGAAGGAAAAACATTGGCGTTATGTGCGCCTGATTGTTTTGGTCGGTAGTGCAGAAATACGCAAAATGGCTCTCTCCTAGAACTTTAATGATTTCGGTGGGCAGTTTCTCTTCCCTCATTTGTTATATCTCCAGTGGCAGTCGGATCGGACGAGCTTCTCTCCAGTACACCATTTTTTCCACTTCTACCTCAACTGGAATTCTGCTTACAAAGACGGTGGTTCTCCAGGCGAGAGGCAAACTATCCTCTTCTGTCTTATATCTGTAAACATATTTCGGGTATTTTTCATAGAACAAGCTCCTGACCTTAAGAAGCTTTCTTATGTTGAGAGTCGCGTCTAGTAAGCTGTAAACTTTGGCTCTTCCCACAAGTAGAACCGCACGATTGTTGTAAAGGTTGTTCGGATCGCGAATATCGACTAAAAACGCAATCTTTGGGTTTTCACGCATGTTCCGAAGTTTCTTGGAAATCTTGGAAACCAAAAAGAAGATTCCATGACCATCGAAGACAAAGATTACAGGTGTTAGGTGTGGAGTCATATCGTTATCTGAGGTTCCGACATATCCGAATCTCCCTTCGTTCAAAAGCCAGACAATCTCTTGGGGAAATCCTGGGATGTGTCCAATAGTGACATATGATAATGCGGAGAAGAACGAAATCCCAGCCGAGTATACTAGGAGACTAATAAAGAATGCCAGATCGATGCTGGTTAATGGATAGAACAGTAAAGTCACAGCTCCAAAAGACAGGTTGATGAGATCGAGACGTTTCAGGGTTTGAAGTTCCTCATAGGCTGTGTAACGCATCTTGCTTCTCCTCCGCGAAACCCGGGACAAATTAACTGAACGTCTGAAAGCGATTATTGCAGACCATAATCCCAGTCCCAACCTGTAAGATATATCCCAAAGAAGAAGTGCCACCAGAAAGAGGAGGATCGGAGAGAGGTTCCCATCAAGCCAATAGGCCACCAAGTCGCCCTCAAGAAAAAGATATCCCAAAATGAAAGCGAGGATTACAAATGCAAACCCCAATTCGCGGTGACGCGGGCTGAATAGGGACTTCTGATATTCATTGATAACGCTTCTCTCCTCAGGTGCAGATGGCGGCTTAAGCCTGTGAACGGTCGATGCAATGTAGAAAGCTAGAAGACTCCATATCCAAATTGTAACTATGGTCAAAGAACCGTAAATCATGGATCTATAGGAAAGAGAAAACAAAATAGCCACAGAGAGACCACCAACCTCCATAAGGCACAGCTGCAACGCGACGTTGTACCCTCGAGGAACCCAACTGAACGGAGGAAACCTTTCAAGTATAATCTCATGAACCCATTTTTTGTACTCAATATTCACATGATTCCCTCCATGCGCGCCCAATAATAAAATATAAATGTATAATAAAAATAATAAAAGTGTGTGGGTTACTAGACGCGCGCCTGTGTGCCCGGAGAGTGCGCGCGCGCATTATGTTACTGTTGCTTAACAGTCACACACTGTTATAAGAGAATAGGGTGCCGTTTCTATTTGTGAAGAAAATGGAGAAAGAGAAGTGTATAGAAGCGATGGATTTCATGAAAGACTGGGATACTTGGAGATCGACAATCCGAGAAGCGATTTCTCAAGCTCGAGATCTAGGACTTTCCGAGGAAACAATTCAACAAATTGGGAGGGCTCTAGCGAATTTCCTTTCGGAAAAGGTCTGTCCTGCCACTCCAGAAGAAGAGTTACTCAAAGAAATGTGGAACGTATCAGATCCTGAAGAAAGAAAGGTTTTGACTCGCATACTCTTCAAAATGATCGAAGAATAGAGCACAACATTGT
>CAYFWY010000058.1:0-10768 GCA_964346895.1 uncultured Candidatus Bathyarchaeia archaeon | reverse complement strand
CCTTTTCTCGCCAATTTTTCAACTAGAGCTCCGAAGGGCGCTCCCCGTCTTTGGCGTAAACCAGCTTTCCTGGCAAAAACGTCGAGGCAGTTTCCTACAGCGATGTCCAAAGTCTCTCCGAAAACGCGATATCTTTCAGCTTCGAAGGCAGAAACTATTGTGTTTCCTCCTGAAACATAAAGAGTAACCGGATCCTTTGCTCCAGTTGTGAGTTTGCCCATTTCAATATGTGCCACACAATGGTTGACCCCCACCAAGGGAACTCCAAGATAGGAGGCTAAAGCGCGCGCTGCAGTTGCACCTGTACGGAGGCATGGTCCTAGTCCTGGTCCTTGAGAAAAGGCGACGAGACTAACTTCTTGAAGTTTCACTCCCGATTTTTCAAATGCTTCTGTCAAAACCTTTTCCGCAACTTCAGCGTGGTGTCTAGCTGCTTCTCTTGGATGGATTCCTCCTTCTTCAGGAACATACGCGTTGTTTGCGTTGGAGAGAACCTCACCGTCGAAAGAGAGGATTGCAGCGCCAAAATCATCTGCCGTAGACTCGATGCCTAGACAATATGAAACTTCTGAATTAGGCATTGGCAACGTTTCTTACTCCCTTTCAACGAGTGCTACGATTAGAAATCATATATGAAATATTTTTATTCACTGTTAATCCATGGTCTATGTAACATCCAGTGTTAAAACATTTTGTAGTTTTGCTTTAAAGTTTGCTTTTCACCTTCCTGAGAAATAACTTCTCGGAAAAAAGCATACATCTTTTTATGTTTTGAAGTTCCTATTTATTAATTAGCTCTCAAGGAAAAGATTGATATGCCAAGACGAAACGATCTTGAACACAAAGTATTACACCTGATCGCTAATACTGGGAACGAAGGTGTGCTCCAGTCTGAAATGTGGAGGAAATTGGATGCAAGTAGCCGGGAAGGCTCTCGAATATCCATAAAACTTGAGAACAAGGGTTTGATTCGCCGTGAGCGAGAGCTCTTCGGTGGAAGATGGACCTTTAGACTATTTCTCAAAAGACAACCCGCATCCATCAACTCTTTAGTTGATTGCCCCTGCCTAATGTGCCCAGATGATCCAAGATGCGGGGCTTGGAGCACAATTTCACCAAACCGATGTGAAAAATTGACAGAATGGATGCTAGATCTTGTGCAAAGGGAAACGAACCCTTCGGGTGAAAGCTAATATTGCCGAGAGTATGGGTGAAAGAACGCAAGAGAGAATTTTATTATAGGAAAGCAAAAGAGGAAAAGTTTCGCTCACGCGCCGCCTACAAACTTCTTCAAGCGGTAAAAAAACATCAATTCGTTAAGCCAGGCTACGTGGTGGTGGATTTGGGGGCTGCTCCAGGCGGGTGGACGCAGGCTTCTGGAAAGATTGTGGGAAGCTCAGGTTTCGTGCTTGGGATTGATCTCAAGTGTATGGAACCCATTGACCTACCCAACGTTCACACCGTCACTGGCGACATAACCGAGTCGCAGATGACCCAACGTATCAGAGAGTTACTGCCACGTTCAGCCGACGTTATAGTTTCAGATGTTTCCCCGAATATCTCCGGAATCTGGGAGCTTGATCATGCACGCCAAATAGACCTTGCAAGAAACTCCTTAAGGATCGCAACTTCGGTTCTCAGACAAAGGGGAAACTTCTTCGTTAAAGTTTTTCAAGGAGACATGCTCAACGACTTTGTAGAGGAAGTTAAACAATATTTCAGCTTTGTAAAACTAATTAAACCAAAGGCTAGCAGAGCAAAAAGTTCAGAATTGTATGTCCTTGGAATGAATTTCAAACAATCTAAAACATAATCACACATTTAGTGGCCGTCCGCGTAACTCTGTACAATCACACCTCATCCAATTCTTCGTCGTCATTCGGCCGTCAAATCACTCTTTAAACAATCAAAGATAAATGTATCTATCTCGAACTTATTAAAGCTAACAACCTTTAATAGGTTAGGAAAAAATTCCAAACTATGCTTTATTTGGTGAAGGTATCTTGAGAGTCGTTGCAGCGGATTCAGGTGCCGCTATTTTGAATGACCGCTTTGAACCCTTGGTGGTTGTTGCTGCTGTTGCTACTTTTGTAGAGCCACCTTATAGAGAGGCTAGCCTTTGCTTGGCTGAACCCATCTTCGCCAACGCGGAGAAAGGGTACCTTTTAGTTGTTCATGAACTTGAGCTTTGTCAGAAACTCTTGCAAGAGGTGAAGGCAGACGTAGTCCATCTCGATGTTTCTTTAGGTGGCATATGTCTAGAAGAACTTTCTGTGGTCGGAATCTCTAAGTTAAGGGTTTCCGGCAATGCAAGAAGGCAAGTTTTGAAGATTCTGCCAAGAATAAGAAAGATCGCTGCAGACATCAGGCGTAGTTACGGGATTGAAGTTCTTGCCCTTGGGAAAGAAAGCATTCCAGTAAGAGTAGCTGAACTAACCTCAGGCGCTCACGCCATCCTTTACTCTATGGAGAAGGCAGTTAAAGAAAAAAGTAAGCTGAGGGTTGGGCTCCCGATGAAATGCCAACCGAAACTCCTTGACGGTGCTGTGGTGTTACGGTCTCTTATACCCGCAGAAGAGGATGTTATAGGTTATGCTAAAGACAATAAGGGAATTCTAGAGGAAGTTCAAACGTCAGAGATGCTCAATCCTTGTGCACGAGGCTTCAGATTGTTAGAAATTGCGCCCAGGACTTGAAGTTTGTTTCTAGACTTTTTGCGTTTTGTTTTTTCTCACCTTTACCAGTTCAAGGCTCATGTCAACGGCCTTTACATTTTCGGTTATCTCGCCCAAACTAAGAATGTCAACTCCTGAAGCGGCAAATTCCAGGATGTTTTGCTCGTTTATTCCGCCACTGGCTTCAATCAAAACCTTGCTTCGAAGCCCCTCACTCTCGAGCAACACGATTGTATCCTTTATTTGTTGAGGAGAAAAATTGTCAAGCATAACTATGTCGGCCCCAGCCTTCGCAGCCTCCAGCGCCTCATTATCCGAAGAAACCTCAACCTCAATTTTCTTAGAAAACGAAACAGCCTCTATAACCCTTTTCACAGCTTCACCAACATCTCCAACAACCTTCAGATGATTGTCTTTCACAATAATGAGATCGTCTAAATGAAGACGGTGAGTATCGCCTCCCCCGAGCATCACAGCCCTTTTGTCAAAATACAAGAGACCTGGAGCCGTTTTTCGGGTGGAAGCTATGCGAGTTTCATAGCCGGCGCCACGAACCTTCTCAATCAGTCGCCTAGTTGCGGTGGCTATGCCACTCATTCTCGAGAGAAGGTTAAGAAGAGTGCGTTCAACCGAAAGAATTGTCCTAGCGTCTCCAACCATCTTCAATACGGTAGCGTTCTCTTCAACTCTGGACCCATCTGACACGAGGGCTTTAACTTGAAAACCAAAGCCTTCTAACAAAGTGAGGGCTTCCTCTATTCCAGCTATCACCGCATCTTCCTTTACAACAATCTCTGTTTCAGCAAGCGTTCCAGAAGGAATTGTGTGAAAGGTGGTTATATCACCTTGACCAAGGTCTTCCACTAGAAACTTGCTAATTTTCTTCTTTAGAATCTTTTTAGGGAGAAACATCATTGATTCCTCCTTTAGCTATATCAACTATTATTTGAACCGCGTTTTCCAAACCATTTGATTCTATAACATCTTCCTGAATATGTTTTGCCCTTTCTTGAAATTGGTTGTTATCCATAATCTTCTGAACGGTAGCAAGAAGCGAATGTCTGTTAAGATCAGCTTGCTCGATCATTTCGGCGACACCCAATTCAACAGCTTTCTTAGCGTTGTTAAGTTGTTCAGTGTGACCGGGTGTAGGCACAAGGATCATGGGCTTCCCATAACAGATGGACTGAACTACTGTTCCGTGGCCAGCTCTACTGATTACAAGATCGCACGCTTTTAAATGTTCAAAGCGGTTATGGACCCATCCGTAAACAGTTACGTTTCCATCCCGAGCAGGTTCAGCTGACCCGTTTGGATAACCAAGAGAAACGACTATCTCATAGTCATCTGGAAATTCCTTGAAGATTTGCCGAAGAATCCCAGTGAAATAGGCGCGTTCTTTCACGGGCCCACTGATTGGTGCAAAGATTAGGTGTTTGTCTTCCGCTAAACCAAGTTTTTTCCGAATTTCTTTTCGGTTCGGCAGGTCATCAGGGTGGACAGAAAGCAAAGGCCCGATAAGCTTAACGCGATTTCGATATGCTTTTGGAATTCGCAGATTTCCAGTTGAGAGGGTGTAGGGAGGAGGAAAATCTGGAATTAGGGTTTTTGTTCCAGTGGTCCATATTTTTCCGATAACTGTGAGAGTGAAGGCGTCTGCCAGTCTGGCGAGTCTCAGAAATCGTTTTCTTCTGGGAATGATTACCTGAAACTGATTTAGAATACAAATTTCGGGTATCCCTAGCAGTTTTGCAGCCACTAGAGGCGAAGCCCGCGAATCAGATACTACTACGTCAGGTTTGAAGCTCTTCATGAATTTGATTTCAGCGTCAACTTGCTTCAAGAAAGTGAAGGAGGCGAAGGGTCCAGGATTGACTGTTGTTTGCCTGAAATCAACGGTTCCGTCAGGTTTGACAGCGAAACCTATGGGTGGAGCCTCCACCACCGGAAAGCCCTCTTGCTGAGCGTATCGCAACCCTTCTTTATAAGTGGTGAACAGAATTTGAGCTCCATCTTTTTCCAATCTTCGGGCTATTGGAATGCAACGACCAACATGACCTAAGCCTACACCACATGGAGAGAATTGAACTCGCATTAACTATGTTTCCTCATAGTTTTTTCAGTTCTATATCGCCTTTGGGAAACACTTCCTCAAAGATTATCGCGTGGAACTTGTAGATCTTTGTTCTTTCCAGCAGCCAGCAGTCCGGTGATAAACCTGCTTTCATGCAGCATTGGCAAAGGAACTCCTCCTCTTCCCAATCCCATTCGATTGGCACCTGAGGTAGAAGCAGACCCTTTCGGTAGCCCCTTTCGACAATAAGTCCATCTTGACCAACCTTTATTTTTGAGGGATATTCTGTGGGTTTCTCAACTTTAACAAGTTGGGGAGGAGTGAGGATACTTACTTCAAAAACTATGGTGTTAAGTTCGTCTGGGGACACTGGAGGGAACCGAGGGTCTTGAGTTGACGAGTTGATAGCGGACTCGATTACAGCTTGGGTTAGAGGGGTTGTTGGATACGGAAAACCGATACAACCCCTTAACGTCTTTTTCCCTTGACAGAGATTGTTTAATGTAACGAAAACTCCGCACCGTTCCGTAAGCTTTGGCGGAGCATCCTTAGGTACAGCTATGATTTTTCTGTCTTTGACATATTCGCCAACAGCCTTTCGTGCGAGCTTAACTAGGAATTCGCCTTCTTCGGAAGTTAGCTGAAACGGCATCTTGTATCGCCTCTGACCTACGTGACGATGCAAGCCTAAGGTATTAAAGTTTATTAACCTAACTTATCTCTAATATCGAAAACAAGCTTAAGTCTTTATATTTTCTGAATGCTAAAATTTTCTGGATTCTTCTTGAATTCCTTCCTTTGTGATTGTGAGGAAATCTACGCCGTCACCGCTCATGATGTCTCGACTCACAGCTGATTTTACAGCTCTGAAGACGAGTTCTTTTGCTTCGTCTACGGGCATGTTTTCTTTGTATCCTTCTTCTAGGACCCCAATGGCAATCTCAGCGCCAGAGCCCACCACGGCGAATCTGTCGGGTATTACCGATCCGATGACGTCTAGAACGTAGATTGATGGTCCTTCATCATCGATTCCGCCTACAATGGTTTGGGTGATCAGGGGAACTAGTCGCCTGTTGAAAAGGAGGTTTGACATTACTTTGGCGGTGGATTTCACAGGCATTTGTCTTTTGGTGTCCAGTTCAAACAATCTTGTTTGGGCTTCCACTTGTCGTACCAAAACTTGCATGTCAGAAACCAGTCCTGCGCATGCTGCGCCGATTCGGTCAGCTATCTTGAAAACTTTTTTTCCAACTCTGCTCGCCACCATATAACCGTAAGTAACTCTTTTCTCGGAGGCTAGGATTACACCATCAGAGCAAACTGCTCCTATTGTTGTGGCGCCTGGAATCCAAAAACGTTGAGGTTGCGCTTGTTCATTCAAATTTTTGTTCCTCCCGTTTTAATGCAGTAATGTGTTGAGAGACTTTTAAACTATTCTCCTGGCAAAGAGGGATGAACGCGAGTTCAATTGAGGTTGACCTGCACGAATCAGAAGCCTTCATAAATATTTGATGCGGATTTACGTGGACGTCTTGGAGAATTCATCCCACGCTTCTTGGATTTAAAGAAAAATTATAGAAAAGAGGGATCGATTGGATTTTGCCAAATCAAAGTGCGTGTATAATTGTTACGGCTCATAATTCCGACAAGTATAAGGAATAGATTCATAATGTTATAATTCAAGGTGATGGATTCTAGTGCAATGTGAGGTCTGTGGCCGTCAGATAGCTGGGAAAACCTACAGGAGAATAATTGAAGGCGCCAAGATGATCGTCTGCAACGACTGTGCCAAACTAAATTCTGGATATTGGGAAGCGAAAACTCAACGCCATGCAAAAAGAATTCCGAAACCTCGGCCAAAGCTTTTTATCAGTAGAAAAAAGCAACGTCCCACAGTGAATGAAAACCTAGAGCTAATAGGCAACTTTGGCTTGCAAGTAAGGCGAGCGCGAGAAAAATTGGAACTAAGCCATGAGGATTTAGGGAAAAAAATTGGAGAAAAGGTTTCGGTTCTTCGGAAAATTGAAAGCGGCAAAATGACTCCTGATCTTATTCTTGCGGAAAAGCTGGAACACGCGCTTAAGATAAAGTTGCTGGTTCCTCCCTCAGAACCTAAGGCTCCATCAATAGCTTTGCCTCAGCCCCGTGAGATCACCTTAGGGCAGTTGGTTCGCCTAAAAGAGAAGAAAACGGAGGTACCTGAAGAACGAAAGCAATCATAGCTCAAAGGCGGCTTCTCTCTGAAAATTCCAGCTTAAATGAACTTCGAAGCCTCGCCGAGGCAGCTGGATACTCGATTTTAGGCTCCCTTGAACAAGTAAGACATCGAGATCCACGCTATCAGATTGGAAGCGGAAAAACCAAGGAACTCGCCGAACTGGTTAGAAAAAGCGGTGTCGAGAAAACAATATTCGACAATGAGCTAACCCCAGTTCAAGCGTATAACTTAGCGAAAGTAACAGGTGTAGAGGCAATTGACCGTTTTCAATTAATCTTAGAAATCTTTGCTAGGCGAGCCTCAACTTACGAAGCAAAGCTCCAGATTCAGTTGGCCAGACTACGGTACGAACTTTCTAGAGCAAAAGAGAGGGTAAGATTGGCGAGGATGGAGGAGCAGCCGGGTTTCATGGGCTTGGGGAAGTATGAAGTAGACCTTTACTATGAAACCGTAAGTCGAAGAATCCGTTCTATTCAAGATAAACTGAGGAAGAAACAAGAGAAGAGACGCCTGCATCGAACTCGGAGGATTGAACTAGGATTCTCTTCAATTTCTCTGGCTGGATACACAAACGCAGGCAAAAGTTCGCTGTTTAATATGCTCGCGGAAGAGAATTCTCCAGTGAACACAAATCTATTCACTACACTTTCCACAACAACCAGGGCGATGCATCTCTCTAAGAGAAAGGTATTGTTGACAGATACAGTTGGTTTTATCAATCGTTTGCCTTTAAAGCTCATCCAAGCCTTTCGCTCCACCCTTGAAGAGACCATCTTCTCAAATTTAATTCTCCTCGTTGTAGATGTAAGCGAACCCAACGAAGACATTGAAAGGAAACTTTCCTCCTGTCTTGACACCATTCAAAAAATAGGAGCATCAAATATACCCATAATAACCGCACTCAACAAAATCGATTTGCTACAAGAAGATGAAATACGTCACAAGGTTGAGGTCTTTAAGGATGATGCGGCAAATCCAGTTCCCATCTCCGCTTTAGATGGAACCAATATAGATCTACTTAAAAAGGAACTTATAGGGCACTTGGAAGATTATGTTCAAGCGTCATTTTCTCTTCCGATAACTGACGAAACAATGTCCTTTGTTTCATGGCTCTTCGGTCGCTCTGATACACACAATATAGAATACGAAAACGACAAAATGAAAGTCACTTTTGAATCGATTCCTTGGTTTGCAAATAAAGTCAAGGGGCGTGTAGAACAACTGGGCGGTAACTTCGACACCTCCGGCTAGGAACGTTAGGAGACAAAAACAAAATGCCAAAAGTTGTTGTTTTGAGATGGGGCCATCGGTACAGAGATAAAAGGCTCACTTCCCATGTAGCTCTGACTGCCCGAGCCCTAGGCGCCTCCGGCTTCATTTTGGCCGATGTCAGAGACGAAAAAGTCAGAGTAACTATTGAAAAGGTAACAAAGCAGTGGGGTGGCTCTTTCCGGTTTGAGATGGGACTCCCTTGGAGACAGGTTGTCAAAGAATGGAGAGCCAAAGCTAATCTTGTAGTTCATCTAACCGCTTACGGAGAAAACATTCAAACAAGCGATGTTCTACAAAGGATCAAGACTCAGGGAAAAGACATATTAGTTATAGTGGGAAGTCGGAAAGTTCCATCAGAATTCTTCTCCAAAACAGTTTCAGATTTCAACGTTGCTGTGGGAAATCAACCTCATTCTGAATGTTCAAGTTTAGCTGTTTTTCTCGATCGATTTCTTGAAGGTCGAGAACTTGTAAAGCAATTCGAGGGAGCGAAAATAAGGATAATTCCTCAAGTGAAGGGAAAGAAAGCAGTAAACGTTTAGTCCTTTAAATTTGATTTGGTAAGAGATTTAAGTTTTGTTTTCCACTTATATATGTGAGAAGAGGCGTTTCGATGTTGTCCTTAGTTGATGATAAAACTCTGGAAAAAGTTGCTGAAGCCTTTGGTAGTGAAGAGGCTATCACAATCATAGAGGCACTTAAAGAAATCGGTGAAACCACGGATGATCAGATCGCAAGCCAAACCGGAATAAGACTCAACTCTGTTCGCAAGATTCTCTACAGACTTTATGACCACTCCCTTGTAGGCCTAAGGAGGTCTCGTGATAAAGACACAGGGTGGTTCATTTTCCATTGGAGGCTACAACTAGATCAGCTTGAGGGCTTTATTCTTAACCAAAAGCGTCGCGTTCTAGAAAAACTTGAAGCTAGGCTCAAGTATGAGCAAAAACACGAGTTTTATTACTGCAATACCTTGGGGTGTAAGCGAATTTCCTTTGAAGACGCCATGGAACTCGTTTTTCGATGTCCCACATGCAGCAAACCTTTAATGCATTTCGAGAATGGCAAAATCGTTAGCGCCTTGACAAAAAAGGTTGCGCAGTTGAGGAAGGAACTGGGTGAGTGAAGAACTGCCATCTCCTCAGATGGCACTTGAACTTCTTTCTCAAAGTGGCTGTTCAAGGAGGGTCATAGCCCATTGTAAAACGGTCACAGTGCTGGCGGTGCAAATTGCCAAAGCCTGCGAGAAGAAAGGATTGAATGTTGACATCAAACTTGTTGAAGTAGGCGCTCTTTTGCATGACATTGGGCGCTCAGAAACTCATGGAGTTGACCACGTTATTAGGGGTGCGGAGATCGCTAGATCCTTGGGTTTGCCAAAAACTGTTGTTTCAATCATTGAGCGTCATGCAGGCGGTGGAATAACCCTTGACGAAGCTCAGAAACTCGGTTGGCCGATTAAAAGCTATGTTCCAAACACCTTAGAAGAGAGAATTGTGACCTACGCTGACAAGTTGATTGAAGGAAGGCGAAGGGTTCCAATTGAGCGAACCGTTGAAAAGTTTTCAAGGGAGTTGGGGAAGAACCATTCTTCGATTGTAAGGTTGAAAAAACTGCATGATGATTTCTCATCTTTGATAGGAGATTTGGATGCCAAAAGTCACATTGCTTGAAAAGGTTTATGGCTCCTTCCCTCCAAAAACCTTTGAAACTCTCTTTTCTTCTTTGTGTAAAGGCCTTAAAGTCAAGTTGAAAGTTGTCGGCGAAACCAATCGCGGATGGATTCAGATAGAAGTTTCCGGCGAAGATGAGCTTGTAGCGTTACATCTCATTGACCGGGAAATCGGATTGGCGCCAGTTACTCTGAACAACCTAAAAAAATTTTCTGTTAAGCGAGGAAGAGTTGTTTTTTCGGAAAAAAGTAAAAAGCAACTTTATGTGGACATAGGCATATTCTCTCCAGAACCCTATGATGCCTTTATTCCGTTACAGCGGCTGCAAACTCAGTTGGCTGACGGGAAAAAGATTTCGCTTCAAACGATGGAAGCGCTTTTTTGCCTATATGATAATTTGCCTCTTAAAATCAAGATTATGCGGGAAGTTGACACCCAAAAAGATTGTATTGAAGCTGAACTGGCAGAATCACAGCTTTCGCAAATCACAAGCTGGATTCGCTCCGGATTCGATCGATTAATAGTCTTAGGTGCATTTTGCTCCGATGTTGAGCGAGCTATGAAGCTGGCGAGGCACCTTCGGGACATCATCAAAATTGAATCTTTAGGGGTACTTGAACACGTTGTCCTTTGCAAATTGGGAACAGACGCTGTGGGTCTAATACCGAAGTTTGGACGTTTTCTTCAAGATGCCGTCTTTCTTCCGTTTTCTCCAAAGAAAATTCTGCAAATTACTGACAGACCGTTTCTTTGATTGGCAACTCACGTTAAGCGGAGATACAGGGTAGTGGTTAGCGATTTCCAGTCCACGACCGTGTTGACACAGCCGTCTCGAAGAAGTGCAACGCCTTGGCCT
>CAYFWY010000057.1:0-10794 GCA_964346895.1 uncultured Candidatus Bathyarchaeia archaeon | reverse complement strand
ATAGGCTTCTACATCTTAATTTTGGGTGTTGTTAGTAAGAAAAGCCGCGGAGAAATCTGCAGGTCACCTGTACATTATTAATGCGCGGACGCGCGCACATGCATAAGTTAGATATTCTCTAGAACAACAATCAAAGAAACTGTGTGAACCCATATGGCTATTGTGAGAGAGAAATTCAGCGGAAAATAACCATTGGTTTACCAATTTATAAAAATGTTTAACCTCGTTTAACTGCACACATAAAAAAGGTGGGTGACTGGAGATATCCACTTTACTAGGCGCGCGCGCCCAGGCAATCGCTATCTATTTTAGGCAACATTTCTGTTATTGACTTGACTACACATGGCATGGGAAAGACCACTTACTGCCTTCGGCATAATGCTGATCTTGATTGGAATTGCACTTGTCCTTATTCCAATTATAATCAAGCTCTTCCCAGGGCTCGATTTGGAAAGAATCCCTTGGTTTCTCCTTTATATGTATAAGAAAGATGGTTTCTTCTTTGTCACTTCTCCGCTCTTTATCATAATCGGAATCATTTATTTTCTTTGGATCCTTCTACGTCGATAGTACTCAACTTGCGCGCGCAATTCTGAAAATTTATATTAACCAGTTAAAAACGTAAAACGCCGTTTTGGTAGTTTGGTTATTGAAACATGGGCGAATCAGAGAAGCGTGAAAAGAGCTTCGTTTCTGAAGAGGCATATAATTATTCGTTTTCGATAAAATATCAAAAATAATATTAACTGTATTTCAATAGTTGATTTTCGCGGGTGAGTGGGGCTCACCTCTACCCGTTCCGCCGTATAAATCCCGGAGTAGAAGGTGAAGAGATGAAATTGAGTAGTCAACACGTGAGTCTAATAGCCGTTTTCGCGGCTTTGTATGTAGTTATCAATATGATTCAAATGTTTTCGATTGGTAATCCTTTTGTTTCTGGACCTGTTCAGTTGCGTGTTGCGGATTGCTTGATTGCTCTAGCTGCGTTGTTAGGGTGGCCTGTAGTTTTTGGAGTGACAGTTGGGTGTGTTGCAGCTAACCTTTTGAGTAACATGATGTATTTTTTGGGTCCTGTAGACATAATTATGGGGCCTCTTGCGAATTTCGTTGCTGCAGGTTTAGTGTTTTTGCTTTGGAGACATCGTTTGTTGGCTTGTGTGGTTGGCGCCTTGCCCATCGGCTTCATTGTTGGGGGATATTTGTGGTGGTTTTTTGATGTGCCAGAGGTTTTGGCATTCATGCCTGTTTGGTTGGGGATGATTGTGAGCATTACAATCAGTAGCCTCATAGCCGTCGCGATAATTGGCTATAGCTTGCTCACTATCTTAAGTAGCCCCAGCTTTGTTAAACCTCTGAAGTCTCTTGGATTAAAAGTTCTCGAAAAGGGTTAGCTAGAATGGTAGCCTAGAAAATACCACCATAACTGTTTATATGAACGATCAGAGTTTGATTTAGGATACCCGCTGAGGAGAGACAGAGGGAGAAAGGATGAAGAAAATAAGGATAAAGAGGTACCCCCCTCGAAACTTTCCAAATACAAAGTCTCTATGGGAGATAGTTGCACTTCCTCCTATATCAGATAAGGATGCCGAGTTCATCATGCTCTGCAAGGCTAACCCCAAACATCCAGCGGTAATAGAGGAACTGTCAGAGATCGTGGAAATCGAAGTAAACGATAAAGCCTTCAAAGAATTGATGTGGTTGTTCAAGAAATATGGAATACCTTACAAGCCTATTGATGAAGGAATAGAAGTGAGACATGTACACACAAAATCCGAGTTTCTTGACGACAAAAATCGTTGAAGCCATTTAGATTCTGCGCGCGCGCATAGATTCTTCAGAAAAGAGGCTACGTAATTCATCTACATGAAGCGTTCAAGTTTTGTTAGTCCAATGATCTCCTCGAAATCTAGTCCCAAAGCGTCAAGAACCTGATCAAAAGTTGAATGCAAGTATCCCACATATTTGTCCACGTCTACCTCACTGTTTGAAGCCAACTGAACAGGCTTAACACGAGGTTCCTTCAAAACTTTGACAAAACTTATCAAATCCCCAGCCTTCAAATCGTATCCCATTCTCTTGAGAAGCAAGGCGGCTCTCACATGCTGAGGTACAGTCTTGGTGTATGCTTCTGGAGCCTTGCCGAGAACAACATGGAAAGCCAGTTCTTCTGGACGATCTCCCCAACGACGTTGCTTCAACCTTAAATAGCGGTCCCGAATGATTTTCCGAATCTCTTTTTTGGCTTCCTCAAATTCTGCCGGAGACTTCACTTCCCCCAATCGCTCTTCCATCTTGTCGAAGGCTTCTTTGATGAAGACGGGAATGTGCCTCTTCTTTCCAGTCATTCCTTTAACGTCAACGCTTCCATCTGAGAAAATTCCTAGATAATTCTTTTTTCTCGAACTGAAGACGGAATAGCGATAAAATTTGTCTACCTCCAGTTCCATTCCAAGTTCCTTTTGCGACCATGCCTCGAGGGTTTTTATCTGATCTTGAGAAGGGCCTCTTAAGAAGATGCTGTCAGTGTCTCCGTAAATAACATCAATCCCTAACTCCCTAGCTTTGTTTATTGTCTGCGTTATGACGTGCCTCCCAATTGAGGCTGTAGCCTCCGCTACCGGAGGGCAGTACAGGTCGAAAGTCTCGGCACCAAAGACGCCGTAACTTGCGTTGAGAATAACCTTGAGTGCACTCTGGATAACATTGTACCAGCTTCGCAGATCTTTAGATAATGTTCTGTCTTTAGATTTCGGCTTGTACCACTTCACCCTAAGATCTCTAAGCGCCCCTATCAACAGGCTTTCAAGTGCGCTCCTTTTGGTGCAAATCCAATGAGGAGTTTCAGGAACCTTATTTTCTTTGCATTCATCGTGGGGACAAAGGATGGTCTGGTACCCTAGGTTGTAAAACTTTATTATTGACGGATAAAGGCTAGCGAAGTCCATGACTGCCACATTGAAGTGCACGCCAGGCACAGGCTTGACCACGATGGCTCCTTTGTATTTTTTTCCTTTTATGATGGCTTTTGTGGTAGTTACTCCTTTAAGGGCAAGTATGTCGTCGGCGTTTGGGATCAACATATTCTTGCGTCGATGTTCGTGATGGAGAAAATTTCGTATCCAACGGGAAACCCCTTGGCGACTCACATCTTCCATGGGCATACGCGCGATCCTTGTAATTGCTAGAATCAGTTTCATGACTAGATCGTCATCAAAGGTGGTGAGAGCTAAAGTGATTTCAGCGTCTCTGAAGTTGTATCGAGCCAGTTCTGTGTAGGTTAATTCGGACAGAGATCTATCGAGTTCAATCTTTGTAAGCCCCACCAAAGCCTTGCCAACTTCATCTAGTGTCATGTCCCGATATCTCTGACCAAAGGCATAGATCTGAATCGACCGGTTAAAGAAGAATCTGTAGAGGTCAATGTGAACCCCATACTTGAGCAGACACACTCTTCTCCCCAGCTCTATTGGAATCTGACTTCTTTTCAAACCTAGATGATTCAGAGCTCGGTGATACAGATACCGCAGGTCGAAATCGTCCCCGTTGAAGGTGAGAAGAAAGGGGTAATCCCAAAGGGCTTCAAAGATCTTGTGAATCAACTCCTCCTCGGAACCACAATATTCAACGCTAACGTCAGAAGGCAGCTTTTCGACGCCCTCCCTAACGCCTTCACGTTTCAAAATCAAAATCTTCTTCTTTCCATCAGATCCAAGCAATGTTGCACAGATAACCTGGTATGCAGCTTCTCGAGGATCTGGAACACGAGTTGGAACAGGTGAAGCAACTTCGATGTCGAGGGCAACCCTCCGAAATTTGGGAGCCGGATACTCTAAAAGGCGTGCCCACATTTCTACTCGTTGCATGAATTCTTCTGATTCACCTCTGAAAAGCTCATAAATTCTTCTAACAGTATCTTCGGATGATTCAAGCCTGACTGGAATAAGCTTACCCTTCTCGATTTTGTACATCATACCTGGAGCTAAGTCGTTGTCGTAAATGTAGGATTGATAATACTTGATGACTGCCTCCCAAACTTTAACCGGTTGGTCCAAACCGGTTAGTTTAAGATAATCTTCAGGTATAATGTCTCTTATGCATCCACTTGGGCGACCACCTATAGCCAAGGGGTCTTTAGCCACAATCTTAGTTATGGTCACCTGTTTATCGAGAAGGGGATCATACTTCTCCACAGATTCGAAGTGGTCAAAACCGGGATGCGAAATTAGACGATTTATTTTTTCGAGTTCACTAGCTGGAAGATTTGTTAGACAGTAGGGCTTATGACCAGTTATATCGTCCCAGAAATAGATTTTTCCAGATTCTGGTTCATACAATTTGATGGAAGCGCATCCTTTTTTCCCGTTGTATGTAGCGGAAACGAAATATGAGGGAGGCAGTTCCCTAGGATTTTCTCGTGGAAACACAAGGCTTTTCGGTTTCTGGAGAGGTTTTTCAGTGGAAGGGGATTCTGTTTGCTTCGTCTCCACCTTTTCAGCTACCGTGAAGAAATCGTCTAAACTTCTTTTCATCATCTTTCTTCGTTTCCGTCAGAAGAGTATATTCTGTTCCTCTAAAAATACTCTTTGGGTAAATCGGGGAGCCATACTTCTGGAGATTAAATCTAAATTAATGTAGTAACTTAATATGTAGTGGTGAATCTATGCCAACTAAATCTCTATACCTTTATGATAGCTTTTTGAAAGAATTTGAGGCAGAAATCCAGCATGTAACAGAAAACCAGATAACACTGGATCAAACAGCTTTTCATCCGCGTACAGGGGGCGTAGCCTCTGACACTGGATACCTGGCAAAGGGAACCATAAAATATAAAGTCGTAAGGGCAGAGATAAACAGAGAAACAAAAGAAATAATCCACTTTCTTGAGGAAGAGGCAGACCTGAAACAAGGAGAGCTTGTAACGGGAACTTTAGATTGGGAAAGGAGGTACAGATTGATGCGCCTTCACACAGCAGCACACCTGATAGCAGCCATAATGTATAGGGATTATGCCGCGTTGATAACAGGGGGACAAGTAGACTATGAGCATGCAAAATTAGATTTCAACCTTCCGAAAACTGACCGAGAAATATTTGAAGCTGCTGTTGAAAAAGCCAACAAAGAAGCGCGCAAAAACGTTCAATTAAAAATATACTTTCTCACGAGAGAAGAAGCACTGAAAGTGCCTGGAATGGTAAAACTAGCTGAGAGAATGCCACCAAAAGAAGAGGAATTGAGGATTGTGGAGATACCCGGCATAGACATGCAGGCCGACGGAGGACCTCACGTCGAAAACACCAAAGAAATAGGGGATATACTTCTTGTAAAAATAGAAAATAAAGGAAAAAACAAAAGGAGAATATATTTCACTGTAAAATAGAGACGAAATTTAAGGCATGTACATACCTCATCGCAAAAAAGAAAAAAGAGCAAGCAATACTTCTAAAGCCAAGATTTACTTTTCAAAAGACAATTGTGATGGAATGCGGGCAGGCATCAATCTTTTATTAGGCGCCCCATTCAGACTCATAACTTGATGGTCAAATTGTTACGGGATGCTTGGACGCTCGCCATTGAGGCTTTGAGTTGGATTGAATTGCAACGTTTGAGCGAGCGCTTGGCGTTGGCGAAGGCAGCGAAGCAACTTGGAATAGACGACTCTAGGGCTATCGGGTTGGCTCATAGACTAGTGTCTGAAACTCTTCGAAAAAGAAACCTCATCGATTTTCTCCTAAATTCATTGCTAGCACCTCGTTCACTTAGCGATTTTAAACTGGGTCCACGGGCTTTTCTTCGCATATATTTGAATGAGACCAAGATGGTGAACGCTGACTTAGAGAAGGCTATTAGCATAGTCAGAATGGGACGTTCCATTTTGGGTTGGCGTGAATTAAGAGAGGCGGAAGAAGTCTTCGGCGAAATACTGAGCATTAGGCTTGACGCTGCTTTAGAGGGAATACATGATGTAGAGAAGGTAGGACTCTTAACGTATCATCCCACATGGTTTGTAAAGTATTGTTTTTTGCTGTTTGGAAGAAAAGAGGCGCTAAGATTCTTGGAAAAGGATGTAGAGGTTCCGCCAATTTATGTACGGATAAACACTTTGAAGGCATCTGAAGAAACGTTGCTCAAAAGAGTTGAGGAGGATGGTGTTCTTCTTGAAAGGGTGCCACAACTCGAGTATACGTATAAGGTGGTCCAAAACAGAAAACCTCTTTCCAGAACGCGCAGCTTTCGTGAAGGTTTTTTTTATGTTCAAGACAAAGCCAGTTGTTTGGCAGCTGAAATCACGAACCCAGAAGCAGGAGCGACTGTGCTTGATGTTTGTGCTGCTCCAGGAGCTAAAACAACTTATCTGGCTCAGTTGATGGAAAATGAAGGGAAAATTTTTTCTATTGATTATTCAAGGCGGAGGATGATGGTTTGGAAAAGAGAAACAAGACGCATGGGCGTCGAAATAGGCTCTCCAATTGTCGCTAACGCACGAAAGAATTTGCCAATAAACCTTTTCGCCGACTTGGTGATTCTGGATCCTCCATGCACTGGCACCGGAACCTTCAGCAAGATGCCCTCAGCCAAATGGAGATTGACGAAGAGGTCGATATTAAGCATGTCCAAGATTCAGTGGGAGATGCTGGATCAATGTGCGAAATACACAAAGGAGGAGGGCTTTCTAGTATACTCCACCTGTAGCATAACCGTGGAAGAAAACGAAATGTTAATTGAAAGGTTTCTGAAGTGGCACCCAGAATTCAAGCTGGTGGAGACTTCTCCAAAGATAGGTTTACCTGGACTGCGAGGACAAATTAAATGTCAGAGACTCTATCCTCACCTTCATGACTGTAACGGATTTTTCGTTGCAAAGCTTCTAAAGAAAACAGATTGAGGGCGAGAAATTTCGAATTGCTTAAATTAGCTTTTTCGAGTCTTCTCAACATAGCATAAAACTTCTAAAATGGTTTTTGCAGCCTGGATAGCAGTTATGCCCTTGTCATAGTGAGGTGAAACCTCGACTAGATCGAAGGCGATTATCCGATGATCACAAACCTTGCCTATAAGATCTAGAAACATATGCATATCCAGTCCATCTGGTTCAGGATTTTGAACAGCCGGCGCAAAGGCGGGATCAAGGACATCCATGTCGATAGTCAGATAGATTTTTTCACAGTCAGCGAGGAGCATATCAATTCTTTTGGCTGTTTCTTCAACGCCGTCTCTTCTGATTTGCTGAACCGTTAGAAACTGAATGCCCATTTTCTCTGCGTAGTCAAGCTCTTCCTTGCATACGGCTCGGGTGCCAATCTCCATCATCTTGTGGGGGGTGAGCTGCTCGTTGATTCTCCGCATGAAAGTAGTGTGGGATGTAGCTAAGCCCATATATTCGTTGCGCAGGTCTAGATGAGCATCAAAGCTTACTAAAGTGACTTTTTCGCCAATGCTTCCCATGGCACCCAAGGTTATTGTATGTTCTCCTCCGATAATCACAGGCATTTTCTTAGCATCAAAGAGTTCCTTTGTGACCGACTCTAAATTTTTTAGGGTTTCATCAACTTTCCAGGTGATATGGAGGTCTCCTAAGTCGTGAATCTTTAAATCTTCAACGTCTATGCTAGTTCTGAAGCTGTAGGTTTCAATGTTGAGGGATGCTTCTCTGATCATGAGGGGTGCAAATCTCGCTCCAGAGCGATAGGTGCTTGTCGAGTCCAAGGGAACACCTAGAAACACGTATTCGGCCTCTTCGAAATCTCTCTGGATGCCGCCGAAGACTGGAGACGGAGAAACGAAAAGTTCACTATATCCCATTCCTGATCAACCTCTTCGGAATTTTGTTTATGCGAATTACTAAATATAAGCCAATATTTAGGCATGCATGCCACATGTTGCTCAACGGAAACTAACGAGCATAACTCCCATTACAATCAAAAGAGTGCTTATGACAAGCTTGAGCGATATTTTTTCTAGTTCTCTTAGGTATATGTAGACGAAGAAGAGGACAAACAAGGGTTCTGTTTGCATCAGTGGAGCAACAACGGAGAGCCTCTCGTGACTCAATGCATAAAAAGATAAAACCCATGCCAGAGACAACCCGACGCCTCCTTTCCAAAACAATTGAAAATCTCTGCCAGAAAACTTAGAGCCTACTTTGTTAGGGGAGAATATTGATAGCAGGAGGAGCAACAGCAAGGATGAGGCGTATCCTATTGCAACGCCAAACAACGGTTCATTATAGATGTTCAACCCATATTTTCTAGCGGTGACGGAGAAGGCAACAGCTAAGCCTGCGAGCAAGGGGAAAACCAACCCTTTTTTGGGAATCCTTTTGGGTGCACTTCCACGCCTACCTAAACTTCTTTCGATATAAACTACGCCAACCATGATGCATATTATTCCAATCCAGTTTCCGGGAGAAATAACCTCGCTTAACAAAAGAACAGCTAAAAGTGAACTAAACATTGGATTGGTTGCAAAAATTGACGAGTTTACAGAAACCCCTACAACCTCTACGCCTTTATAATAACTTAAGCGGGCGATTCCAGGAGCAAGTATCCCAGCTATCACATAAAACAGAACACCCTCAAAATTAATCGAACTAAAATCTGTGAAAAGAAGTGCAAGCGGCCACAGAATAAGGTTGCCAGTGACAGTGAGTACCACTGCAGCAGAGACAAAGCTTGATTCATTAAGCTTCTTTCCAACAAGAACCACTGAAAAACTATAAACCATCGCTGAAAGCAAAGCTAAAACTATGCCTATCATGGCAATCTCCAATTAAAGTTGAAGCTATTAAAGCTAACTTTCTTACTCGATTCAGACAACATTCTTTACGAATTTTATCCAAGAAAAAGAGTGAAAGAATTATGGTTCTGTGCGCCTTCGTTTGATTTATGGTTGGCATTCACCAAAATCTTGTTTTCACTTATATTATCTTCTTTCACTCCGTCTCTTGAAGGATTCATGTTTATAAAAAACAAGTTGTCCATCGAATAGAAGGTTAGCTTCACAGAAATTTTTCAGAAAATAACAGGTTTCATAGCAACTGGAAGCCAATCAGATTTTGAACAGAGTCTTTAGTATAATATTTCCAAATTTAGTGCACGCTAAGTCTTTGCAGAATAAGTTGGAGCTCAAAGAGGGGGGATGGCTTATGGAATATACACAGCATGTACAGAGTTGCGATCTTCATTGGTTCTTTGATGCTCAATTTCTTCTTTGAGCCTTTCGATGTCCTTTCTTAGACTCAGTACTTCGAAAAGGAGAAACAAGTTGCCATTTTTGATGAATTGGTTCACTTTTTCTGAGATGGTTTGCTCGTTGATTTTGTATCCGACCTTGCTGGATATTTCTTTCAAAAGGATTTCTTTCGGATTCATCTTAACCAGCGTCAGATTACTCTTAGAAGAGATAACCGTTATGAAAACAGAATTATTACAAAGAATCCATTTTCCGGATTCAGAAATCTGAATAACCAATACCGGAAAACCTTACTCAGAGGCATGTACGCATGTAAAGAGATTTTGAGAAAAGAATTTATTACCTGATTTATTATAGCGGTAGTGCAAGGAATGAAAGATGACATCGAAATCGAAGTTCAGGATTGAAAACCGGGTAGTGTTTCTATTCTCAGTTTTCTACATTATCGCTGGAGTAGCTGAGATTGTATACGTCGTAGCCAAAAATTTCGCTACACCCCCACATATTGGAGTTTTAGGGCTTCTAAGCATGATCACCGCCTACAGCCTTTTTAAAATGAAAAAATGGTCTGTACTGCTTGTCTCCGCCCTTTTCTTGTTGGGGATCACTTTTAGCGCAATCACACTCTCCAACTCAGTTATACTGCAAACATTTGAAGGCGCGTTGCTTTTCCACATAGCACTGATTGTTTACATGATTATGTTATTAGTAGCCTTCATGTATGTAGTGGCGAAAAGGGAAAAATTCTCATAAAAGTAAAAGAAAAGATGAATTAACATCATGTATGCCCCCAAAAAGGGTCACTATATTGTTATCTAAGCAAGCTCGAGTTGTAATGTTGGTAGATTTGGATTACTTCTTCGCCCAGTGTGAGGAGAAGAGAAACCCACTCCTCAAAGAGAAGCCAGTGGTCGTATGCGTATATTCTGGACGCAGCGAAGAAAGCGGAGCCGTGAGCACGGCAAACTACATAGCGAGGAAGTACGGTGTGACTTCTGGAATTCCGATCTTCTTGGCGAAAAAGAAATTGAAGAATGAGGACGCCGTTTTTCTGCCAGTGGACCGCAAGTTTTATGAAGAAGTTTCGGGGATGGTGATGAAAATTCTGAGGAGCCATGCTGACCTTTTCGAAAAGGTTGGAATAGATGAAGCATATTTAGATGTGAGCCAAAAAACTAAGGGAAGTTTTGAAGAGGCAAAGGAACTTGCTCAAAAAATAAAGGAAGAAATACAGGCCCAACAGAAACTCACTTGTTCAATTGGCATTGGGCCAAACAAGCTTGTTGCAAAAATTGCCGCTGACATCCAAAAGCCTGATGGTTTGACGATCGTTAAGCCCGAGCAAGTTGAAGACTTTTTGTCTCCCCTGCAAGTCACTCGCCTTATCGGGGTTGGAAGAAAAACCAAGATGAAAATGCAAACTTTGGGAATTGAAACGATCGGTGACCTAGCAAAATATGATGTGCAGCGGTTGATTGAAGTTTTTGGGAAGAAGTTGGGAACCTATTTTCACAATGCTTCAATTGGAGTGGATGAAATTCCTGTACAAGAAAGAGGCGAAGTTGAATCCATAAGCAGGATTTCCACCTTGAAGGAAGACAC
>CAYFWY010000056.1:0-10900 GCA_964346895.1 uncultured Candidatus Bathyarchaeia archaeon | reverse complement strand
AACAAGAAAAATAAATAAATGGAAAAGGCTCTATCTCATCCTAAAATGAAGCCAGCCCCTTCCACCCTTCTTAGGTTGCTGACCCCTCTTGGGATCCACCTCAGGTGGAGCCCGCCTCCTAGCAGCAGATCTACGTTTGCCTATTGAGCTCCTGATGAATTTCCCCCATCCACCCACAGCCGGGTTAGGAGGAACAAACCTCTCTGCATCAGAAGAAACATGTTGCTGCAATATCTCAACAAAATCAGGAGGCTTATAATCCCTCGTAGCAACAATCACAGTCCCCTTCTCAACGAACAACTTCGAAAAATCTTGGCTCGCTATTCCCTCAGCCCTCACCTTATCGTCGATCCGATTTCGCCACAGCAGTTTCCACTCTCCTCTTAACTCGTCAATGAACTCCTTCAATCCCAGAGTCTCCACTATGCAGTCCCTCCCTGAAGAGAGCGGACGAGAATCATCCACATAGCTTCATCCTCTTCACATTTCAGTTCCTCTATACAACCTTCTTCCCTTAACGACGCATCTTCAACTATCTCGGCGAAATCTTCAACGCCACACGAGTTGATGTCACCACATTATATAAAGCCATAGGGAAAGAACTTCTTAACCTGTCTTCTGTAATTAAGTTCTGTACTTAAGTTCTATAAAAAATCCCATTTGTTCTAGACGATTCTGAACAATCTTATGAAACAGAGATTCACAAGTCTTTTTATGCATCATAATAAAAACTTTACCATCCTAGGTGAAACTATCTTGTCGACGATCGACGAAATCTTATGGTCGCTCAAAGATGGAAGATGGCACACGCTGAGAGAAATCACAGAAAAAAGTTATCTTGCCGAATCCAAAGCGAAACTGATCCTCAGCTTCCTAAGCAAATACAGCTTCATCCAGCTAGATGAAAATGAACAAAAAGCAAAGCTTCTTCCCCAAATGCTCAACTTCATTGGTGAAATTCAAAGTCTCGAAAAAGAAGAACCCTCAAGTCATGAGAGCCTGGAGGGTACGATAGGCATCAAGGAATTTTCGTCCCTTCCCCGTGGTTTCAAAAGAGTCTGAGCGGGATACCAGGAATCCCATACCCAAAAGAAGCTTCAAATAAACCTCAAGTTGCCTATGGCTTAGATTGCATCTATACATAATACGAGTCTTCCTTGAGCCTCTACGCGCCTCGCCTAAAATGTTAGCCATGATGTCTATATCACTCCTCTTTCGAACCGAACGACAAGAGTCAGACTTTACTTGAACCTCACTCGACATCAAAAAGAACCTCAAACAAACCTATTTCAAGGGCAAAATATTAGGTAAGGCTATGCTTACATATTTAAGAGTTTTGCAGAAAAACAATTTACGCCCCTGTGGAAAGAGGAGCCCCCATTCGGGCCAGAACCGAGTCAGCCCCAAACCATCCATGTACGCGCACATGCGCAATGGCGACTCCAGGTTCCACGAGCCTCCTCTCCCACAGAAGACCAGGGCAAAAAACATTAACATTATAAAATAATTACAAAAAGACATACAAAAAACTTGTTGCACACGCAAACCTGAGCTGTATGAAAGTTCAAACTTAAAATCCTTCCCTGCACCTTTTATAATTGTGGTCTGCCTTGCAAAAAACAGGTCATGATGAAACTGAGTTAAAGTATACAATTGATACCGAGCTCTCCTCTGGTAACTTGGGTTTTCTCCCAGAATATTTAAGACGCCAATACCTTCTCCAACACGAAAAATACAGAGCCTTCAGAAACATACGTGTCACCGTTGAAAACGGAAGGCACCGTCTTGAATACAAGGTCTTAGTTCCCAAAACAGGGCAGTATGTGGATGTCACGGTTGACGCCAGCATTCCAATAGAAATAACAATGAAACTCAGCGACCCCAAGATACCAAAACCTTTTCTAAACCAACTCTATGAGGACCTATTTCTCATAGTCCAATTGTTTGAAGAGGAAATCCGCAAATCAACCTTATACCTTGCTTTCATGCCAAGAGAAAAAATGGTTCCTGAAAGAGAAAGAAGCGGGATACTTGGAAGAATATTCACGGACTCAATGTTACCCCTTTACATTGCCTTAATGGCCTTCACCTTCCTATTCTTCTTGATATTCGGCAATTACGCTCCAATAATCTTCGTTGGCCTCGTGTTTGCATTGTCACTTCTCTCAGGAAAAATAGTAGCCAAGAGTAGCCACTGGAAAATAACTGAGAATCAACCAGAAATCCTCCTTCTGCAATACAGTTTTTCACCGGAAAAGTTCGAAGAGTTCCGAAAAAAATATGCCCAAAAAATCTTTGAAATCAGAAAGAAAATATACGAGGCTTCCCTCGCTGCTGGCAAACCAATTGAGTGCGAAACCGCTAGTGGAATCTTCTCTGTTTACGGAATTGATTGCAAACCAGAGAATCTTTCCGTTAAGAAAGTTAACCTTTTTCAAATCGTGAAGAAAGCAGCTGACAAGTTTGGCTTTTCTATACCAAGGATTGTAGTAATGAATTCTATAATTCCCAATGCCGCAGCTGCTGGTCCAAGTCCCGGTTTAGGAACTATACTGGTTACCACTGGAATTATAGCCCAGCTTGAAGAAGATGAGTTGCTTAGCGTAATCGGTCATGAGCTGAGCCATCTAAAAGCCCACGATCCATTGGTTATGTCCTCCTTATCTAGCGCAGAATTTCTGCTACGCTTCTACGTATTCTGGCCCTACCTATTCTACTTCGGTATCCTATCCTTCTGGGTCTATTTCCTAGTGGCAATAGGACTTATCTACTTCTTCGGAAAATTCCTAGAAAGCAGAGCTGACCTAGATTCCGCAAAAATGATTGGCCAACCAAAGGTAATGGCAGAAGCCTTGAGAAAAATTGCCTTCAAGAGACTTTTCCCCCTGCATAAAAGGGAACCTGCTTTTCGAGGCTACCGCAGGTCTGAATGGTTTAGGTTTGACCCACATCCCCCTGCCTACTTCAGAATTGCCCAGCTTGAAAGTCTCGAGGAACCTGAAAAAATCAAACACACATTTCTTAAATCTATCAAGGACGCCCTCAAAGGTTTTCTTCGAGCATAACTCTACCCATAACTCTCAGACACTGCAACTCTCAGAACATGAAATAAAAATTAATTATCATCGACACATAATAGACGGAGGTGACACATCGCAATGGCCTTCAGCGAAATAAAGCCTTTTACCACATTGACCCTCAAAATTGCTCTTACCATCACAGTTATCCTCCTTGTTTCTTCGTATTTCTTAGCGATGTTTTTGGGGCCTGTGCTACTCTTCTCTCCAGATGGTCTAACTGCAGGCAACGTAAATCAGCCTCTACCGATCTTGTTGTTCATAATTGTAGGTTTTTACACGCCTATTGCCCTCAACGTCGGATTGGTTTTCTTGTTTCTTTGGAGTATCTTTGCCTTCTGCCTTATTGCTGCCTGGAGATTCAGAAACGAATTTCATCAAGTAATCAAGAAGGGTTTTTCACGCCCCATTAAAAAACTGTTCGACAATTGGCTATTCGCTATGCCGATCATAACTAGTATGCTACTTACCGCGGTCATTGCGATACATAGCTTTCAGGAAGCCTATGGTGTTCCAACTGGCGATATTCAATTGCCTTCAAACAGCTTTGAATCCTTATTCGAGTTGTCCTATGCTGCGTTTATTGAGGAAATTGGCTTTCGAGTGACTCCAATCGGCACCTTCTTGATTATATACGTATTCTGGATTGGAAGCAAGAACGCTGTTACACTCTCGTTGGGACAACGCCTGAAACTGTTCTTTACGGCGCCTCTGTTTCCAGATGAAGCTAAGAAGATGGTGGGAACCAAGACTGTAGGTGACTTCGGCGTTAGAGAAGCAATCAGCCTAGGCGAGTGGATTATGGTCTTCTTTACTTCTATCATTTTTGGGCTAGTCCATTATCTATATGGCGGTGGTTGGGAAATCGGAAAGATCACTTCAGCTTCAGTCGTTGGCGTAGCAATGGGTTTAACGTACCTTCTCTATGGTGTTCAAGCCCCCTTACTTATACACTGGTTCTTCAACTACTACAATTACGCATACTTTTTTACCTCAGAACTTTACAGTCCTGTACTCGTCACTTCTGTTCTAATAGACCTCTTAACCATAGTCCTAGGTGTTCTCGGATGGCTGGCAGTAATCACTCTAGGACTATACAAAATGTTTAGAGTTGGAGCAAAAAGAGTTAAATCAAAGGCGATCCTACTACATGAATCTTCTTAGGATTTCCTTACAAAGATCTTTTATCTCAACAATCTTTTGTTCTCTCTTTATCATATCCCGCAGAACCACCTTCTCTTCAGTGAGTTCCGCGGGACCAATAATCACAGCGTAGGCGGCCGCTCGTCTGTCTGCGTCTGATAGGGCTTTCGAGACGGTGCGTGCCATAACCTCAACCTCCACGATTAATTCTGCACTCCTCAACAATGACGACAACTCCATAGCCTTCGCCACATATTCTTCGTTAACGGGAATAACCAATACCTTTTTCTCCTTCGCAATTTTTGGAGGACACCTCTGTTTCTTCATTGCCAAAACGATCCGATCAACCCCTTGAGCAACTCCTACAGCGGGAATGGATTCTCCACCAAAGAGCTCTACAAGTTTATCGTAGCGTCCCCCGCCACTCAGAGCCATTTCAATTTCCGAGATATACGGCTCAAACACCATCCCGGTATAGTATTCGAGACCCCTAGCGAAACCCGCTTCAATCATCACATCAAGCTCAACTCCACTTTTAATTGTTAACTCAAGGATCTCCCGCAGATTTTTCACTGCTGCAACGGATTTTTCATATTCCATAACGCTCTCTTCAGCGTCCTTAAGAACACGGAAAGCTTCTTTTCCCTTTGTTCCAAAAATTTTTTTCAACGTTGCTACACAATTTTGGGAAACACCTGCGCTTCGTACGACCGTGAGAGCCTCATCCCAACGTTTCTTATCCAGCAACTGCATAATACGATTCTGCTGCTCTTCGCCCACACCTTCTTGGCTTAGGATTCCCCTGAGTATTTCCATATGTCCTATCTTGAAACTATAGTTGCGTAACCCGAGTTTCTTAAGCAAGTCGTTAGTGAGCATGAGGATTTCTGCGTCTGCTTCCGGTCGAGTGGAACCGAGGAGTTCATAATCAGCTTGCCAAAATTCCCTAAAACGTCCGTATTGAGGTTCGTCATAGCGGTAGAGGCTCCCCACAGAAAAGAGTCTAATAGGTTTGGGCTCGTTCCTCATTTTTGTAGCCATTAACCTGGCCATAGAAGCTGTAAACTCCGGTCGTAGTGCAACCTTTCTACCGCCTAGGTCCTCAAAGGCGAACATGCGCTTCCGAATTTCTTCACCAGCCTTGGCTGCAAGTAGATCGTAGGATTCAACGACTGGAGTGATAACTTCTTCGTACCCGTAGAGTTGAGCAAGTTCTCTTGAAACTTGTTCAACATGCCTCATCCTTTCCGCGTCTCTAGGCAGAAAGTCCCTCATTCCCCGAACAGTTCTGAACGCTGGCATTTTATCACCTTACTCTTCATTTTAGGGTAAGTTGTGAAAGGGAATAATATACAATTTCGCCTCTCCTATTTAGAACAGCAAGAACCAAGTTCTTCTTTAGACTCTGAACATACCGCAATGTTCGCGCCAACTCTTCCACCGAAACCGGTCGACCTTCTTGGATGCCAAATATGAGATACTTTGCAGTCTCTTTTCCATACTCTCCTCTCTCGTAAACGCGAAAATCTATACCCAGACCAAAACCCTCTCTTGCCACGTATCCGCGGCTCCTCAAGTCTCGGTAAATTAGATATCTAACCCAAGCGTTCTCGTCAACCGACTGAAAATGCTTGAGGAGGCTTTGAAAACTAATTTTTCCTCCAGTTTTTTCGTCTTCAACATCGATAACTTCTTTGTCTAGAAGAAACAACGCCTCGTAGAAAGTAAGGGTTAACTTGCCGTTTCTAGGAACACCATAGCCTCGCGAAGAAAGCCCTTCAACACCTTCTGGTGAAGAAACCAGAACCTCATTTTCTGCAACTGAGGCTTCTATCTTTAATTCGGCAACCCGACTCTCCTCAGTATCAAGCTTCGACCGTCCCAAAGCCACAACCTTCAAGTCTCACTTACTAAGGCTATGTGCATGTTTAAGATTTAAACTCTCAGTTGAAGCCCAAAGATTTTTAAGACCGAACCCAGTTATGGGTTGCGTCAGAGGCTGAAAACATGAGGGATCGTTTCCTCTTTCGATAATCCTGTTCTTCTTTCCTCAGAAACCTTGATAAACCAATTTTACCATGCTTTGACTTCAACCCTGCATACAGATTACACCAGTTTAAGACGCCAATTCGAGAAAAGAATTGAGATGGTCAAGCAACTTATGGTAGAGAGTGACAAAACATGAACATTATTGAAAAAATCTTGGCTAGAGCTTCCAACAAAGAAAAGGTAACTCCGGGAGAGATAGTAGAGGCTAAGATTGACGTGGCGATGATACATGACCTAACTGGCCCCCTAACTATTGAGTCGTTTCAGAAAATCGGAGCGGAGAAGGTCTGGGATAACCAGCGTATAGTTATCATATTAGACCACATTGTTCCCGCAAGCTCAGTAAAGTCAGCCGAACTACACAAGACCGTGAGAAAATTCGCAGAGGAACAGAGAATAAACAACTTCTACGACATTGGCCAAGGAGGAGTATGTCATCAGGTGATGCCTGAAAAGGGCCACGTTAGACCAGGAGAAGTAATCGTAGGAGCAGATTCTCACACATGCACCTACGGTGCCTTTGGAGCCTTTGCAACTGGAATAGGATCAACGGAAATGGCTGCCGTTTTCACAACTGGTACTCTCTGGTTCAAGGTGCCCGAGGTCATCAAAGTAAACTTAACTGGAAGATTTCAGAACCTCGTAACACCAAAAGACCTGATATTAAAAATAGTGGGTCAGATTAAAGCTGACGGAGCGATATACAAAGGAATAGAGTTTGTTGGACCCACTATAAAAAACATAAATGTTGACGGTCGAATGGTTCTATGCAACATGGCAATTGAGATGGGCGCCAAAACTGGTATAATCAATCCTGACGAAACAACTCAAGAATACGTTAAAAGCAGAACTAAAGAACCGTTTGAACCTATTAAAAGCGACTCTACCGCCACATACAAGAAGTCTTTAGACCTAGATATCAAAGATTTGGAGCCCCAAGTCTCTTGCCCCCACTCCGTCGACAACGTAAAACCAATATCAAAGGTGGACAAAGTAGAAGTAGACCAAGCTTTTATCGGCTCATGTACTAACGGACGGCTAGAAGACCTAAGACTGGCTGCCAAGCTTCTCGATGGAAGAAAAGTAAGGAAGGGAGTTCGATTGCTTGTAGCCCCGGCCTCTCAAGAAGTGTATTTCAAGGCATTACAAGAGAGACTCATCAATACTTTCCTCAAAGCTGGTGCAATTGTGTGCAACCCAACCTGTGGTCCATGCCTCGGTGGGCATCTGGGCTTGTTGGCGCCTGGGGAAACGTGCATAAGCTCTTCAAACAGAAACTTCGTAGGCAGAATGGGAAGCACAAAAGCCCGCGTGTATTTGGCTTCTCCTGCAACAGTTGCAGCTTCTGCTATTAGCGGCAAAATCACTGATCCTAGACTGATAAAGGAGGCATAACCAAATGACAATTTATGGAAATGCAATTAAGTTCGGGGACAATATTGACACGGATGTTATCCTTCCTGGAAAATATCTGGTTCTGACCGATCCCGTGGAACTAGCAAAACACGCCATGGAAGGAGTGGATCCAGGGTTCACAAGAAGAATTCATGATGGAATCATCGTCGTCGCTGGAAAGAATTTTGGATGTGGTTCAAGTCGGGAGCAAGCACCGTTAGCGTTAAAGCACGCAGGGGTTGAATGCGTGCTCGCTGAATCTTTCTCCCGTATATTCTTTAGAAACGCCATAACCATAGGCTTGCCGGTCCTCGAATGCCCTGACGTTTCAAGTAAAGTGGATGCAGGGGACGAGCTGGTTGTGGATTTACGGATGGGCCAAGTTAAAAACAAGTCGAAAGACCTAGCTCTTCGAGCAACACAACTGCCGGAGTTTATTATGGAAATCCTTGATAATGGAGGATTAATAGAACATTTGAGGAGGAGGATTAAGGCGGTATGAGCAAATACAGAATATCTCTTATTCCAGGGGATGGAATAGGGCCTGAACTGACCGAAGCCACATTGAAGGTTTTGGGTGCAGTTCAGCAGAGATTCGATGTAAATTTAAACATTGTTAGGGTTGAAGCTGGTGACGCATGTCTCGAAAAAAGAGGTGTAGCTCTTCCTGAGGATACTGTCGAGACCATAAGAAACTCACATGCATGTTTGAAGGGTCCCGTTGGTGAAACGGCAGCTGACGTTGTTGTAAAGCTAAGAATTATGTTTGGCTTGTACGCTAACATTCGCCCCATAAAGGCCTATCCCTCAACTCCGAGTATAAGACCTGATATAGATTTCGTCTTCGTAAGGGAGAACACGGAAGACGTCTACAAGGGAATAGAATTCATGCTGGACGACGCGGCCATCTGTCTAAGACTAATAACTAGGAAAGGTTGCAAAAGAATAGCCAAAAAAGCTTTTGATATGGCTAGGAGGAGAAATAAAAAGAGACTAGTTACAGCTGTCCACAAGGCTAACGTGATGAAATTGACTTGTGGATTGTTCGCGGAAGTTTGTAGAGAAGTGGCTCAACAATACCCAGATATAACTTTTGAAGAACAATATGTGGACGCTACAGCCATGCGTCTAATCAAGGATCCCCAGAGATTCGATGTAATAGTTACCACTAACATGTTTGGCGACATACTCTCTGACGAAGCCGCTCAATTAGTTGGAGGTTTGGGAATGGCGCCAGGCGCAAACATCGGAGAAAAATTTGCTATGTTTGAACCAATTCACGGATCAGCTCCAAGTAGAGTTGGAAAGCATACAGCCAACCCATGCTCCATGATTCTTGCTGCAAAAATGATGCTCGACTGGTTGAGCGAACAATATAGTGATTCCAAATGTCTGTTTGCGGCACAAGCCGTGGATGAAGCGGTGACTGAGACTTTGCGTAAAAGAGTTACAGTTCCGGATTTCGGTGGAAAAGCCAAAACTTTAGAAATGGCGAAGGCTATAGCGGAGGAGGTTTTGAAAAGTAACCGAACAGGTGGAGGCGAGAGTTTATGAAAAAAAGCGATTTGGATTACATTAGAATCTTCGATACTACTCTGAGAGATGGAGAGCAAACGCCAGGAGTGTCGCTGACGAGGGATGAGAAACTGGAAATAGCACAGCAGCTTGACAGGTTAGGTGTTGATGTGATAGAAGCAGGTACACCAATTAGCTCGGAAGGAGAGAAAAGAGCGGTCAAAGAAATAGCTAAAGCAGGATTAAACGCCGAAATATGCGCTCTCGCCCGCACGGTAAGGATGGATGTCGACGCAGCCATCGCATGCGAAGTTGATGCCGTTCACACATTTATCTCCACTTCAGACGTGCAAATGAAATACGCAGTAAACATGACTCCTGAACAAGTTTTGTCAACATCCGTCGATTCTGTGGAGTATATTAAAGATCATGGAGTGGTGTGCGAATACTCGCCCATGGACGCCACAAGAACAAAGATAGGGTTTCTAAAGCAAATATGTAAGGCTGTGGAAGAGGCTGGAGCTGACCGAATAAATATTCCAGATACAGTTGGTGTAATGACCCCCCTGACTATGCGAAAGCTTGTTAAAGACATAAAAAGCATGGTTAAAACCCCGATCAGCGTGCATTGTCATAATGACTTTGGAATGGCTGTCGCCAACTCGCTGGCGGGAATTGAGGCAGGAGCTTCTCAAATCCACGTAGCAGTAAATGGCTTGGGGGAAAGGGCTGGAAACGCTGCGCTAGAGGAAGTTGCCGTAGCCCTTCACATAATCCATAACATAAAAACTAGGATAAAGACTCAATTACTTTATGAGACTTCACGACTTGTATCTAGACTAACCGGCGTTTCGATACAGCCCAATAAAGCTATTGTGGGTGAGAATGCCTTTTCTCATGAATCAGGTATACACACTCGAGGAGTTACAGTGGTTCCCTTAACCTTTGAGCCGATTGAGCCAGAGTTCGTGGGAAGAAAAAGGAAGTTGGTAGCTGGAAAACTTGCTGGTACAAGCGGCATTAAAGCAGAGTTGGAAGAGGCGAGAGTCTATCCTACCAAGGAACAGTTGGGAGAGATAGTCAAGAAAGTTAAAGAGTTGGGAGACAAAGGAAAAGCTGTCACGGACGCCGATTTATTGGCCATAGCTAGAGCGGTTATCGGAAAAGTAATCAAGGAAAAAAGAATTGTTGACCTAACCGACCTAGCTGTTGTGACTGGAATCCGAGTTATTCCAACAGCCTCGGTGAGAATTCTATTGGACGGAAAGGAATACGTAGCCTCCGAAACTGGCTTAGGTCCCGTGGACGCTGCAATCAAGGCAGTTCAAAAACTTACATCCAATCTAGTAAACGTTAGGTTAAAGGAATATCGTATAGAAGCCGCAACAGGAGGCTCAGACGCCATGGGTGAAGTGGTAATAAAAGTCGAGGACAAGGATGGAAACGTCGTTTCAGCGAGGGCTGTCCACGAAGATATAGTCATGGCCAGCATCGAGGCAATGATAGATGGAATCAACAAAAGCCTATTGAAGAGCAGAAATAGGATGAAATGAAGCCGCCCAAATTCACTTGTTCAAATTTAAATTGAATGTTTTCAGGTCTTTCGGAGACAAGACGCCTGCCTCAGTTATTATGGAACTTACGTATTTCATTGGAGTAATGTCGAAGGCTGGATTCATTACTTCAACATCTTTTGGCGCGATTCTTTCCGAGTGCAAGTG
>CAYFWY010000055.1:0-11072 GCA_964346895.1 uncultured Candidatus Bathyarchaeia archaeon | reverse complement strand
TTAGCATTAAAAGACCTCAGAGTAGACGCCACAGAACTAATAAACCTGCTATGATCCTTAAGAAAAAGTTAGAATTTACTTTTTAATGGGCTGCGAGTTGCGGAGGCTGCGAAATCGCAGTTCTCGATTTAAACGAAGAAATCTTGGACGCCGTTGCCAACGCAGACATAGTCTTTAGGTCAGTAGCTATGGACATCAAATTTAAAGATAAAGGGCGCGCGATTTGACGGTTGCATCATAGAACCAATGCCACTAGTATTTGACAATTCCTTTGATGTGTTTGTTAAACGAAGGGATAAATTGTGATGCTTGTTAGAAATCAAAGTATATCTATCAAGTTTACATTTTCACTTTCAAAACTTAAAGTCACTTTGTCGCCTAACCGGAAGGATTTTTCGATTGACGGACTGTATTGATCAGCATTGATTATCTGATATTGCGTCTTTATGCTGTATCGAGAAAGGTCCCCTAGATATTCGACTCCCTCAACAACACCGCTAATTGTGTTTCTTCTGTCATGTAGAAAGCCGTGAGGATGCACCTCAATATTCTCTGGTCTAACAGCAACTAGCACTTTCATTCCCTTCTTTACTTCATCAAGGGAACTGGCAACGAATTCTAGTCCCTCGTTTGACCGGATCCAAACATCGGTCTCCAAGGTTCTTAAAACTCTCCCGTAAAAGAGATTTATCAACCCAATGAAGCTGGCAACGAATTTGTCCTTGGGTTTTCTGTATATCTCTAGGGGGCTACCCACCTGTGCCAATTTGCCCATACCCATCACAGCTAATCGATCAGATACTGCAAGGGCTTCCTTCTGATCGTGGGTAACATAGATGGTCGTTATAGCCAGTTTTTTCTGTAGATTCTTGATCTCCTTTCTCGTTTCAACTCTCAACTTTGCGTCGAGATTGCTGAGGGGTTCATCTAGAAGGAGGACATCCGGTTCTATCACGAGAGCCCGCGCCAAAGCTACTCGCTGCTGTTGTCCTCCACTAAGTTGATCAGGGGTTCTGTCTCCAAGCCCTCCCAACTCAACAAGATCAAGAGCAGCTTTCACACGTCCTTCAATCTCCCTTTTGGAAATTTCCCTCATCTCCAATCCGAATGAAACGTTCTTGGATACAGACATGTGGGGCCAAAGCGCGTAATTCTGGAAAACCATGCCTGTGTTTCTCTTCTCAGGAGGAATGTCGTTCATTAGCCTATCGTTAAAGTAGATTTTCCCCTTGTCTGGTTTATAGAAACCTGCTATCATTCTCAGCGTCGTCGTTTTTCCGCATCCAGATGGCCCCAATATAGTGAAGAATTCACTTTCCTCTATCTTTAAGCTCACTTCATCTACTGCAACTATAGAACCGAAGGTTTTCACCAAATTTTCCAGTTTAACATCCACCATCTAATTATCCACCTAACCTCCGAAAGCTAATCCTGCCTTGCCACCCAACAGCTTGTTCGTAATGTATAAACCAATACTTGTCACGATAATCTGTATGAAGCCCAAAAAGGAGGCTACTCTTACAGCGGTTGGTCCGCCCTTGGCCTCAAGCAGGATTTGAAGTGTCAGAGGCCTTGCGTAGATTCCCAAGGGCCCGATTATCGGTTGAAGGAGTAAGGATGTTGAAACTTCAGTGAAGGAAGTGACGAAGGTTAGTATGGCTCCGGCGACTAGACCTGGCATGATGAGAGGTATCGTTATGCTTGTCAGGGTCTTAATTCTTGATGCTCCCAGGTTGGTTGCGGCTTCCTCTAAGGATTCGTGGACCTGTTGCAACACAGCATGAGATGATCTCACTGTGTAAGGTAGCCTTCTCATAGCGTACGCTATGACTAAGATATACCAGATTGAAGTAAGCCTGAAGTTTCCAATTATGGGTCTTGAAAACAGGTAGATGTATCCTAGACCGATCACTATTCCCGGGATAGCGAAGGGCATCATTGAAATAATGTCTAGAATGCTTTTTCCAGGAAATTTTTTTCTAACCAGAAGATAGGCGATTGCTGCTCCCAGAAATATGTCTGCAAAAGATGCGAGAAAAGAGTAGATGAGGCTGTTTGCGACGGCTAAAGAGGACCTTTGCTCCCCTAGGGCAGTAATCATATATTCCGCGGTTACTCCCTTGGGTAACCATTCCCCGTATGAAGGGCGAATTGTGAAAGCCATCATAACTGTTCCTATGTGGGGAATTATGGAAATTAGCACTAGAAGCGATAAAAAGAGCAGAATAATTACACTCAACTTTTTTCCGATTCTTCTCTGAATTGCTTGAGGTGCGACCCCAGCCCGTATAGTGGCATATTCTTTCAAACCCACGGATCTATTTACGATGAAAAGGGCTGCCGCTGAAATTGCTGTTAGCACAATGGAGATAACCGAAGCAATTTCCCTATAACCTTCTTGGATGGTCAACTCGTTGAATGCCTGGAAGACTGAGTATTCAGAGAAGTTGAGCATTATTGGTGTACCAAGATCGGAGATGCTCCAAAGAAAAACTAGCAAACCTCCTGCCGCAAATCCGGGAAGCGCAAGGGGTAAAGTTATCCTCGTGAAAAGCTTGAGGCCAGAAGCACCGAGGTTCCTTGCGCTCTCTTCAAGGGTTGGATCTATTTTGCTTAGCGATGCTGAAGTGTTGAGATAAATTAGAGGCCAGAGATGAAATGTCTGTATGAAGACTATACCCAGTATGTTTGGTATTATTAGCCCACCTTCCAAGGAAATGTTCAATCCCAATGACTGAAAGAGGAATTGAAGGAAGTTTGTAATCGTGCCGTTTCTACCTAACATGCCTGTCAACGCAAGGGCTCCTACGAAGGGGGGTACCATTAGAGGCAGAATAGTCAGGAGTGTGAAGATTTTCTTTCCCGGAAAAGCATACCTGGTCATAATATATGCTACAGGAATCCCAATTGCAGAGGTTGTGGCGAGTGTAAGACAAGCACAGATGATGCTGTTCTGTAAACCCCGGCGATAAGAAGGAGTTCTAATCAAGTTAGCGAAATTCTGTAGGCCAATCTCACCGTTGGGTTCTTCGAAGGCGTTATAGACAACAACAAAGATGGGGAGCAATATGAAGACGGAAAGCAAGGTAACTGATATAACGACAAGTGCGAGAGACAGTTTGTCCATGGAGCGTAAGGTTTCAAACCGGGAGGATATCCAATCCTTCACACCCTCTATTTTGCCCATTTCCGCATTTCCTCTTATATTATATACCAATATTGCTAGCAAATTATTTAAAAGAATTCGATATATGATTAACTGCAGAACTCAAAAATTTGGTGAAGAAAATGGCTTCGAAAGGAGTATACATTGCAGTCGCTGCCATAATAATCATAGTAGTCGCCGGCGTCGCAGGTTGGTGGTATTACAGTCAAGCGATTGAACATAAACTAGTTGTGACCCATCCTCACAGCGCTGCTTTTGCTGATCACGTCATTAACGATTTCAAAGATTGGGTTGAGGAAACACAGGGCTACACGATCACCGTGAGTCAACTTACTCCTGGCGGCTCAGGAGCTGTGTTGGAGCAGGTCATGGCTTGGGAAGGAAACCCGGAGGCGGACATATACTGGGGAGGAGGAAGCTACAACTTCGAAGAGGCTGCCAATCTTCACTCTTGGTCTCCAACTCCAACAAATGAAAGCCTTCTGTACCCATACAAAACCGTCAATGATGCTGATATAGTTGAGGAGTTCAACGGTTGGGCCATGAAGGATTTCAATGAAGATGAGGACCCCAATAATCCAGTTTTCTATGCCGCAGCTTTGAGTGGGTTTGGCTTTATGTGGAACACCGAATACCTAACAGGAAATGATCTTTCGACACCCAACACCTACGAAGATCTCTTGGATTCTCAATATCATGGCCATATCGTTATGTGTAATCCCAAGACTTCAGGTTCCACCACCTCCTCAGTGCTTGGTGTGACACAATTTCTCACTGTGGAGGAAGATTTGGAATATGCTCTTTCTTTCTGGGCGAACCTCACAGGGAATGTGGGTTTGTATGTGACTTCTAGTGAGGATGTTCCAGCTAAGGTTGTCGCAGGCGAATATGGCGTTGGAATATGCATTGATTACTTTGCTTATGACCCCTTGAGGGATGGTGAACCTGTCGGCTTTACCCATTGGCCTACAACCGTCAGCCCTGACCCTGCAGCGATACTTAAAGGAGCACCAAATCTGGAAGAGGCTAAACTCTTTATGGATTATATCACTAGCGAACGAGGACAAACCGCAGTCAGCAAATACAGACTACCGATACGTGCAGATGTGACCACAACAGACCCCGTTCCAAACCCCTTTGAATCGGCAGAATTTCCAACTTTGGTTCCAGACTACGACGTCGATCTCCACAACGACCTCTACAGCAGAATACGTCAGCTCTACGAGGACTGGCTGGTTAAAAATCACGGAAAAGCCAAAGACGCTTACTCACTAATAAAGCAATGTGAAGATGAAGGGAAGACTGGAACAAATTACCAGAATGCGGTAGCTGCTTTTACAGCAGTCCCCGACAATGTGGACACAATAGATGAATTAAAAACGGTGGAATATAGTGAGAGCAGCACCCGGGAAGGATGGGAGACATGGGGAGCAACCAAATTCCAGGAAGCAGAGGACGAAGCGAATCAGGAGTTAACTTGATAACTCTCCCCTTTTTTGTTATGAGCCCATCAAGAGAGGGACGTTTGAGGAAATCCGCGCATGTTCCAACTGATAGCAAAGATTTGAAGGATGCTGTGCAATATTTAATCTCTCTCTGGAAAAACACTTTTTGCCGGGCGGATTCCCTGCTTCAAATCATGCATTACGGCTGATGTACCCCTGCTGACTCTCCTACAAACTCAGATCCTTTTTTTAGTCTAGGTCTTAATTGCACTATTAGTACACCTATGAAAACCATTGCCATGCCTAGAATTTCCTGTGGTTGGATGGGTTCTTGTAAGAAGACAAATGCCAACAACGCTATCTGGATCAACATGGTGTTTTGTAATACAGATTGTTCGATGGCCTGAAGAGTCTTCAATGCGTGATTCCATAGTGTAAAAGCAATCGCGGTATTCACTACACTGAGCCATAGTATTATAATCCAACCGCTGAGAGAAACCATTACGATATTTCCAGTCAAAGTCGTGGCTACAAGAAGCATGAATGCGCCAGAAAGCATAGAGCAAGTAGTTAAGGTGACGATGCTTTCATCTTTTTTGCTGAGATAGTATCTTGAAATAATCATATAGAGAGCCCAACCAATGCCAGATACTAATGTTACCAAAACGCCGGTAACCTTGTCTAAACCAGCAAGAGCATCATAGAAAAACGCTAAAACTCCGCATAAGGTAAGGGCTATCCCACCTAGCTGGATGGATGAAGGACGCTCGTTGAGGAAAAGAGCACTTAAAACTAGAACAAAGAGTGGTGTTAGATTGAGAATAAAGGTTACAGTTACAGCTGGCAAAAAATATAGTCCAAAAAACTGGAGTCCCTGAGCTATGAAATAACCTGTGAATCCCAAAACCAGAAACATTAGTTTACGGTTTGAATTGAAGCTCAACAAACGCGTTCTATGTTTATAGAGAAAAGGCAGAAATAGAATGAAGGAGGCTACAGTGTATCGATAGGCGGCAAACGCCAAAGGGTTAATCTCTTCGAGACCTTTGCGAATGAATATATAAGAGGTCGCCCATAAGAAAGTAACCAGTGACGCCTCAGCCAAGGGCAATACGCGGGTTTTCGAGAATCTCAATTGCACAACCTAATTTTTTCTATGATTTATTTAAATACATGCAGTTTAAGCTTTTATATGTGCAAACGCAAGAAAAGGAAATACAAGGTCGACTAAAAAGGACGCGTATTTAGAACCTCTTTTTGAATGCTTGTTCTCGCCACCTTTGTTTCCAGCTTTTCCAACCTGTCTTCACGAGCTTTTCTCTTAATTTAGGGTTTTCTCCGATCCATTCTAGGAGCATCCAGAATCGTTTCTGAACCTGTGTTGACCGCTCTCCTTCGCCCCCCAGTTTTTCTACAGGCACTCCAACTTCTACACACCACCTTATGAAACCTCTCTCAACCCTTTCTTGAAGTTCGCCAGTGATTTCTGCTTCTTCCACGGAGAAACCTCTATCTCGCAAATATTTGCGTATGCCAGAGAGGACGTATCCGGAGCAAACTAGGAAACTTGTTGTTTTGTCAGCACGCATCACCTTAACAATCTCCTCTGCAATTTTTACAGCATATTCCAAGTATTGTTTGTTTTCAAAATTTGGTGACTGAAAAGCAGAGGTCGGAATTCTGCGTTCCATGTACTTGTGATCTGGAAGTTTATGGGCACCTATTACTACACCCAAAATTAGATCTCCCCATCCTGAGTCATCTATGGAAATTTGTTTCCCGAACATAGATGGATAAATCTCCATTAACTATATTACAAAGATGGGAGAGACTCCTCGTAAACCTTTCGCCATACTTAAAAAATTGCGCTTGTATCGTATTTTTTTGTCAGGTTATCTTGTCGAGGATTTTATCAGTCTTTATCTTGTGGGTTTGGAGCGATAGTTCCTTTGGGGCTATCCCTAATGCCAAAGCTAAAAGTTCTGAATAATGAAGCACCGGCATATCGTAGGCTTCCTGAAACTTTATCTTGATCTGCATCTGTCCGATGTCAAGTGCAACGAAGCAGAAGGGGCAAAGGGTTGCAATACAGTCTGCGCCTGCTTTGGTTGTGTTTGCAAGTTTTTCTCTGGCAAGGTTGAGGGCGAGGTCGTCAGAAATACCTCTTAACAGACCTCCACAGCATTTCAGTTTATTTCGATATTCAACACTTTCCGCACCCAAGATCTCTATTAAATCTTCAAGAATGTGGGGGCGTTCTGGGTCGTCAAGTTTCAGAAGCTCGCTGGGTCTAAGTGCGTGGCAGCCATAGAATGGTGCTACTTTTAGGTTGCTTAAGGGTTTTCTAACATTTTGTTTGAGGCGCTCTAATCCGACATCGTCCATCAGGACTTGGAGGAAATGTTTCACTTCTTTGCTGCCTGTGAATTTTTTTCCGGCTTTGGATAGGATTCTGTTTATCTTTGCTTTCAGATTTTCGTCTTCTTTTAACATGGCGTTTGTCATGGCAAGAGATTCAAAACAGCCGCTACATAATGTAACAATGTTCAGGTCAGCTTCTTCGGCTAGGGAAATGTTGTATGCAGCTACGGCTAGGCTAGTTTCCAAATCTATAGACTGAATCGGCGGAGGGCAACAGCATGTCATATTAGCTAAATCGACAAGTTCGACACCAAGTTTGGCTAGAGCCTTTCTCGCTGACAATTCATAGTTAGGCTGACGAGCAGGTATGGTGCATCCCAAGAAGAGAGCGTAGCTTGTCATTTTGCTTCCTCTTTCTTCTGTTCCAATTTATCAAACCCAGTAGCGAAAAGAATTCTTCTCAGAGCATCTACACCCGTGGGTTGTAGAGGGGGTAAGCCGAGGTCAGGCCTTTTCTTTTCCACGAATTTGGAAACCCCGACTATGCGCCCGTCATTTAGGAGGGCAGACGCAAATTCTGAATAAATATTTGGAATGTAACCCTCTTTGAAAGCGATGTTTCTCAGCGCGTAGATGCAATCAGCTATTTCAACCTTTTGCGGACATCTTTCCTGGCAGTTGAAGCATGAACAACATAACCATATGGCGTCTCCCGAAATCAGTTCATCCTTTTCTGCTCGTAAAGCGAGCAGCATTATTTCTCTAGGATTGAAACTTGAGGTAATCTTAGCAACGGGACAACTGCTAGCGCAGGTTCCACACTGGTAGCATGCACGCGCGCGGAGGGCTCGTTCGACGCCTAAATGCCTCACAATTTCACGATAGAATGCGGAGCTGTTGGCTCTTTCTTCGTTTCTCTGAGCCATTCTGGCTTCACGCTCCTCTCTCTAGGAGACTCCCACAAACTGTATTGGACCTAACTTTTCTAATCTCTCAGTCATCGTTTGGGCAGCTTCGGCAAATTTGTCTCCTTCAATGAACACCATGTTGAACATCGCCAACCTTTTTGGAGCTACACCCAGTTCCTTCAGCAATACTCTGGCAAGTTCCACCTTCTTTTCAGCCTGCTGGCTGCCAATCTCGTAATGGCAACCGTCGCTTTTGCATCCCACAACCATAACTCCTTGAGCTCCAGCTTTGAAAGCCTCAAGGAATTGGTGAACTTGGAGAATGCCGGTGCAAGGAACCTTCATTACCCTTACGTTCGCTGGGTACTGCATCATAGCCATACCGGAAGAGTCTACAGCGGTGTGACCACATTCTGAACAGCAGATTGCTAGAACCAGAGGCTTTGATGTTCCGTTGATAGACATTAGGGCTTTCATTTGAGCATGCATCTGGTTTGGCCTCGAATGTCTGAGTTCGATAGCGTTAAGGGGGCAAGTGCCCACACAGACACCACATCCTTCACAAATAAGATCAGATACCTTGGCAACGAAGTGATCTTCGGTTGTTGGCTCTAGACTTATAGCGGCGTAAGGACAAATGACTGGACAGAACTCGCAGTCACCACAATATTCTTCGTTGATCTCAGCGGTTCTCTGATCCTTAACTATCTTGCCTAATGTGAGGAACTTTGCAGCTTTCACAGCTGCTGAGTGAGCATGTAGAGAAGTTGTCGGTGCGTCTTTCGGGTAAGTTGCTCCTCCGCATAGATATATGCCCCTCAGTTTTGTCTCAGTCGGTCTCAATTTAGCGTTGTATTCCTTGAAGAACCCGTCTTCACCCAACTCGATGCCGAGAAGCTCTGCAAGTTCCTTAGTGCCTTCAGCGGGGACCATTGCTGGGGCTAACACAACCAGGTCAGCCTCCAACTCTAGGAGTCTCTTCAGAAGTTCATCTTCAACGTCGACGATTAGCTTGTTCGTCTCTGGGTCTCGCGAGATTTCGCTTGGTCTCCCTTTGACGAATTTTATTCCCATCTCTCTAGCTCGTTCGTAGTAGTCTTCATGCTCTCTTCCGGTGGTTCTCATATCTATGTAGCATATAGTAACGTCTGTGTTGGGATAGGCTGTTTTGATCAGCGAGGCATGTTTTAACGAAATCATGCAACATATGCTTGAGCAATATGTATTCCATCGTCGGTCTCTTGAACCGACACATTGTATCATAACGATTTTTTTAGCAGGTTTGCGGTCTGAAGGCCTAATTACCACTCCGCCTGTGGGACCGAAGCCATCAATCATTCTTGCGAGTTCAAGATTGGTTATGACATCTGGGTAGTCGTCATAGTGATACTCTTTAATTGTGCTGGAATCCCATTCTTGGAAGCCTGTTGCAACTATTATGCTGCCAACGTTCAAGATTTCTTGCTTACTTTTCTGGTCTAGTCTTACAGCGTTAGTGGGGCAGACTTTAACGCATTTGGCGCAGTCATGGAATTTGCAGACGCTTTCGTCTATGACGTAAACTGGCGGATGAACATTCGGGACCTGCATGTAAATGGCTTTGCGAGTTTTCAGCTTTGCGTTATATTCGTCAGGGACCTCCACTGGGCAAACAGTAGTGCATAGGTCACATGCGACGCACTTCAATTCGTCAACGTATGTCGGTTTCTTCTCTACTGTAATCTTGTAACTTCCAGGAACTCCTTCAACACCAACGACTTTGGAGTTTGTTAATATGTTTAGGTTGGGAATCTCGCTGAAGCCGGAACGATATACGCACTTCCGGGAGGTGTGGGTGATTGTTTTCACATCTGAAGCGGGAGCCTGTATACAGATGGCGCAATCGTCTGTCGGGAAGAACCGCCCCGCGCGAGAAGCCAAGCCTCCGAGAAACGGGGCTTTTTCAACCAAGTTCACTTCGAATCCTAAATCCGCCAAATCTACAGCCGTTTGCATCCCAGCTATTCCTCCGCCGATAACTAGGGCAGATTTAAGGGCTGGAAACTCAAGTTTCTCTATTGGTTCGAGAAGTTTGGCGCGTTCGATGGCGGCTAGAAGCATGGCTTTGGCTTTTTCAGTGGCTTCTTTGGGGGTTTCCCTATGAGGCCAAGCGCAGTGGTCTTTGAGGTCAATTACCTCAACCAGGTAGGGATTGAGACCTGCCTCTTCAACTGCTTTAGCCACCTTCACCTCGCTTAGTTTCGGGAGACTCTCCGCAATGACTATTCGATTTATTTTTTCACCTTTAACAGCATCTAGAATTGTTTGTAATCCTTTGCCACGCCAAAACTCACTGCCTCTCCCAACAAGAACCACACCGGAAACTCCTTTTACGTAGTTGGTTAAAGCCTCGAAGTCAAGAATTTCAGAGAGTTGTTTTCCACAGTCAGATAGGAATACTCCAACTTTTACCTTTTCCATTGCTAATTCCTCACCTTTTTATGGTTTTGATTAACCTCTTTTCATGATTGTAAATCTCCGCTTTCAAAGGCATCTCACCGATGGCAAAGTGGGTGGCGCAAGCAAAGCATGGGTCATAGGCTCTGAAAGCCATCTCCACCATGTTTAACAATCCTTCGCTGACCCTACCGTTGTGTATAAGACCTTGTGCGGCGTTTCTCACGGACATGCAAATGCTTGGTGCGTTGTTGACTGTAGCCACTATTAAGTTTACTTTCTTGGCCAAGGCTTTTTCATCCAATATATAATGGTGGATTAAGGTGCCTCTAGCAGCCTCAACTATTCCAACTCCTTCCCCTGGCTTTCCAGGTTTATTCCGAATATCCTTATTCGTTATTTCCTTATCTGTAACCAATTCCAACGCACGTTCCGTTGCATACATAAGCTCTATCAGCCGAGCCCAGTGGAAAGCCAAGGTGGCGTGAACTGGTTTTCCACCGAGAGTTTTGTACATCCTCGCGTATTCATCTTGAGCTAAAGGTGTTGCCATGCCTTCTGCGGCGTTAAGTCTTCCAAGAGTGCCAACTCTGTAGACGCCACTTTCAGGACCGTCAACTAAGCCTTTCCATCCAACCTTTTTGAGGTATGGTAATTTAACATAGGTCCATGGTTCAACGCGTTCTTCGATAACATCCAAGTATTCTGTGGGTGCAAATTTAACAAACTCTTTCCCTTCCGGATCTACTACCCGGA
>CAYFWY010000054.1:7770-11200 GCA_964346895.1 uncultured Candidatus Bathyarchaeia archaeon | reverse complement strand
GCCTACACCTCCGTAGACTTAGCCATAATAGCAGCAATCGTGGTAGTCGCAGTTCTCGTCGTATACGACATATTCGGCAGAAAACGACAATAAACCCTTCATCATCCCTTTCTTTTTTTCAATTCGAAGGAGGTATCGCTAAACAAAAGTTGAGGAGTGACAGTTCACGTATAGGTTGAATGGGCTGAGAGGGCTTACGGGATCTTCCACGCTGACTGACACGTGGGGGGGTTTTTCGAGATTTTTCCTTCCTCAATTCCGAGGCCCCAGCAAACAATGTAAATTTCGAATAAAATGAGGTGAAAAACATCGGTGAGAACAGTCTCCAATGAGAGGGAGTTTTCAATTGAAGAAAGATTGGCTAGCGCGAAAGTGAAGAAGACTGATTCTACCTCCAAATTTTCTTGGAAAAAAATTTTGGCTGCAATCTTAGTTGCTTTGGTGATAGGGCTAACTATTGGATATTCGACAGGCCGTATTCCCATCAGCGGATATGAAGAGCGAATAACAATCCTGCAAAATCAACATCAATTGTTACGGGAGCAATTGAACTCTTTAAACACAAACATTTCAAACCTTCAGAAAGAAGAGAACGATTCCTGCAAGTTGCTGATTGGATTACAGAAGGAGTACGACACAACCAACACAATTTACCCAAACGGGGAAGCAGAGCCTAATGGAGGATTGAAAGTGCCCTCTACCACAATACGTGAAGGAGATGTTGTTTGGGCTTTCAAAACCACTAAAGGAAGCACCAAACAATGGTCTATGCCCTTAGAAGCTTACACCTATTATGCTGACAGAGCAGAACCAACGGAATACCACCATTTTAGGACGGCTAACCATACAGTTAAGGTAAAAAAAATGGAGTTGCTTGTACAACCTGAATTGTTTTCTAACGTCATTAATGACCTCACAGAAGGAAGAAATGACCGCGATTTCGTTCAAGAAGTCTTCAACTTGAGAAAACAATTAACAGTATACAGGAAAGACACATTCAACGTTACACAATCGTCAGTGGAAACCTTAACAAAAGGAACCGGCGATTGTGAAGACTTCGCAATTTTGATGGGGAGCCTACTGGAATCTGGAAACCAACATGCCAACTACAACATGACAGTTCAAATGGTATACATGGATACAAACAATCTAACTAACCCACAAACCATCAACCACGTCCTACTGAAAGTCTGGTACAATGATGGCACCAAACAATTAGTAGATTCAACTTCAACTAAAACTCTAAACCCATGGCCTCTGTTTATTGGATGGTTCTACGACATATGACACACGGGAGAATGCGTGCGTGCGTGACCAAAATTTAACTCTACAAAAAAAAGCGCGAGTGTCAAATGTACGCATTCTACTAACAAACCATCTATTTCAAAGAGCCTCGAATCATTTTGAAAAAGACATAAAATTAGACTGCTGCACAGCCAAATTGACGGGAAGGACCTCTTCAGCATGAGAACAGTTTTTGTTCTTTCCCTAATCGGATTGCTTATTTTATCAGCTATCTCATTACTTGTTATATTTCGCCCCGGTAGTGGGAAGAACGAAAAAAACCAATTCTACGTCGGGGTAACCTTCAGTGGGAATACGACGGCGGAAGCTACACGGTTAATTGACAGAGTCAAAACCTCCACCAACCTTTTTGTGCTGCAATCTGGGCCCATAAGCAAGAATGAGACTGTCATGAACGAGATTTGTGACTATGCAGTTGCCGCTGGACTACACATCATAGTTTATTTCGGCTGGTTTGATGTGGATCATCTCTGGCAGGTACCGTGGCTTGACTTTGCTAAAAAGCGATGGGGTGACCGTTTATTAGGTGTCTATTATTATGATGAACCAGGTGGAATTCAAATTGACTACAACTGGCTAAGTTATTTTGAAAAGATAAAACAGGGAAACTCAACTCAATATCAGATCCATGCTCCTGAAATTGAGGGATATTTGAATGGATCCCTACCCAAGAACTATGATTCTGCAGCACAAATGTATGTTGATGCCGTCGAGACAGCGCCTGGTCTAGAAGAACTGAAAAGCCGTTCGATTACGGTTTTCACCTCTGATTATGCCCTTTATTGGTTTGACTACCTAGGAGGATACGATGTTGTACTTGCACAATTCGGCTGGAATCATAGTCTAGTTCAGGACATTGCCCTCGTAAGAGGCGCCGCACAGATGCAAAACAAAACATGGGGCGTGATAATAACATGGAAGTATAGAGAGTCTCCTTATCTTGACAACGGAGAAGAAATATACCGTCAAATGAAAATGGCTTACGAGGCTGGCGCCAAATACGTAATTATATTTAATTACCCGAAGATCAACGATTATGGAATTCTAACCGACGACCATTTCGAAGCCCTAGGCAGATTCTGGAAAGAGGTTGTAAGAAAACCTCATGTAGTTCATGGCGCAATCGAAGCTAAGGCGGCTTTTGTCTTGCCTAGAAACTATGGGTGGGGAATGCGACATTGCGAAGACAGAATTTGGTACTGGGGACCAGACGAAAAATCCATTCAGATTTGGGAACTCTCGCGCAGCCTCCTTGAACAGTATGGCTTGAGCTTGGACATAATCTATGATGACCCAAAGTTTCCGGTTAATCTGAAGTATGAACAAACTTACTATTTGAACCCACCAGATTTAGCTAAAACACAAGATACAAGTATTTCAATTTATGTGCGCCCGCGGCAACCAAAAATAACTAACGCATATATGCATGCAGTAGTACTGGCTAAGAAGATTTCGACTAACGATTCATCATTGATTGATATAGGATAAATGGAAGCTGAAAGATGGGGAAAACATTTAACAGGGCAGTCTCTGAAATAATGGTGTTGTTGGTACTGCTGAGCCTAATGTCACCTTTGGTAAAAGCAGAAGAATTAATTACAAACCCGTTGGATGAACTGCTTCCTTCAAGAGATGAAAGCCCGAGTAACCCACTCCAGGAGCCAGAATGGTATTACGGTATTTCTTGGAGTGAAACCCTAAATGTACCTGGATTTGTGGAGAGTAAAGCAGTGAGCTACTACAAAAGATTTTTTGCGCATAGCGACATGAGTGTAGAGTTTTACGTTTATCGGTTCCTAAATGTGAGCAGTGCCGAAGCGTGTCTAAACAAAATGATGAACCAAACCAAATCTGAAGGAGGATACACGGAGATACCGATTTCTGTTGCTTTTGCGGTTGTATATGATTATGACACACAAGAAATAGGTGTTAGCAGGGGGGTTATAGGGAACATAGTGTTCAAAGTTGTAGTCTATACCGACCATATAGTGGAAGACCCAACGGATACGTTGATAGGTTTCACCCTTTTAGAGCACGCACGCATCTTAGAGATGGCTTTTTGGGAGAGCAACGAAAATTCCGACGAAGAGGAAGCGCTACCAAACCCAATTAACCCACAAGTACC
>CAYFWY010000054.1:0-7670 GCA_964346895.1 uncultured Candidatus Bathyarchaeia archaeon | reverse complement strand
AACCCGCAACCTCCAGAAATCATACCTGACGAAAATTCCGACGAAGAGGAAGCGCCACCAAACCCAATTAACCCACAAGTACCTAACCCGCAACCTCCAGAAATCTTACCTCAGTTACAATCAGTTTTGGCTCTCCTAATACCAATGATTTTTATTATACTTTTTAATGTAATAATTAAAAAGAAAGTTAAGAAGTGACGGTGCACATGTATACACCGTGAACAAGCCTTGTGGATGGAAAAAATGGGGAATTCAAAGCGGACCTACACAATAATCCCAATCGTTTTTACTTTACTGTTATCATTATCAGTTTTCGCAGTGTTCTCAAATTCTGAAAGCAGCACAGTTAATGCTTCAAATGCGCCCAAGGGCGTTAGAGCGGTAACTGGTAGCGATGATTTACTTCAATATGAGTGGCCGCAGATTCATGGTGATCCAGCTTTTACGCGTTTTTCAGCTGGACCAGCCCCAGAAGCACCCGACATTCTGTGGAAAAGAACTATAGAGGGCATAGAAAGTTATGTTGCAGCCTTCAACGGCAAGGTTTTCGTTACAACCAGGACGAATGTTATCGCCCTTGACAAGGACACGGGAAGCACTGTTTGGAATACTACCTTGCCTGCCCCTGAGCAGTGGGCAGCAGTATACAAGATCGACGATAATCACCTTGTCATAGGTAAATACTGTCTTGAAATAGAAACTGGAAAAGTTTTATGGTCTAGCGACGAATTTTCTGCTCGTACAACCTATTTTTCTCCTGGTGTATATAGTCCAGAAGAAAAAATTTTTTACGATAAGGGCAAATCGTCAGTTAGCGCCTGGAACTTCTCTGATCCTTCAAAACTACCCACATTGGCATGGGAGACCCATATACCTGGCGGCGGATCAGCAGGATCGGGTGTGCACTACGGCGATGGAAAAGTGTTCCTCGGATCCCACGAGCCTCACCAAATGGCCTTAGACGGTAAAACAGGGGAGGTCATCTGGGATACGGAAACAAAAGGACCGATGGAGTTTTCTGGTTCTTATTACCAAGGCAAGTTCCTTAGAGGTGGAGTCGACAACCGATTCTACTGCTTCAACGCCACCACAGGCGAGATTCAGTGGATTTTTAATCCAGGCACCTGGTTCGGATTCTGGAGTGTTGGTTCTGCCGCTGCATATGGTAAGGTTTACCAAGTCAACGCGGATGGGCATCTTTATGCCTTAGACGTGGACACGGGGCAACCAGTGTGGAAGTACAAGGGTCCAGGCCACATCTTCCTTCCAGGACACCCCGTGGTTGCCGATAGCAAGGTCTACGCTACAACCGGCCAAGAAAGATCTAGGGATCCCTACACAGGTGAGGGTAGCAAGTCTGAGTTTGTCTGTCTCGATGCTTACACGGGGAGGCTCCTTTGGAAGCTCCCTATAGAAGCTCATGCTCCAAGAGAGTCTACGGCAATCGCCTACGGCAATCTATACCTCATACCTGCCTACACACGGGCTAGAATGGATATCTACGAAACTACCGACGAGGTATGGGCTATCGGTTCCGAGTCATGGCCTATGTGGCGTCACGATCAGGAGAACACTGGAACTGGCCAGTCAGGTCCCATGAATTTAACTCTAAGATGGAACTTGACTACGGGCGGTGCGGTTATCTCCTCGCCAAGTGTCGTGGATGGTAAGGTTTACGTGGGTTCAAATGATAAAAACATTTACTGCCTTGATGCTCTGAACGGCAGCCTCATATGGAATTATCCGACTGGCGGCCGAGTCAAGTCGTCACCAGCTGTGGTTGATGGGAAGGTCTACATAGGACCCGACGATGGGTATGTTTATTGCCTTGATGCTGAAAACGGCAGCCTTATCTGGATGGAAAACGCTGGCGGTTACATTCCAGCTCACTTTGATGCCGCGTCGAGGCTGCGTTCCTCTCCTACTGTGGTTGGGGGCAAGGTGTATGTTGGGTCCTTAGACAACAATTTGTATTGTCTCGACGCTAGCTCTGGTGATGTCGTTTGGACTTTTAAGACCGATGGGTATATCACTTCCTCTCCAGCAGTCGTCGACGGTGCAATTTACGTTGTTTCGCAGGAGCCCACCTCGGGCGCCCTCTACAAGCTGGACGTCAACACGAAAGACCTCATATGGAAGCTCGAGATTCCGTATGAATTGGTAGCTGAGAGAGGCACTGACATGCATGCATCTCCAACAGTCGCAGATGGCATGGTATTCGTTTCAGCAAACAAGTTTAATTACTATGGAATAAACGCAACTACGGGCATAATCGAATGGACATATAGAGCCATTTTTGAGAATTTTTTGGTTGGTTCTGTAGCTTATCATGAAGGCAAGCTCTTCCTAATTGATCAATTCTTCATAGTCTGCGTCGATTCCAAGAACGGTTCCCAGGTCTGGAAGAGCTGGATGGGAAGTGAACTATACGCCTCACCGACTTACGCAGATGGCAAGGTCTACATCGCCGCTGACCGAGATGTAATTTACGTCCTTAACGCCACAACCGGAGATAGGCTCTCGTGGTTCGGTACTGGCTCAGCATACTGGTCGTCCCCAACTCTCTACGAGGGCAGGATATACGTGGGAAACCATGACTGGAACGTCTATTGCCTTGTGGATGTCAACTTTCCAATCATAACTACATCCCTTGTTGCCAACCTAAGCAAGAACATGATTAACCTAACCAAAGCCGAATCTGTGGCCGTCACCGGCCAACTTGAGCCAGGAATCGCCAATGCCCCCATAATAGTAACCTTTGTCAAACCCGATGGCTCCACCCTAGATGTAGTTGTAAAAACCAACGAAAAAGGCGCCTTCGCCGCCTCCCATGCACCCGACACAGTTGGCAACTGGACCGTCAATGCAAGGTATAGTGGTGCAGAACACCCAAGCCGCGCCTATACCCCTGCCTACAGCACAGACCTACCCCTAAAAGTAATTGAACTAAAGGAACCAAAAGAAGGCATACCCAGAGAATACGTCTACGCAGGCGCTACAATAATAGCCATAGTGATAATTGCCGGCTCTGGATATGTCTACATGAAAAGACGCAAAAATCAGCGCGCGCGCGCACTAAACGTGCCTTCGGCTATTTCCTTCCTACGAGAATTTTGTTGGAAAATCCTCTTGGTTAATGCGCGCGCATCATGCATCAAAACCTGAAAGAGTGTATTGGTTATACATTTCTAGGTAACACTGCTGTAAATGGCAACATATATACTATGAACGAGAGGTACTTAAACACAAAACAGCGTAACGTGTATCTGCTTTACGCATATATATAATTCTTATTATAATTATAGAAAAATACTTAAGTAAGAACGATCCAATAAACTAGCGCTTAGAAAAATTGAGGAAGTAAAGGTGCATTCAGGTTCCAGCTTACATGGCAATAGACTTAGCAATAATAGCAGCTATTGGGGTAGTCACACTCCTCTTCCTATGCACCTTGTGGGCCGTCAAAAAACAATGACGATGAACACCTCAAACTCTCCCTTTCTTCTTTTAAGACAACGATGAAGGGGGAACTTAACAATATGTACGAAACTGTGTACGAAACTGAAAAAGCTCCTGCGGTAAAGGATCTATTGGAAAACAAATGCATATTCAACTGTGGTGCGCCCATATCCTTGCGAAGATACTACCGTTCTGGACTTTGTAGGAAATGCTATGGCGAGAAATACTATCAAGAACATAAAGAGGAAAGAAGGGCTTACTTCAGGAAATACTATCAAGAACATAAAGAGGAAAAGAAGGCTTACCTCAGGAAATACTATCAAGAACATGAAGAGAGGTATAAAAACCGCTACCAAGAACACAAGGAGAGGTACAAGAAATACTACCAAGAGCACAAAGAGGAAATAAAGGCCTACAGCAGGAACCACTACCAAGAACATAAAGAGAGGTACAAAAAATACTACCAAGAACACAGAAAGGAGATAAAGGCTTACTGTGAAGAACATAAAGAGGAAAAGAAGGCCTACGACAGGAAACGCTACCAAGAACACAAGGAGAGGTACAAGAAATACTACCAAGAAAACAAAAGAATTGCCTTTCACGCGAGAGAACAAATTTCAGGGCTTCTTAACGTTGAAGCTGAGAAGCCTTTGGGACGTGTTCACGTTCGGTGACGACATGGGAAGTGTTTGCGTAATATCGTTGCGTGCGCGGCGCCCGCATAGCTTTAATAAGTATTACAGATATCTTTAATGATTCAATTAATATTCTAGTTCAGACATGAGGTATCGTAATGACTGAAAAAGATGCGTATGAGGCATTGTCAAGTGCGTCGAGACTTCAGATCTTGAAGGTTTTGTATAGAAAGCCTTTGGGTGTCAATGAAATATCTAAGGTGGTGAGTTTAAAGCCGATTACAGTGAGGCATCATTTGCAGTGGCTGAACAAGGGTGGGTTCATAGAAAGTTTTGAAGGAAAAAAAGGAACTGCCGGGAGACCAAAAGTCTATTACCAGATTGCAAAAGAGCCCACGCTAGTGGTTTACCCTAAACGTAGGTACCAAGAACTATCCGCCTTTCTGATAGAGACTCTCCAATCATCCATGGGGCCAGAACGAACCAACGAAATCTTGACAATAGCTGGAGAGAACATGGGTAAAAGCATAATAAAAGACTTGGAATCCAAATATGAGATAAGAGAATGGACTCCTGAAGTTTTCATAGACTTTTTCGTCAAGGGGTATCTCGAGGAAGTTGGATCAGAGCCTGAAATATTGGAAAAAGACGAGAATCGGGTTGTTTACTGTGTGCATAACTGTCTATTTTTGGAACTTTCTTCCAGAATGCCGGAAACGATGTGTGACGTTCTTCATGAAGCGTTTCATATTGGAATTGCCAAGGGTATGCAGGAAAGAGCGGAATTAACTCGAGTGACATGCATAGGACACGGTGACCCCCAATGCACACAGGACTGTATTTGGATTCCTTCACACTAATAAGAAACGGATGCGGAGACGAGAGTTTCTAGGGCAAACTATACTGCCTCTTCGATTTCAGCGAACATTGATCAGGGGCTTTCATTCAAGGATTACTCTTGGAACGCACTCATACCTCTAGCATTCTTATTTATCTTATTTTTATTATAATTATAGAAAGATATTTATGCGGGGATACTAGAATACAAAAGCACCTCAAAGAATTGAGGGATGAAAGAGAAATGAAAACAATCCTAGGAAACAAGAAAACCACTGCATTCGCTTTACTTCTACTGCTGACTTCTGTGTTACTAACGTTGTATATACCAGTCAACGCTCAACTTCCCGAACAACCAACCCCCGGACCACCTCCATCGGGGACCCCTGAAAATATGACAGTTCCTTCACGGATACATATCATGGCCAGACCTAACCCCGTAGGCGTCGGCCAGCTTTTCCTAGTCAATATTTGGACGGTGCGAGCACCTGGCGCAAACCGAAAATTCCTGGACTACAAGGTTACAATCACGAAGCCGGACGGAAACGAAGAAATCTTAACAATGGATTCTTATGTTGCAGATGGAACTGCATGGTTCGAATGGGTAGCCGACCAAGTTGGCGAATGGAAACTCAAGGTTGACCATCCTGGAATCTATTTCCCAGCAGGACGATACTTTTCAGGCGAGATCAGAAACGTCACTAGCGGAGGCACGCGCTACAGTGATGCAGTTTACGTTTTGCCCAGCACCAGCAAAGAAGTTATACTAACTGTACAGGAGGAACCGGTGCTTTCTTGGCCTCCATCTCCCCTTCCAACAGACTACTGGACAAGACCTGTAACAAGCGAAAACAGAGAATGGTGGACGATTCTAGGAAACTACCCATGGTTTGGTAAAGGAGGAGGTCCATTGTGGGACGAATTATATCCTAATACAAACACGTACGCTAATGTAAAGGGGAGCAGAGCGAACTCCGAATACTCATTCGTTCCATGGGTACGGGGACCAAACACTCCGCACATAGTATGGAAGCGACTGTATGAAATAGGCGGGCTAGTAGGAGGCGATGTTGGGCAAGCGTCCGACATTTACTGGTCCCCCGATTGGTATAATCGACCAACCATAATCTTGGCTGGAAGAGGTTACCAAAGGGTTACAAGACCTAGCACAGATGGACCAGACGGTCAAGACTATTGGCAGTGCTACGACATACGCACAGGAGAAATATTCTGGGAAAGGCCACTGTATCCAGGGGAAACAGAGCCTCGCCTTATTGAATACGCCCCCTCACCATATACATACTCTTTAGGAGAGAGGGGGGTTCTCGGCGTTGTACCAAAATCAGGCAAGCCTAGCCTCATGTCAATAAGTGGCGGCTACATGAGAAAGTATGATCCAATGAATGGACAAATGATCTTGAACGAGTCGATTGCTCCTTTGACTGGCAGGGGAGGCGAATACTACATGAACGGATACGCCCTAGCTGTACAGAACCTTGGCGGCGGCAACTACCGTTTGATCAACTGGACCACAATGGGATCAGCTGATAATTTCGCGGACAGAGTAATAAGCAACACTTCATACGCAATGAGGAGCTTACCCAGCCGTATCGATTGGGAAACGGGGTTAGGCGGTGACACCGACAGCATTTCAAGAGGTGGAGTGCGTTGGGGACAGAGAGTTGAATCCTACGATCTACTGACGGGTGAAGAGCTTTGGGAAATTGAAGTCGAGGAACCGGAATTCAGCTCCTCCAGCACCGTAGTGGACCATGGAAAAATTGCCTTTGTCTCGATGCAAGGGTATTACATGGCATATGATCTGCGGACAGGGAACCTAGCATGGAAGACCGAGCTTCTGGACTATCCTTGGGATCAGAGTGGCTGGGGCACTTACGGTGTAATATCATGCTATGGCAGACTATACTGGGGAGCCCCATCAGGCATTTACGCGATCGACTGGGAAACCGGCAATATAGATTGGAAATTTGAGGTAAAGGCGGAGTTCCCATACGAGACTGTCTATCAGGTCGGTTCTACTGACGAGGGCGACGTTGTCTATCCTTTCCATGCTCCTGGACTGGCTGCTGACGGAAAGTTGTTCATATACTCTATGCATCATTCGCCCGAACCACCATTTTTCAGAGGACAACCAATGATGGCAATAAATGCTACTACAGGCGAACTCATCTGGAAGCTAGGAGGATTTGCTGGTGCCGGCCAGCATACCAGAACTGCCATGCAGATACGATTAGCCGACGGATACCTAGCCCTCGGCGCTCGAGATGGATACATGTATGTTATCGGCATGGGCAAGAGCGAGACAACCGTTACAGCCCCTGACGTTGCAGTGCCAAAAGGAACCGCCCTTACCATAAAAGGCACAGTACTTGACCTGTCTCCTGCTCAGCCAGGCACCCCTGCAGTCTCCAAAGAATCCATGGAAACGCAAATGCAGTACTTGCACCTGCAGATGCCAATCGATGGAATCCATCACAACGTAACGATAACTGGTGTTCCAGTAGTGTTAACTGCTATCGGTCCAGACGGCTCTCACATCAACATTGGCACAACCACAACCAACGGGTACTTTGGCACCTTCAGCTATGCATGGACGCCACCAGAGGAGGGCACCTACGAGATCATCGCCTCCTTCGCAGGAGACGAATCTTACAGCAGCTCAGCAGCAGCAACCGCCGTAACAGTGGCAGAAGCACCTGAACCTTATCCAGAGCCGCC
>CAYFWY010000053.1:0-11398 GCA_964346895.1 uncultured Candidatus Bathyarchaeia archaeon | reverse complement strand
AATTGCTAATTTCTAGAAAAATCAGGTTCAGTGAGACTTCGGATTGGTATGAAAGGGAAATTGAGGAACCAATAAGACCGCTTGTTAAGTTACTGAGAGACAATGGTTTTAACACTGTTTTTTCGTGTGGTCACGAGATGTACTGTGAAAGTGAATATCGTGGTGAGGATTTGACGAGGCTTTCCGAGCTCCTTTCCGAAAATGGCTACAGACAATTTGAAATTGTCGTGAGGATGGGAATAAACCAGAAGAGTTGCAAGTATGCTCGTTTCAGGATTTGGCTTCCAAAACCAAACGGAGAATTCTCGGAACAGATCAAGGAGTGGTAAAGTGAAAGCCCTAGTTAGACCTTTGCGCAGTGTCCGCGATTATAAGTTTGAGTGCATGCATGCATGTGAACATTTCTGAGTCCTCAAGGCATAATGAAACTTTCAAAAACCATATAAGTTGTTCGATAATAACTAGGGAACGGTGAGAGACGCATTAGGTGAACACTTTTTTGGCTTGAAGTTTGGTTAGCCAAAGAAGCTAAGGTGGATTTCTGCGTCATCTCACCGTCCACCAGAACCGCTCAAAGACACGGATTCTTATAAACATTACCGAAATTATGCGCGTGCTCCAGCTTGCAGGACCCCAGTTCAAAAAGAATGATTTGAAATAAAAATCATAAACATCTATTCCCTCTTTTGGTTCTTCAACACGCGTGTGCGCGCATGCATGTTAAAGCGCGCCCATCTCTTCATTTGTTTCAACTATAGTATTTATTGTATGCATATATGTAATTATAGAAATTCTGAACTTATTTTCTATATAAAATGCCTTATAATTTGGAAAAAAGTTATATCTAGATATCTTGTTATATGTTAAACTTAAAGTTGCACCCAGAAGATCAATGACAATAAAAAAAGTTTCTAGAAACGATTCTCTCGTAAAGATGTTAGAGAAGGAAGCTTATCATCTTCAAGGGGAAATTTTGACGGTGCATGACAGAAAGAAAAGGGAAATAGTGCAGCGAGCGTATAATAAGGTGATTTCGAGAATAGAAGAAATTAGAAATCCTTCTCCATTGCGACTTACACGATATGAATAAACGCACGCGCATCTAGCATCTCCTTTTTTTGGAATCTTTTAATACATATAAAACCGAATATTTTAAAAAAAATTAACGATATCTTAAATGACGGTGCTTAGGTTTGGCTAGAGCATTGGTTTTTCTCGCTAAAGGATTTGAAGAGATCGAAGCGTGTACTATTGTAGACATCCTTAGAAGATGTGGTGTCGAGGTAACGATGGCTGGTTTAGCGCCAGATCTGGTTGAGGGTGCACATGGGATAAAGTTTGTTCCAGATGAGACTATCGAAAAGGCGGATGTAAAAGATTTTGATGCAATTGTGTGTCCAGGAGGAGCTCCAGGTTACAAGAATCTTAGGAAGAACCAAAGGGTGATAGCTATGATCAAAGAGGCTTTCAACTCCAATAAGCTGGTAGCTGCCATCTGCGCAGCCCCGGCGGTCCTATCAGATGCAGGTGTCCTAAAAGGCAAAGCGTGCACGATATATCCCGGCATGGAAGGCGAACTCGAGAAAGGTGGAGGTAAACCTAAAAAGGATATAGTTGTAGTCGATGGCAACGTCATAACTAGCAGAGGACCTGCCACGGCCCTTCCCTTTGCTCTCAAATTGGCAGAGAAATTAGCAGGTAAAAACGTTGCAGAAAACGTTAGGAAGAAGACCCTGGCAGACATCACTCTAAAATAACAGGTACGCGCAGTCAAAAAAAGCATGCCCATATGATTTGCATGCATAGATGAGGGCACGTGATTTAATATTAGCATCCTTCGTATTACAGCTGGAGGGGAATTATGGTTTTTCCTGAAGGTTTTCTGTGGGGTGTATCTAATAGCGGATTCCAGTTTGAGATGGGTGATCCAGCTGGGAGGAACATTGACTACAACACGGACTGGTATGCTTGGGTACATGATGCCACCAATATTCAGAAGGGTATTGTGAGTGGTGATTTGCCGGAGAGCGGCGTAGACTATTGGAGTTTCTACAAGAAGGATCACAGTTTAGCTGGGAATGTTGGTTTAAACGCTTACAGAATAGGGATTGAATGGAGCCGGATTTTTCCGGAAAGCACCTCCCAGGTTCATGTTGGGGTTGAAAAAGCTTCTGACGGAAATATTGCGGAGATAAAGGTAGATGACGCTGCCCTTGAAGGTCTTGAAGAAGTCGCGAATAGTGATGCTCTTAACCATTACAGAGCTGTGATAGAAGATTTGCGGGTCAGAGGCTTCAAAGTTTTTGTGTGCCTGAACCACTTTACTTTGCCTTTGTGGATCCATGACCCCATAGCCGTCCGTGACAGCAGACTCCGGAAAGGTCCGAAAGGATGGGTTGTCGAAGAGACGGTGACTGAGTTCACAAAATACGCAGCGTATGTAGCGTGGAAGTTGGGCGACATTGTTGACAAATGGGCAACCTTCAATGAACCTATGGTAATCTCGGAGACGGGCTACTTGATACCTCAATCTGGTTTCCCACCGGCACTGAATAATTTTAGAGCCTCCAGGAAGGCAGCCCTAAACATGGCTATCGCCCACGCAAGAGCCTACGACGCGATAAAGAGGGCTGACACGGTTAGGGCGGATGATGATAGTCTATACTCAGCGGATGTTGGTTTGATCCACAACGTTATCCCAGCCAGACCCTTGCGCGTAGAAAGCGGGGCTGATGTTAAGGCAGCTGAATTTATGAATCATATGCATAATCACTTCTTCTTAGAATCTGTCTGTAGTGGATGGTTGGATAGAAACTTTAACGGAGTTACAGACAAAGGAGAAGTGAAAAGTTATATCGGTCAACGTCTCGACTGGCTTGGCGTAAACTACTACACTAGGCTCGTGGTGAAAGGAAGGAAATCCCGTTTAGCTAAGCTTTTTGCAGGGATACCTGCGATTCCAGAGTTGGTGGAAAATTACGGATTTGGCTGTAAACCAAACAGCACCTCGGTTGAAGGAAGGCTAACATCTGATTCAGGATGGGAGATCTATCCAGAGGGGATGCTTGAGGCCTTGAAGCTGATGGAGAGGTACAAAAAACCATTGTTCATAACAGAGAATGGGACAGCAGACGCAAATGATTCACTTAGACCGAAATTTCTGATGGATCATCTCAAGATTTTGGATAGAGCAATAAACGAGGAGAAAGTTGACGTTCGAGGATACTTTCACTGGTCCCTAACTGACAATTATGAATGGACCAGAGGCTTCAGCATGAAGTTTGGACTCTACTTAGTTGATCTGAAGACCAAAATGCGGAGAATAAGAGAGAGCGCTAAAACTTTCAGAGAAATAATAGAAGGAAAGAAATGAAGAAAAGACTGAATACGCGCACACCATTACAAACTGTTCAAGAGGCGTCATTCTCTAAGCTTTTGTTCGATTGACTGTAGTTTTCCATGTTCCTTAAATCTTATCGTAGTTTTTAGTCTAACTCGTAACCCAATTTTTTTGAGGAGAAAATAGAGTTCTTCACCAGTTACAGTTTTTATTTTGCCAGAAGAAGCCAATTGGACAAGAATGTGGCTCAACTTTTCGGCAACTTGTGGATATTTAAGTTGGGTGGCATTGAAGACTTCCCAAGCACGACCGACAAAAACTTTTTGGAGAACCTGTCTTTTGTCTTCCTCTTTTTTCGTTTCATTATTTTTTAAGAACCGTTTGCTTAGTTCAGCAAGTTTTCGTCTTCGTAACCTCTCTAATTCAGGGTCGCTCATAGCGTCATATCTCTATCTTTGTCACCTATAAAAGCATCTTTCACATACGAAATTGAGAGAGCAAAGTAATCTACCACCTCTACGCGGATTCAACAAAAAAGTACGTTACTCTATCGTTGAATTAATCAGGGTTACTTATTAAAATAGTATCATTTTGGTCTCTTAGGCAGACTTTAACAGATTTTGATTGTTTGTTTAAGAGAGAATCCTCTTTTCTAAATCTAGTCTTTGTGCTTTATACAAAGAGTTAAGTTTCTCTTGAGTAGATGAGTGTCAAGTAGGGATAATGAGATGACTATACTTGCCTATGTTTTGATCACTATGAAGTCAGGTGGAGAGAAAGAAGTATTGAAGAAAATTTCTAATTTCAAGGAAATCATAGAAGCAAATCTAATAGTTGGAGAATTTGATGCTGTTGTTAAGGTTAAAGTTGAGGACATTTCTGAGCTAGACAAATTTCTAACAGACAAACTTAGATCATTACCCGATGTCTTTCTTACAACAACTATGATAATAACTCAGCAATTCAAATAAAGACAACAATTCTAACTAACTCAAAATGCATTCTACTTTTTTGATTGTTTGTTCGAGAGAATATCTAATGTTACAGTTTACTGGTGAAAAAGAAAGAAGATGGAAGATTGGGTTGTTGAAGTTAAAGCATTTTTTTCTTGTGAAGGCTTTTTCCCCAGTTTCCTTTAGTTTTATTTATCAATTTTTGATCGCTTGCGGAAAACGAGAGTTGCGACTATTATAGCTAGAGACAATAGTATCACAACAACGCCGAAGCTCAAGCCTTCTGGGATCACCTCGAATCCACCGGTTGCAACGTTTCCCAGTTCATCTATTGCCGTGACAATAACGGGTCCGATGTTTTGAAGTGGGACGGTGATATTGGTTGTGAAGGCACCTAAAGAATCAGTGACTACTGGAGGAGTAGTCACATTGAATTCATAACGAGTATAGGTTGCGTTGTAGGCCTGGACTAGACCTGTGAGGTCTACCGTTGAAGTACGGCTCCATTCACCTGTTGTGTAATTTATATCCCCATATGCGCCCTCGAATGAGCCGGAGAGCGTTCCATCTCCATCATCGGTATATGTCGATATTATACCACCAGACATAGTAGTGTCTGCCGTCAAAACAAACGAGCCCGGTTTGATTGGCCAATGAGATACCTTGCCAGAGTATGGACCTGCACCCGTACCCGAATAGGCCATGTTTGCGTCGGTAGTAACTACTTCCGCTCCAAACCCTATGCCCACAGGAGTTGCTGCACCGAAATCTGTACCTGTGACTTGGACGGAATCGCCTGGCTCGCCGGTTATTGGATTCAATGTTATCCCAACTGCTGCGTTTGCCATTAATACGGTTGATAGAACCAGCAAGAGAACTAATATGAAAGCTAACAAGATGAAATTCTTTTTCATTTCAACTCACCTTCAGCCCTATACTAAGGTATCATAACGAATATAAATTTTAGCCAAGCTTCTTCCATTGAAACAGATTTAAACTATCTGAATTGAATTAACATCAAATAATGTGAAGCAGAAACAAATGATGCACGTATCTCTTGATTGGATGTAGGCTTAGTATGACAGAATGTATCAAAGCAAACACAATGGAATGATATGAGAATGGTGTTTCTTCCAAATTCTATTAGTTCTATATCCAAACTTTGATAGATGATGTACTAGTCTTTCAATGTAGAAGGATTGAAGAAAGATTATCTAAAGAGTAATTCTCTATTTCTTCATCACTCACATCTATTGTGCTATTAACATAGAGTTTTTGACTAAAAGCGTGCGCAGTCATACATGCATTAAGGGAATATTTGATGTTACTTGGGATGTTTTCTTCTGCTGATGAAGACTGCAAGTAGTAATGTTATTATGAATAGTGGCAGAACAAGGATTGATGGAAACTCTGGAATTACTTGGTATGTGCAGTATAGTTCTGTTCCGTCCTTGGTTGCGCTGTTTCCATCATTGTCGTAGGCAACTATTTTAAATCTCACCCACGTCCCATCCGGCTGGCCAGGTATTGTGGCTTCGTAGAGGCTTGTAGAAGCGTTATAACTCATGGTTCTGTTTTCCCAGATCGTTCCATTGTCTGTTGTGTAAGATAATGTTACGTTTTTCACTCCACTTTCTCCATCGGTTACATTTACTGAGACGTTTACTTCCTGATCAGGCATCACGTTCTCTCTCCCAGGGTTCTGGGAAGGCGTTTCGATTTCTGGGGGTGTGCTGTCAGTGTTCACATAAATGTTCATGTGATCTTCGTCTGTGGTAACATTGTAACCTCCTGTAACAATTGCGTTTTTTGCTAAGTTCAACCAGACTCCATAAGCCTCGCCCCAAACACCGCTTGGGTTGGTGTTGTCAGGATTTACGGCGTGCGTATCCGTATATCCGATTGACTTTGCAGCTTGCATGAGGACATGTTTGCTTCCCCAATACGCGAGTGCCACGGGGTCGGTGCTCGCCATGACCACGTTAACCCTTGTCGCTGCTTCGTATGGTGTGCCTGGCCCACAAGACGATGAAGGAGGGGGGTTGGCATTCACCCAGACCGCATCAAGAATGTTCAGCGTCGGAAACCTGGTCTCAACCATTTCGGTTCCCATCCCTCCAGTAGCTACCTTGGCGTGAGCGTTTGTCTGCTTTGCCGATACTACCCCCATGTAGTGTTTCATGGATGCCGTCACTCCGTAACCACTGTGAGACTTCAAGATGGGAAAGTTGATGACCTTGAGTTTCTCACTCTCGTAGCTTTCCGTGACGGGATTCCAGATTCCCTTCTTGAAGCTTATGTGAGTGCCAAATTCTGTTTTGAACTTTGGATATGACACTCTTATGCCTGTCACTGGATTGGCCGTTTGATTGATAACGTATCCGTCGTTCATGTCGCCCTCAGAGTATTCACCTACGCTGTTTAGGGTGATTGTATCCCAAAGGTAAGTTGACACATTGTAGAGATCGGAGAACATGTCAACCACGTCTTGCGCTGATTGTGAGGTGTCCTCAGCATTATTGTTTGCCCAGTTTAGACTACCACCGTTTCCAAACGACCCATACTGAGCCTGACCATTATCTGCAACTACAATTTCACCAACGAAACCATCAGGGTGATCCAGAATCATCTGTATGAGTTCTTTCAGAAGATCTGTGTTGGTTCCCCCCCTCTCGTCCCACTGGCAGTTTATCTTAATCAAAACAACGTCGTCACGGGCTATCAAACCCTGGGGTCCCTTATTTTCTCCAATCATCCCCGATTTGTAGAAGAGCAGCCCATGCAAACCCATAAAATTTACTAGGTCTTCAATGTGCGCATATGCACGCCCATTCACAACATAGATATCCGAAGCTGGAAAGGCTGTTGCATTTCTCGACTGAAGGGACAGTTGAATTTCTTGACCAGAGTCAACTGCTCCAGCAAGTTGTAAACTTCCCAAAAACTGTTCATTGCCTACCACTACACTTGCCACCATGATCAGCAGTACCAAAGTTATCTCCTTTCTAGAAAAGAATTTTCTCGTCTTTGTTAAGACTGTAGCTAACGAGAAGGGAATAGAAAGGCTAAATATCAATGAACTGTTAGCCAACGCAGCTCGCTGACAAGGATATCTTATCCTCGACGGTTTTGTGCCTGTTCGGAACAAGAACCATAGGAGACTTGCCACGCCAAAGAAAAACAGACCTCTATTCGTTAATGCGCTCTTCTTGCCTAAATGCATCGTCTTTCCACGATGGTTTTTCATCCTGTTCTTAGCCTCTATAGTTTGGAATTAATAGTGGCACTTCTGTTTGATAAGGATTGTTCGTTAACGGTTTTTGGTTGACCTATCGCGCCCGCAAATCAACACCCCAAAAACAAAACACCATACAAACCCAACTATACACCAAATCTGCCACATATTTGAACCCAAACAAAGGGGAATACCAAACCGTGTGTTGGTTTAAAATTTAGCCCCACACGCGCGCAAAGTTAGCAACAATGTAAAATGATGTTGTTTGGTGACAAAATAGGTGACAAAACGGTGACTTTACCCTTTTTTTCTGAAATTCTCAATTTTCAATGTTCAATCATGTTGAAAAGATTGGTTCAATCTTGGTCTGACACCTATTTTTGGGTTCAATCTTTTTTGAGCAGGAAAACCTCAAAATAAGCTCCTTTTTTGAAAAGAGAAAGGCATTTTCTGAGCCTGAATTAATGCACTTCAGACCAATTACCAAAAAAGACCCTATACCTCATCTTTTGACATGAAACAATGTTGTTTTGCGTAGAAAAAGCTGAAAAAAAATTGACTTAGAACTGATCAAAATCATGACTGCGCGCGCGCGCATGCAGATTCGATGTGAGTAGGCGTATGACTATTCAAGAATCTTGTTAGTCTTTTGTTTTCTGGGTAGCAAGAAGTTCTTCCTTACTTTCCTGCATAAGTTGTGTTTGTTCCTTCTCCTTTCCTATTAACGAATCTAATGCTTCTTCAAAAGGTAAAGCAGAAAACAGTGATTGTTCTTCTACTGTAACAGCTACTATGCCCTTATCCTGTAGATTCTTTAGGCTATCATTGATCTTCTTTCTGCTGAAACTCAAGGCCTTGGTAAGATCAACTACTCTTTGTGGACCTTTCTTTGCAAGGTACACATATACCTCAGCATGGGTTCTTGGAAGACCAAGACCTACAAGGGCTTTCATGATTCGTTCCAGACTCAATTTAACACATCTTTCTTGAGGTTTAAAATTGAAAAAAAGGGAGATTGCAGAGTTACTTCCGTCTTTCTTCTGAGGTATTTTTGTAAATCTATGAAGTAAAACTAACTTGTCCTATTAAGGTGTTTTCAAGAATGTAATGTGTTGGGTCAATGATTACAAAATAGTTTATTAATACAGTTCCTTGACCATGCATTTTTACTGGTTCACCATCAACTGTCAAGTCACTACTGAATATTGTCCATTTGACATTACCTATTTTTCCACCCGATTTTATTACAAATGAGCCTTCAGCGACCACACTATCAACACTAACCACAGCATTTTCAACATATAGCATCTGTTGGATTGTAGCCGTGTGAAAAGGTATCATAGGACCGTTTGGCGAATTTAGAAGTAGATTTGATTCTGCAGTTGCTTCCCTGTACACGTCTCCTTCAAAGTTACCCGATGTAAAGGAACTTACAAGCACCCGCTCTGAAATTACATTATTACCAGCAGTTCTGCTTGCTACAATCTCACCTTCATTATATAAGACCGCTGTCACATCTACTGGTTTGGATGCAAATGAAGTTCCAATGGGTAGAAGCAATACTATTGTTAATGAAGATATAATTAACATCAGAATTTTCTTATTCATTATTTCTCACCTCCCCCTGATGGATTAATCGGAAATACAGTTCCGATCATCGAAAAACTGTTAAAGTCGTCAATCATACTTAAAATTGGGCTGGGTACACTAGTCACCACCCACTGTTATTAGATGTGACTCCGTTTGAAGAGTGGGAAGGTAGAAGAAACTTTAAGGAAATTTGGATTAACCGAAAAAGAGGCAGAAGTATACATTTTTCTTGGGAAGAGAGGACCCCTAAAAGGTGGGAACATTGCCAAACAGATCAAAATGAACAAGGGTCAAGTTTATCGAACACTAAAAAGTCTTCAGAAGAAAGGTCTAGTAGAAGCAACTCTTGAATATCCAACTCGTTTTACTGCCATACCATTTGAGAGAATTATTGATTCTTTCATTAGAGCTAGGCGAGAAGAAGTTGCCTTAGTAGAGAAAACAAAAAAAGACTTATTAGATGACTGGAAGAACATAAGCCAAACCGAACTTCAAGTTCCATTAGAAAAGTTTGCGGTGATTGAAGGTAACAAGAAAATCTATCATAAAATGTCTCAGATGATAAAAGAGACAAACAGTCAATTGTCAGCAATATCAACGGTTTCAGATTTAGTGCGTGCCGATCAATTTGGAGTCTTTGACTATGCCTATCATCATCGTTTGAAATCCAAGGTTCAGTTCCGTTTTCTCACAGAGTTATCCAACCAGAATTTGAAAGCTATGACACTCCTTAGAGCAAAATTGAAAGCTGGACTAGATTTTAGAGGAAGAAATCCTGACTTAGGCTTGACTGCATTTCCTCGGCTGGTCATAAGAGACAATGAAGAAATTATGTTCTTTATCACAAGAACCAAGCAAGAAGTGTGTCTTTGCACTAATTGTAAGTCACTAATTCAAGCGTTTACAAGTGTCTTTAACAATCTTTGGTCTAATTCAACAGATATTGAACAAAAAATTGTGGAGCTTGAAACTGGAAAACCAACACCTAAAATGATCCTCATTAAAGACGCTGAAAACGCCAAAAGAAAATATCATATGCTTTTGAAAAACGCCCAATATGAAATTATCATCGTGACCTCTTCTGAGGGTCTTTTTGAGTTTCATAATCAGATGGTTCACCTGAAAGAATGGACTAAGAGGGGCGTAGCTATTAGGATTATGGCTCCAATTATTGAGAAAAATTGGGAAGTTTCACAAAAACTTATAGAATTCTGTGAAGTAAGACATGTTCCCATTAGTTACTTAGGAACGACAATAATTGATGGGAAACATCTTTTTCAGTTTAAGCATCCTCCATTAGAACCTGAGAAGACAGATTCGTTACCGTTTTTTAGGAATACCTTCTATACAAACGATTTTGATTATATTAAGAAAACGAAGACCATGCTTAACGATATATGGAGAAAAGCTTGTGTCCCATCTGCCATTACTATGGAATCAATAATTGTGCCTAAAGATACCACAACTTCGGCTACCGATTCACCCAGTTCTGCATTGAAGAATTTTAGAAAGGTTGTTACTTTTGCTATTGAAGATCAAGAGATTCCTGGAAGTCTCACAGAAAGAGATGTTTTGAATAAGATACTTAGGGCTAAGAAAAACTCAGAACCTATACATGACAAAGAAGCTTCAAAAATCTTCGCAAGTACTGGACAAGCCATTATTCATCCACCCGATTACTTCCATCTTCCTGATATTATGTTCCATGCCTTCCGTGTTGATGAGCAATCTTCAAATGGAGGTGGAGAAAGTCTGGTGGTCTTTTTGTGGCTTGACACACCTTCTGGTTTTGGTTTTGTGCCAGTGGCGATTGTGGGAAACAATCCCCATTCAGATATTTTGAAGAGAGTTTTTCGTGGTACTCCAGCTGGAGACAATTATCACCTTTTAAAGAAAGGGGAGTTCAATGTTCGGATACATGGTAACACACTTTTTGCTGGTTGGACTGTTCCTATACCGCTTTTTCCTACACAATTTAGTCTTCCTCCTTCATGCTTTTTACTTGAAGGAGTTGGAAAAGTCAAAACTGGAAGATTATCCTTGGTTTATCGGAGTGGCTTCAAGAATTGGATTGAATTTAATGCTTTTGAGGCGCTTGTAACTTTCTTTCACCCGTCATCAGAGTATTCAGGACCTGGCACTGATGGCATACTATTTAGAGATTATGTTGGTGAAACATATGTCCCCCCGTAATGTGGGTTTCTGAGATTTTTTGGTCTTTGATTCATCCAACTTTTCTTACTCTTTCATAGAGCTTGTATCCAATAAATGCACCAGCTA
>CAYFWY010000052.1:0-11424 GCA_964346895.1 uncultured Candidatus Bathyarchaeia archaeon | reverse complement strand
CTATTCATTAATGGAAATAGCTAATCATTTTACACAATACTTCTTGGAACAAAAAGCGATAAAAAGTGGTTACAGCTATCCTGAATCTTTCAGACAGAGAGCCAAGTTTGAGCTAGACGAATCGGAACAAAGGACCGTTTCAGAGTTAGTTCAAAAATTGAGGGATAGCAAGTATTTGACTTACATTGATGTAGAAAAAATGCAAGAAAAGATCTTTCCAGTGATCAAGCAGTATCTCGATGGATACTTAGACTTCATTGATGCATATCACGTGCGCACAGCCATAGAGACCGGTTGCGACTATTTGGTGACAAAAGACTCCGGATTTAGGAAACGTGCTCAAGCCTTGATAAATAAGGGAATAATCAAGGAACCAATAAAGATAACTTCTGTATCGGGGTTTCTGCGGATTTTGCGAGAATAGCAAAAAGTTTCTCTGGTTAAAATTCTGTTTCTTGAGCGCATGCCAAAGAGGTTTTGAAAAAGACTTTCAACTATCGAAAATGGCTGACTGGCTTGAGCAGACACTAAAACATGATACTTGAGATGCAACCCTTACGGCCCAATTACATACTTAATAAATGCAACATTCAACACACTTTAAGTTACTAAGTGGTCTCAAAAGAACCTAAGAAAAAGGTTGTTTTCACCGGTTTAGGTTTTGAAATGCGCGCGCGCGCCGCAGGCGCGTGCGTATTTATTGCTTGGCTTAGGTATAATAACAGGAGGTGGTTTGATGCAGATTTTCCTAGCCGCACCATTGTTTAACGAGTCGGAATGTGAATTCAATGAAAAGGTCGCTGAAGATCTGAGAGAAGCTGGCTTCGATGTTTGAATGGCTCAAGAAGCGCCCTTCATTAAAGAAGGCTCTCATGAAGAAAAGAAGAAGATTTATGAAAAGGACATCTCAGCATTAAAACTAAGCGATTTAGTAGTGGCTGTTTTGGATGGTGTTGAGGTCGATGCTGGTGTGGCGTTTGAGATAGGCTTCGCAAAGGCGCTGGGTAAACCCATAATCGGACTAAAGACAGACTATCGGACTTTTTCACGTATAGAAGAGGTTAACTTAATGCTAGAAGTGTCGATGATGAATATCTGTAAAACTGTGGATGAAGTCATCAGCACACTGAAAAGGGGGCTAGTGTAGCCCCATGCGCGCGCAAAAAAGTCCTTCTAGATGTGGCCTGAGATTTACCTGCAAAAGCTGCCGCCCGCGCCTATCCATCTTAGAAGTCTACAGACTTGAATGGAGTTAGTGTTTGTGTCCGCTGATTCCCTCTTCGTGGTGTTCTCCACCACCCTTCAGGTATGTGTATAATTGATGGGAATACAATACGAAACCAAGCATTGCCTGCACATATTCCCTTGCAGCATCAACGTTGTTTTCGTCATATTTTTTCTTGGACATAGCATGTTTGAACCTTTCTTGCAATTCCTCTTCAACAACATGCGAAAGTAATTTGATCACTTCGTTTGGATTCTCTTTTTCGATGGCTTTTTCTGCTCGTGGCACTACAGGACCCCAATTAAGTCCAGCGGGTTTCAGTCCAGTGTAAGGTGCGCCTTCTCCTTCTCTATGCAAACGAACCGCAGTTTCAAAGAACCAATAGTCAGCAAGTTCCTTAGCTTCTTTACCAAGTTTCCCCGCACGAAGAGTTTTTTCAAAAGCCCTCCTCAATTCAACTTCAGCCTTCTTGGGCACCCAAGGCAGTATAAGGTTAACATTTCCTGTTTCCAGCGCCTCTGTCGCAGCTTTGACAACAGGTCCATCCATTGTATCACAATGTGGTGGCATCCCTTCACCTCCAAATAGAAATGTATTCTATTCTTTTTTATATACATACACGTGGACAAATGTTTAAAGCACTCCAGAACTTTTCTGGTGTGGTTAAAGGTGCGATAGAATGAAAATAAAGATTGCCTTGGTGGCGCATGACAATAAGAAAGCTGATTTGGTGGAGTGGGCTGACTTCAACAAGGGAACTTTAGCTCTTCATGACTTATACGCGACTGGAGGAACAGGGAGAAAAATCGCCGATAAAACTGGCCTGAATATTACTTTACTTAGGGACGGTTCTCATGGTGGGGACATGGAAATCGGAGCTTTGATCGCTAACGAGAAAATGGATTACTTGATTTTCTTCTGGGATCCTCTAGAATCTCTCCCTCACGATGTGGATGTCAAAGCCCTCCTCAGGATAGCAGTTTTGTATAATGTACCTACAGCATGCAACAGAGCAACGGCCGACCTAATAATTTCCAGTCCACTTTTCAAGAGTAAGGAATACAAACGGAAAAAGACGTGATCGCGCTAGTAATGTTTGAAGCGGTCACTTCCAAGCATTGTGAAAGACTCCCGTGTGCCAGCACGGGATAAATCGCTTCACTCCATTTGAAAATCCTTTTGTGCTCATGTTCGCTCAGTTGACGTAGCTTTAAATTGTCATTAAAGATTAATTCTTGGATGTCCGATCGTAAATTTTCTAAGGGAAAAACAAACATTCTCTCCAAAGTTTTGTTCTCCTTTTAAATAATTAGACGTTTAGTTTCATTAACTTTGCCAAGCAACTGATCTTTGCGTGCAAGTTGTGGGAGTCTATTGGCGCGCGCATGGCTTCATATGTGATACGTGTCAATGGATGCGCTCACTAACATAGGGTTGAACAGACTAAACATCAACGGCATACGCGAGTGCAGTTTTTCTACGTTACTTCCCTAATTTCTTCCTCTGCCTTATCAAAGAGTTCCAGAAGGAACTCCGCTACTTTACCGCCAAAATCCGTCTTCACATAATACTTCTTTAAAGGATCAATAGCCACACTCTCAGCCAACCCCTGATCTTCGATCTCCATCATCCTAGCTCTAAAGGTTCCGTCACTAATGGTTCGCCCTAACTTCTTCCTAATAAAATTCTTGGCATGCTTCCACCTACCTTTATCAAGATAAAGAAGGAAGATACAATCGATCGCGTGATCCTTCTCCAACAGAGACTTGAGGTCAGAGAGCCCCTTTTCGGTTAGAATATGCTTAACCCTTTCCTCCGCTTTCTCCTCTCCCAATGCGGTATCAACTTCTGACATTTCGTTCTATGTACTTTAACTTAAAAACATTTCACTTATATTGTGAATCGTGAAATAATACATCCTAACAAGACTTAAAGATCTACATAACACTTTTAAACGTCCCGCTATTGTTTGCGCATATTGTTAAACTCTTATGGGGGAAGATTTATCTGTTCCATTGGAAATTATGCGTGTGAAAGCGGAAGCTAATAAGCCATAAATAAGCTCATTTCTGTTTGCTTATTTACAAATTGCGCATGTAAAGGCTATGTATAGTTTCTTAATTGTTGGATTAAGGGAAATGGATGCAGGTAAAACAACCATTGCCCGGGCGTTGTTACTTTGTCTACGAGAGAGAGGGATAGCCGCCTGCGGCTTTAAGCCAAAGGCAAGCAACACCCTTTGGTACGACTACGACATAGTCTACGAAGGCTTGAGGCAAGGAAGGCTCTACGGAAAAGACTCCAAGTTGTTGAGGGAGGCCTCAGGCACCAAGCTTCCAGAAGAACTCATCAGTCCAATCCACAGGCTGTGGGCTACCCCGCCACACTACATGAAGCGAGACCTTACTACCCTTCCCTGCTTCATCGTTGACAGAGTCACGCTATGGAGCGAAAAACCCAAAGAAACAGTCGTGGTCAACGATGCCTTGCCTTTCAGACATGGTAGGGAAAGGCTGGTGGCTAAGCTTCACAAACTGGAAACAGAGGTTCTTCACGTTAAGACTGTAAGAGAACTAAACAAAATCGTTAACACATACTACGAAGAAGCTATAGAACTCGCCCATAGGAGAATACTGTCGGAACACGACGCCTTGGTTTACGAAAGCTCTGCTTTCACAATCTTTAGATACAAAAATAAGTTGAAAACAACGTTTTAGTAAACAAAATAGTGTAGGCAGACACCTTTAAGATTTACCAAAAATTAGAAATCTCCGTGACCATTAGGCCTGTGCAAAAGATACTTGTTAGATTTCATCTTTGGCATTTTTCACAGTAGTAGCTGCTTCTGCCGTAGGTCTTCACCTTTTGGATCTGCGATCCGCATCTAGGGCAGTTTTCTCCTTCCCCTCGATGAAACACTAGAAAGGAATCTTCGAGACCCTGCAATTTAGCTTTACTTTGGATAGCCTTCCTTAAAACCTTCCTAGTTTCCCTGAACAGGTTTTTCAGTTCGTCTCTACTAAGTTCGGATATCTTTCTTTTCGGTCGGATTCTAGATTGGAAAAGAATCTCGTCACCATAAACGTTCCCTATGCCCGCGACAAAACTCTGATCTAAAAGTAGGGCCTTCACCATCGCCGACTTTCCTTCGATAATTCGCTTGAACGTTGAAAAATCGAATTCCGGGCTTAACGGTTCAGGGCCCATCTTTCTTATGGTATCTATTTGGGTGAACTCTCCTCTAGGCACCAGATACAATCCCCCTAGTTTCCGCATAGCCAAGTATCTGAGGTCGTAATTATTTACAAAGGCGAATATCACTCGGGCATATTTGTCGTAGTGGGAATTTGTGGGAACATATTTCAGATGTCCAGTCATACCGAAGTGGAAGGCTAAATCATACCCTGAATCGGTGAACACTTCAAGAAACTTTCCACGTCTATCCACCTCTTCAAACTTGGCACCTTCCAGCAGAGACTCAAACTCATGTTTGGAAACGCCCTTGATAACAAAGTCGTCTAGTACTTTCACACTTCTAATCCTTTTATTAAGGCTAGTTTTGGCAAGGTACCTGCACTGTATCTCCACATCCGGTAGCTCTGGCATATTTATACCTCCTTTAATTCAGGTGCATTGTTTTTACGTATGATTTAGCTATTCAAAAAGTCTCCTCTAGCAGGAGGACAAATGTTCCTGTATCTTCAATGAGTCATGTGTGGAAAATTTTATCCGAATTTCTGAGTCATTTCGCTCATCAATCAGCAACGCGATTGGTTGTGCGATCTCGATTTTGTGGTGTCCGGTGTGGCACGGTTCAGCTACTGAATGCGGATCTTTTCTTCTTTTCTATTCTTTTTCTTTTTGAATCGTACCTCCAAGACGCCATTCTTGTAGGAGGTCTTGACTGGCTTGGAGTCCACTTCTTCTGGCAATGGCAGCTCCTTGTGATATCTCCTTTTTGGGGTATCCACATTGATAATAAGTTCATCCTCGGTGGCGTGAAGGTTTATATCCTCCTTTTGCACGCCTGGAAGCTCAGCTACCGCCACAACCTCTTCTTCTTCGTCTAAAACATCCACCAAAGGTTCCCTTTGCTCCCTGATTCGGGTACCGTAGCGGCTCCTTTGCAAGTCACCAAACTTTCTTATCCTAGGTCTTCCATTCGGACCCACAGAAATGGAAAAACCGTAAACGTGCGGCCTGAAAGACTTTCTTTTCTTGGATGTTTCGAACGGGCTTCTAGAGGAACTGAAGGCTTGGCGCATCATCTCATCCATAATCTTCTCGATCCTGTAAAATTCATGGAAAACATCGAACCAAGGATGCCTCTCCTTTCGCCTCTTTTCCCACCATCTGTCGCTCATTTTTAGTTTCTTCCTCGCAGTAAAATTCGAAGGGTCCCTTTTAAAGAATACACTCTATGCAACTTTTGCGCGCGCCATGCGACTTTTCTATTGAAAACTTAATTATATGTTTAAATCAAGATGCTTTTTTCCTGTTTTTTCTTTTCTTCTTCTGACTCCTGATGTTATCATATTCCTTAGACAGAATTTTAAAGGCCATTGACAATTTCTCTGCTCTATCACTCTCCCCGCACTTTCTCGCTTTCAGAGCCTCCGAAGCTATATAAGAAAGAACGCTCCCTAAACTTTCCTCTAATCCCTCAGTCACTTACATCTCCCTATGCAAATTATGCCCGCGCATAATTTACTTTCGCAGTTACACCGATACTGGGCATGTTACGCGCACGCAAAACCTATTTGCATCGCAGAGAATACTTTTTCAAAAGGAGATTCTCTTGAGATTTTCTCGCCTAGCAGAAGCCTTTGAAAAATTGGAGAAAACTTCCTCTCAAAACGCCATGGTCAATACTTTAGCCGACCTATTCAGAGAGACTAAAATTTCAGATATTGGCAAGATCTGCTATTTTACGTTGGGGGAGGTCGCGGCAGCATATAAGAATGTGCGTTTGGGTGTGGGAGACGAGGTGGTTAAGTCTGCGATCGCTCTTGCAGCCGACATTGATAAACAGAAAGTCGAAGAAGATATGAAGGAAATTGGTGATCTTGGAGAGGTTGCTTATGAATTGGTCAGAGGTAAAGAAAGAAAGTTTGAAGCGTACTTCAGATTTGAAGACGAACTTTCTGTGGAGGATGTATATAGAGGATTAATGAAAATCGCTACGGCCAGTGGTTCAGGTTCTCAGGAGGTTAAGAAAAAGACTCTGGCCGCCATGTTAACTGATGCTACTTCAGAAGAAAGAAGGTATCTTGCAAGATTGACAACTGGGGAAATGAGGCTGGGAGTCGGGAACATGACCCTTTTAGATGCTTTGGCCACTGCTTTTCTAGGATCCAAAAAGAAAAGGCTAGATCTTGAGCATGCCTATAATATCTGCTCGGACATCGGATATGTGGCCAAGGTTCTGGTTAAGAGCGGATTAAAAGGTGTCAAACGTATCAGAATTGCCCCAAACCGGCCCATTAGACCCATGCTCGCTCAACGAGTTTCCAAAATGTCCGAGATTATTGAGAAGATAGGTTCTGAAGTGGTGGCGGCAGAGGAAAAATATGATGGAGAGAGAATTCAAGCTCATAAGGTCGGCGCCAAGGTTAAACTGTTCTCTAGAAGGTTAACTGATGTTACCAGTCAGTTTCCAGAAGTTGTGGAGAATGTTGGTAGTTATATTAAAGCTGAAAAGGCGATTCTGGACGGAGAGGTGGTGGCTTATGATTTTGATAGAGACACATATTATCCTTTTCAGAAACTGATGCGGAGAAGAAGAAAGTATAGCGTTGAGGAGTATGCGAACAGGATACCTGTAAAATACATGTTGTTCGACCTTCTCTACATAAACGGAAAATCTTGTATGAGAAAGAGTTATCCCGAAAGAAGAAAAAGGTTGGAGCAGATAGTAGAAAACGGAAAGTATATAACTACAACAAATCGAATAACGAGTTCTGAGCTGGAAGACATCGACGAGTTTTTTCAAGACAGCATAAGACGAGGTTTGGAAGGGGTAGTATGCAAATCATGTGCAGACGATTCCTATTATCGAGCTGGGGCGAGAGAATGGATATGGATAAAGTGGAAGGAGAGCTATGCCTCGGAACTTTCGGATACTCTAGATTTAGTGGTGGTCGGAGCGTATGCTGGCAAAGGAAAAAGGGGTGGAACCTACGGAGCTCTACTGTGCGCCGCCTACAAACACAGTGAAGATGTATTCCAAACAGTCTGCAAGCTAGGAACAGGCTTCTCAGACAAACAATTGGAACGTCTACCCAAGAAGTTGAATAACGCAAGGGTACATAAAAGTCCAGCAAGAGTTATGGTAACGAAAGAAATAAAACCCGACTACTGGTTTGCTCCTGAATACGTTCTCGAGGTAAGAGGCTCTGAAATAACTGAAAGTCCGGTGCACACCTGCAACTGGAACGAAGAAGAAAAACGAGGATTGGCCTTGAGGTTCCCTAGGTTTGAAAGATGGAGACCCGAAAAGGCTCCTGAACAAGCAACAAAAGCGCAAGAGATCGTCAACATGTTTATCGCCCAAAAGGGGTGAAATAGCAAATGAGTGAGTTGTCTAAGATTAAGAACCGTGAAATCGCCGATATCCTCTATGAAATCGCTGATCTCCTGGAAATAAAAGGAGTCAGATTCAAACCTAGAGCGTACAGAAGAGCTGCACAAACCATCGAAACCCTTCTAAAAGATATCAAAATGGTCTATGAGCGGGGTGAGTTACAGGAGATTTCAGGGATAGGGCGCAGCATAGCATCAAAGATCCAAGAAATCATAGAAACGGGGAGCCTCGAATACTTGGAAGAGCTAAGGGAGGAGCTCCCACACGGCTTAAGAGACCTTGTGGAGATAGAAGGCATAGGGCCCAAAACAGCTCTAAAGTTGTATGAGAAACTTAAGATATGTAACATCGAAGAGTTGGAATCAGCAGCTAAGCAAGGAAAGATCAGGAGCCTTGAAGGATTCCGAGAAAAGACGGAAGAAAACATTCTTCAAGGCATCCAGATGTATAGGAGCGCCCAAGAAAGGTTCCTTTTGGGGTACACGCTTCCCATCGCCGAAGAAATAGAAAGAAAGTTGAAGGATTTACGAGAGGTAACAAGAATGAGCTTGGCGGGGTCTATTCGAAGAAGAAAAGAGACCGTAGGGGATTTAGACATTCTGGTAACCTCTCATGAACCATCAAAAGTGATGAGCTCTTTTACACACTTATCTGAGGTCAAACGGGTTCTGGCGAAGGGAAAGACCAAGAGTACTGTTGTGCTGAAAAACAATCTGCAGGTGGACCTAAGGGTTGTGGAACAGAAAAGCTTCGGCTCAGCGCTTCAATACTTCACCGGGTCCAAACAACATAACATTAGGCTAAGAGAGTTGGCCTTAGACAAGGACTGGAAGCTAAGTGAATACAGCCTGCTTGATAAAAAAACCAACGAGCCGATTGGAGGAGAAAACGAGGAGGACATTTACAAGGCTTTAGGCTTGAGCTACATCGAACCTGAACTTCGGGAGAATCGAGGAGAAATAGACGCCGCATCAAAAGGAAAACTACCGAACTTAATTAAGTCAGGAGAAATTAAAGGTGATCTTCACGTTCACACTAACTGGAGCGACGGCTCCTGCTCTATAAAGGAGATGGTAGAAGCCGCCAAGTTGTTGGGTTTTGAATATTTGGCTATCTGCGATCACTCCAAGACTCTGCAAATAGCCCATGGACTTACCGAAGAAGACCTTCATAAACAGATAAAAGAAATCGAGAACCTTAACCGAGGAATTGAGGACTTCACTGTTCTATCTGGAGTTGAAGTCAATATTGATTCAGACGGGAAACTGGATATCAAAGATAACACATTGAAAGATTTAGACATCGTGGTGGCCAGTGTCCATTCTGGCTTCAAACAATCTGAAAAGAAGATGACGGATAGAGTTTTAGCAGCGATGCATAATGACCATGTAAATGTGATAGGGCATCCTACTGGTAGAATCATAAACAAGCGAGCCCCATGTCAAATTGATCTTCAAAAGGTTTTTGAAGCCACGTCTGAACTGGGGGTTTGTATGGAGATAAACGCTTTCCCAAACCGTTTAGACTTGTCCGACTTGAATTGCTTCAAAGCCAAAGATTATGGGATAAAGATCTCCGTTGGAACAGATGCTCATAACAGGAGCCATCTCAGGTATATGGATTTAGGAGTCGCCACTGCCAGGCGAGGGTGGCTAGAAAGAAAGGATGTTGTCAATACGTTAGGTTTGAAAGAATTGAGGAAAATACTGGAATCTTAATGTTGTATCACGATTTTTCTGGCTAATCTCTAATAGGCGTGTGCCAATAGAAAGCTTAATAGTATCTTGCTTTCGACGTTTTCAAAGGAATAGGGAATAACCAACTTGAGGTTAAATATCCTTTCTAAAAGGAGCGGAGAAATAGAACCTATTCTCCGAAGGTTCTTTATGAACACCTTGTTCGACTCCACTGGATGTCAAGGTCCAGAGGAGATCTCCAGCATCGGAGACGATGTTCTGTTCCATACCTGTGTCTGGCACAGGAATCAAGTGATGGTGCAAAGCGATTGCCTTGAAAGAGTCATCAGAAGCGTCCAGTTGTTGCTTCATCCAGAGACCCTGATTGTAACCGATTTCACCATCCTGTCGATCCGATCTAGAAGAGTTCAACATAACTACGAGGGTGCCCTTAAGTTGTGTTACCGAAGAAATTACGCCGAAAAACTTGGGGAAAAGAAGGTACCCTGTAGTCCTGGAATCGTGGTTGCCACTTCCCACAACCAGACGCTTACATTTCAATTGGTCAAGGTAACGTTTGGCTTCCTGAAACTGCGTGACCAATCCTTCTTTGGTCAGGTCTCCCGTTACAACTACGATATCTGGGCTGATGTCGTTGATTTCATCGATGGCTTTTTGGAGAGATTCCTTCTTTAGTCTAGGCCCACAGTGGAAATCGGACATATGGACAATTAACATTTCTTAAACCCCTTAGCTACTATCCTTTTACCACCGCTAAGGGAGCTAGACGGGCCACCCTTGTGGCGATTCCGATTTTGTCGCTCACTTCGGCTATTCGGTTTACATCTTTGTAGGCTGGGTCGGCTTCTTCGGCCAAAATTACCTGAGAAGCGGATCTGATCACCATGCCCCGTTCCTCTAGGTTCTTCTTAATGTCTCCACCCCAGAATTTTCTCTTGGCGGCTGATCGGCTCATGGTGCGTCCTGCTCCGTGGGCTGTGGATCCGAAGGAAATTTCCATGGACTTCAGAGTGCCCACCAAAATCCAAGAATAAGTTCCCATAGAGCCGGGGATAAGCACCGGTTGACCCACTGCCCTATAGTCTGCAGGTACCTTTTCGTGTCCAGGCGGGAAGGCTCTGGTAGCCCCTTTCCGGTGGATCCAGACTTTCTTTCGTTCCTTGTTGACATTATGTTCTTCGATCTTTGCGATGTTGTGAGCCACGTCGTAGACTAGATTTAACTCCAGTTCCTCTGCCCTTTTCTTGAAGGTTTGTTCGAAACTTTCTCGCACCCAATGAGTGATAGCTTGACGGTTGGAGAAGGCGTAGTTGACGGCGCAGGCCATAGCTTGATAGTAGTCTTCAGCCTCACGGGACGAGCCGGGTGCGCATGCGAGTTCCCTGTCAGGCAGTTGTATCTTGTACTTGTGGACGGCTCGCTCCATGACGCGTAGGTAATCGGAGCAGACTTGGTGGCCGAAGCCGCGGCTGCCGCAGTGGATCATAGCCGTAACTTGCCCCTCATAACGAATACCGAAAGCCTTTGCCACATCATGGTCTAGAATTTTTTCCACCTTCTGGATTTCCAAGAAGTGGTTTCCGCTACCAAGGGTGCCTATTTGGGTAAGTCCTCGTTTCTTGGCCCTTGAGGAAACCTTATCGGGGTTAGCGGCTTCCAGACATCCCTTCTCTTCACAGTGCTCTATATCCTCAGGTCTCCCCATTCCCTGGTCTAAGATCCAGTTAACGCCGTTAGCTAGGAGACAATCTAATTCGTGAACGCTCAATCGGAAGTTCTTCCTTCTGCTGCCTAGACCGGAGGGTACGTTGTTGAAGATGGTTTCAGTGAGTTGGGTAAGCTTTAGTGGGATATCTTTCTCGTTTAGGTTGGTGGTTAGGAGGCGGACACCACAGTTGATGTCGTATCCTACTCCTCCG
>CAYFWY010000051.1:0-12075 GCA_964346895.1 uncultured Candidatus Bathyarchaeia archaeon | reverse complement strand
CCATTAGTTTGAAAGCATTCCTTATTTAATTTTACTTACGTTTCCTAAAGAATGCAAGTCCATCTTTCTAGCATACATAGTCAAAACTTGTTTTCAAAAGTGCTTTAATGTCTTCTTCTGAATGCATGCAAGCTTAACTAGAGATAACCTTAGAAAAAGTGTGCGGAACCGTAACTTTGGATACGAAGAATTGGCGAAATCTGCTTTTTAAGAGCATCAAGTATAGTACACTGTCCACTATAGACAACACAATCTTCGCAGCGCTGCGTGGGAGTCTACTTAAAAGATGTGTACTTTGGAAGCAGTCAGGATTCTGTCTTCACGAACTTGTCTTTCAACTTCTCCAAGATTTTAGGCAAAGTGGTGTATTCCATAATCTCGGCACTCAAACGAGCAGGCTCAAACTCTCCCATCCGACGAAGAGCTGCTGCATATTCAACAGCCTCCCTACGCGCTAAATCGAAGGCAGGGTCATCAAACAAATCACTTATCAATGGATTGCCCTTGTCATCGCTGGCAATCTTACCGTGACCGACTTGAAAACCTAGAGCTACTATCCTTGGAGGGCCATCAAATACGGTGCATCTGCTGTCCTTCAAGCCAACGGGCATCAACGGACCCCAGTGACTGCCACGCATCCACCCCTCTACAAAGTAGGTGTGCATGAAAGGTACCATAATTTCTCCAAGTGCCGGTAAGCCGTGCTGAGCCCTCACAATCGAAACAGGATCATCCTTTCCCACGTATTTACCAGCAATCAATGAGAGCCTAGTCGTGCTACTTGCAGCGCATATGAGATCGTCTCTGGCTCGCCATACATGCGAAATAACATACCGCCCAGGCGTCCCGATTAGCGCAATCAGCTCGTACATTTCTTCGGGGCACTTCAAAACCACCTTCTTGTTTTCCATGACATCTAGGACTTCAAATTTGAAGCCCTCTATCATGCCTGGGTCAATTACGAGTCCCGCGGTGTTGGTGGGGTCGCCAAATATTTTAAACATAGGATAATTAAAGGCTCCTGGTTCAGTCTTGTCAGCTGCGAAGACAACAATGGGGTCTGAGCCTCGCTCTTCGATTTCCATTTCGGCTACACCTGGACCCATTCCCCGAACGTTTCCGCTGAAGGCGGTCCCTAAAAGGTCTTGGCCTGCACCATACAGTTTAAGGTCTACTGCTTTTGAGGAAGCTTCTCGAAAAATGTTCCAAGCAAGTTCATGAATTTCGAAGTTGTTTTCTCCCTTGTTGTGCACCATAAGGAGTTCAAGGTCGTCTCCAGCGTGAAAAACGTAATGGCTGTTGATGAGTTTGTTTTCTTGGGCTTCTTTCAAACGCTTTTTTCCAATGTCTAATAAGGGTTTGGGAACCGTGTGGTGTCCAGCTAGGGAACCAACGTCACACTTAATGATCGACACCGTTGTTTTTTCTGGCATTTTGCTACCTCTTAGATGAATAACATCTCTGGGGTTCTTATTAAAAGATTTTCGAACATCTTCTACACCGACCAAAGAGTTGACGTTATATAATTTGGTAAACTTTCAGGAGATGTAACCCATAAAAGTGTGTGTATAAATGAATTCGAGACACACCTTTTCAAGACACCCTTTTGTAGGATTAAAGGATATTCTGTTAAGTGCGCGTGCAAATAATAACGATACTTCCCGGAAAAGGATCTTGCCTTCAACGAATTCTGCCTAAAATTCCACCAGAAGATGCGAATTTTCCTGTTCTCAGAGCTACCGTTTGAACGTTGGGTCCTTTAGAGGCTTTGGAAACCATAAAAGTCATCACAGGTTTGAATGAACCTCCAATCGAACGTATGCTTCACTTTGACGGCGAAACCATGATTTTCTAGTAGGCATAGGTAGAACGTGGGGGAAGTTGTCCTATTGTGGTTCTCTATGGGGAGAATAGTTAAGTTTTTAAGATAAACAAGAACAAAATATCCTACTCAATTGGCGAGGTAAGAAATTTGGTTAAAGTAGATGACTATGAAGTACCTGAAGGATTATACTACCACAAGGAATTCGCCTGGGCACGTGTTGAAAATGGAAAAGTAAGAATAGGCATAACTGATTACGCCCAAAAACAGCTTCGAGAAATCGTCTACGTCGAGCTCCCCAGCGTGGGTGACACCACCACCCAAGGCGATCCCTTCGGAACCGTAGAATCCGTGAAAGCCGTCTCTGATTTAGTTGCCCCTATAAGCGGTACCATCGAAGAAGTAAATGAAGAGTTGGAGTCCAAACCCGAGCTACTCAATGAAAATCCCTACGGCGAGGGGTGGCTCATAGTAATATCCCCAACAAACCTAAACACGGAATTGAAAGCCGTCATGGACTTCAATATGGCGGTAGAGTGGCATAAGGAACAAATAAAAGGAAGCTAAACGAACCTGAGATAAATCGCAGAAGATTTCTTCCGGTGGAGAATGTATAGTTCCTAATATAGGTTGCTCTTACATCAATCTCATCACAGGATACAACACTGAAACGGAAACATTATAGAAAATATTGGCTAGGAGAGGTCCAACATGGGAAAAATTGAAAAACAAATCGTTTCGGTGCTAGAAGACTCGAAAAAACCCCTAAGTCTCGTTGAGATCGCAAATCAACTAGGGAAATCCCCGAAAACCGTTTTCAAGTCTCTACGAAAACTCTTTGAAAAAGGAAAAGTCGAATGCGACCACAAGACTCGCCAATACATGCTTGCAAAAGAATAGAAACGGTCTTGATACATACAAAACTTTCTCACTGTTAATTGTCATTGTATATATCACATGTTGCACGTTGTCTTTTTCATTTATCTAAAAAGAATTTTACTTTGATATAGTTTGCCAGCAAGACGTGTAAGGATCAGGAGCTCAGTACTCTTTCGGCATTATCTCAAGTTCCTTGTAAGAGAAGACTGGGCCGTCTCTGCATACGAACTTGTTTCCTATGTTGCACCTTCCGCACTTTCCGATGCCGCACTTCATCCTCATCTCGAGAGACAAGAAGACATCTTCGGGGGAGAAACCAAGCTCGTTAATAACTGGCATTGTGAACCTTATCATTATTGGGGGGCCACAGATAATCGCGATAGCATTGTCTGAGCTTGGGGCAACTTCTTTGAGAACGGTTGGGACAAAACCAACCAACCCAGTCCATCCGGGAACAGCTTGGTCTATAGTCACATTGAGATTAATATCCTCTCTTTTTCCCCAAGCTTCAATATCGTATTTATAGATGAGTTCACCTGGGTTGCGAGCTCCGTAGATAACCGTTAAGTCCTTGAATCTATCTCGATTTGCTTCGTGAAGGATAAAGTTGGTTAGAGATCTCAGCGTTGTGAAGGCGAAGCCTCCTCCGACGACAACAACATTACGGCCTTCCATTTTCCCCATTGGGAATCCATTGCCGTAGGGTCCTCTGACTCCAATAACTGTTCCCTCTTCACTGTTGTGCAAAGCTGTAGTGACGACTCCAACCTTTTTTACGGTAAACTGAATGCAGTCTTTATCCATTGGAGATGAGGCTATGCCAATAGGGCACTCTCCAGCGCCGAAGACAGAAACCTCTGCGAACTGACCACACTTGTACTTAAAGTCCTTGATTGCCGTAGGGTCTTTGAAAACGAGTTCAAAGGTTTTTATGTCGTTCGCTTCGTTTTCTGTTGTGATCTTTCTGATGACCACGAGGCTTGGAATATATGGATTTTTCATCTTTCACTACACCTGTCTCTGCGATATTGCTCCAACTACTTCTCTGATATCAAGGTTAACCGGGCACTCCTGAACGCATCTTCCACAACCTACACAGAAGCTTTCGCCATAGTTCTTGACGAAATAGTTGAACTTGTGCATGATCCTCTGCCTCATCCTCTCTTTCCCCGAAGGACGAGGATTATGCCCAGACCCTTGTAATGTGAAGCAGTTGAATTGGCACGAATCCCAAATTCTAACTCTTTTTCCTTCTTCATCCAGAATGTCGAAGCAGCAGCAAGTTGGGCAAAGGAAAGTGCATATTCCACAACCGAAGCACTTCTGGCATATCTGATCCCAGAATGGGTCATCAAACATGCTGTCAAGTCTCTCGCTCACACCATCAATCGAGACCTTAGATCTCACGGTGGCTTCTGCGTCTTCGGCGAGCTTCTTTGCCCTCTCTATGTCTGCTTTCTCAGGATCCTTTAGCCAAGGTAGCTTCTCGATGAGTTCCTCGCCTCTTTCAGTGATTATTTCTATTAGATACTTGCCGTTTATCTTTTGGAGAAGCAGGTCCAAGCCCTCTTTTCCAAAGGGGCTTCCTCCCATAGAGGTACAGAAGCATGTGTTCAAAGGACGGTTGCATGCTAAACCAACAATGGTTGTGTTCTTTCTCTTCTCCAAAAAGTATACATCTTCGTTTTCACCCGAAGATAAGAATTTATCCAGCAAAACGAAGCTTCTTGCATCGCAGGGGCGAATCCCCAACACCACCCTCTTTCCTTTTTCAACGAGAGACTCAACTATTTTCACCTCTTTCTCTCCAGCATTGTAGTTAAACAGCGTCTCGGTTTGTGGAAACATAATAGCTTTAGGCGCTTTTTTTGTGTTCCGAAAGTCTAGGTATGCTTTGTTTCCAGAGGAGAGTCTTTTGAAAGCGATTATATTCTTTTCCTTGACTGGCGCGAAAACTTCGTATTCTTTAATTAGTTCTCCAATGAGGACAGGTATTTTACTCTTTTCAATGATTTTCCACTTCATTGATAACTACCCGTGTTTCACTTGATGAACTCCTGAGGATCCTCCATTTTGAACTCTCCTAATGGGGGAAACTCTTCGAGGCTTACTCCTGCTTCGTGACCATACCGCTCTTTCATAACTTTTTCAATTTTCTTCAAAAGTTTCCTCAGATTTATGTCCATGGGGCAAACTCGACTACAAGCTCCGCAATCGACGCATCTCCCAGCCATATGGAAAGCGCGCACGATGTGGTAAATCATTGTGTCTGAAAGTTCGTTTGTCTTACCAAACCAAGCTGGCATGGTTTGGTCGACGAAGCACATCTTGCAGTAGCAGAGAGGACAAACGTTTCTGCAAGCGTAGCACCTGATGCATTTGCTTAGTTCCTCCCTAAAATGTTCCCACCTCTCTTCCGTCGACTTCGCTTCATGGCTAGAAATTTCAGCGAATTCGTTTGCCTCTGTGATTTCTGGCACCTTTTCTCCTACAAGCATGTCGTGAATAGGTGGATTCCTGTGTCTACAGGTGAGACACGAATCGCAGAGGAAATCTTTTTTCGGTAAGACAAGCTCAAAGCCTTCTCCCTTAACCTTGATCTGTCCATCCTCAACTGTAGCTTCAACAATCTCTTTGTCCTCGAGCTTTGCTTCTATCTTTTTCCGATCTATTACTCCTAGGCAAGGGACACCTATTATGACTACATTTTCCCTAGGGAACTGCTTCTCTATGGCGCAAACCGCTATTAACCTTGAGTCGCAGCCCTTTGCGACGACGCCTACTTTTTCCTTTCTGCCAATCACATATTTTGAAAGGTTGGCGTCACAACTTGCGTCCCAAACGAGCTTTTTAACGTCTTCCACTTTGTCCACAAAGCAGGGTGTCGTGCGGAGAGGTAAGGTTCCGCGTTCGTAACCTATTATCAAATCGACCTTATTCTCGCTAAGAAGTTTTTTTGCAACTTCTCTTATTGAATTCTCAATGTTTTCCATGCGGCATTCACCTCTTTACTAGTCTTTTGGCAGGCCCTAGGGCCTTCACCCCTTTTACGACGTTCGTAACAACATTAGCGAATTTTTCACCTTCGGCAGCGGAAACCCACGAAAAGTTTACTCTTCCAGGCTCGATTCCGATGTATTCCAGTAGGTCCTTCAAGACAGCAAATCTCCTTCTAGCCACAAGGTTTCCGCTGATGTAGTGGCAGTCACCTGGATGGCAGCCTGAAACCAAGACTCCGTCCCAGCCTCGCTGCAGGGCTTTTATGATATAATATGGGTTAACTCTTCCAGAGCAGGGAACTCGGACAACCCTTATGTTGGGGGGATATTGGATCCTGCTTATTCCTGCAAGGTCTGCTCCTGCGTAGCTACACCAGTTGCACAAGAAGGCTAGTATTTTTGGTTCCCATTCTTTTTCAGAATCTTTCAGTTTTGTCACCTCAATGCGGCTATTACCAGGTTTATCTGCTGGTCAGTAGAGCCCTTGATATCTATGGCGGAGCATCTGCAGGTGGCTGCGCAGGCACCACACCCCTTACAGAGTGCGCTGTTCACCTTTGCTGTCTTTCCCATTCTGGTTTCTTCGATCTCGATGGCGTTGTAGGCGCAGACCTGTATGCAGAGTTCACATGCTGTGCATCTGTTGGGATTGACAGTAGCTACTACTCCCTCAGCTTCGATTGTTTCTTTCGTCAAAATGGTGCACGCTCTGGATACAGCTGCCTTGGCTTGAGAGATGCTCTCTTCCATTGATTTGGGCGAATGAGCCATTCCGCACACGAAGATACCGTCTGTGGCGAAGTCGACGGGTCGAAGTTTAGCGTGCGCCTCTAAAAAGAAACCGTCTTCGTTTATGGGAACCTTCAGCATCTTGGCTAGAGTCTCGTTTTCTTTGGGTGGAATAACGGCTGCGCTTAGAATAAGCATGTCTGTGTCTATTCCGATGTCTTCTCGGATGGTTGGCTCAAAAACTGAGACCTGCAAAGTTTCTTTCCCCTCTGACGAGACTTTCGAAACCTTTGGCTTGTTTTCTTCGTCGTAACGGATGAAGACTACTCCAGCCTCTCGAGCCTTTCTGTAATGTTTCTCCTTTAAGCCATACGTTCTCATGTCTCGGTACAGAACGTAAACGTTAGCCTCCGGATCTTTTTCCTTTATTTTCAAGGCATTCTTAACTGCCTCTCCACAACACATTCTGCTACAGTAGGGACGCTCATCACATCTAGAGCCCACACACTGAATCATCACCACATTGCCGAACTCTTCTTCATCACCAACTGCGACACGTTTCTCCAATTCCAGCTGCGTCAACACGCGTGGGTCTTTCCCATAAAGATACTCATTTGGCTTGTATTCTTCGCCTCCTGTAGCCACGATTACGGTTCCATGGTCTAACTCCTTTTTTTCCGAGCCTTGGGTTATGGTGGTTCTGAAGTTCCCTACGTAGCCAGAGACGTTCTCGACCTTTGCGTTGAGAAAGACTTGGATTAACTTGTTTGAATTGATTTTCTCAACCGTTGTTTTCAGATACTTTTGAGTATTGTCGTTATCTAATGTATAGTGTATTTTGCGGAGGAAGCCTCCGAGCTCTTTATTTTTTTCTATTAGGTAGACTTCAAAGCCTTGTTCGGCTAGAGCTAGTGCCGCAGTCATGCCTGATAAGCCTCCACCGATGATGAGGCCAGAGCGGGTGACGTTCAAGGAAAGCCTCTCAAGTGGCTCCAGCATTCGAGCCTTTGCCACCATCATTCTCACCAAATCTTTCGCCTTCTCGGAGGCGGCTTGGTGATCATGCATGTGTACCCATGAACACTGGTCGCGTATGTTTGCCATTTCAAAGAGGTATCTGTTCAAGCCGGCTTCCTTTATCGTTTCCTGAAAGAGAGGTTCATGGGTTCGCGGTGAACATGAAGCTACTACAACTCTGTTTAGGCCGTATTCTTGGATTCTCTTCTTAATTATCTCTTGAGTGTCAGAGCTGCAGGTGTAGAGGTTGTCGCAGGCGTGGACGACGTTTGGAAGATTTTGAGCATACTCCACTACGCTGGGGACGTCGACAACCCCTCCAATGTTAATGCCGCAGTGACAAATGAAAACCCCTATTCTTGGAGGCTGTCCCCCCACATTTAGCTCCTTTGGATACTCCTTCTTTTTTATCAGAGTTCCTCTGACAGGAGATAGCAACTCACCCACACAAGAAGCGGCGCCACTGGCTTGAGTCACAGTTTCAGGAATGTCCTTGGGTGAAGAGAACATACCGCAAACAAAAACTCCGGGCCTAGAAGTTTCCATTGGGTTGAAGGCTTGAGCTTTGCAGAAACCGTACTCATTCAGTTCAATACCGAGGTTTTTTGCCAGCTTTTTGACGTTATCGGAAGGTGTGAATCCAATCGAAAGGACGACTAGGTCAAACTCTTCTTCAAGGAGTTTTCCATCTTCAGTCTCATACCTTATTTTTAGATTCTGAGTTTCAGGTGTCTCCTCTATCCCTGACACCCTGCACCTGACGAATCTCACTCCGTACTCGTCTTTCGCCCTCTCGATGTATTTGTCGAAGTCCTTCCCGTAGGCTCGTAGGTCTATGTAGAAAATGGTGGGTTCAATCTGGTTCATGTGTTCCCTGGCTATTACCGCCTCCTTTGTGGCGTACATGCAGCAAACGGAAGAGCAGTAGCCGTTTCCGCAAGCGATGTCTCTTGAGCCGACGCACTGTATAAAAGCAATTTTCCGGGGGATTTCTCCGTCTAATGGTCTTTGTACACGACCCATGAAGGGACCAGAAGCGCTTAGGATGCGCTCGAACTCTATGCTTGTGACTACGTTGGGGTATCTTCCATAGCCGTACTCGCTCTTCAACTTGGCGTCAAATTCCTCAGCGCCGGGGGCTAAGATGACGGCGCCAACGTTCAGTTGGACCTCTTTCTCTTGGTCCGAGTAGTTTATGGCGTCGGCCAGACAGATGTTTTTGCAGAGTCCGCAGCCCATGCACTTCTCCCTGTCGATCACATACACCAACGGAACGGCTTGCGGGTAATCTATGTGGATCGCCGCCCTTTCACTCAAGCCTTTGTTGAAGGTGTCTATGGCGTCGACTGGACAAAACTTGGCGCACAGCCCACAACCCGTGCACTTTTCGATATCAACGTATCTTGGTCGCTGTCTGACCGAAACTTTGAGGTTACCTGCCTCTCCAGAGATTCCGGTGACCTCAGAGCAGGTCAACACTTCGACGTTCAGGTGCCTTCCACATTCCACGAGTTTTGGGGATAATATGCACATGGAGCAGTCGTTAGTTGGAAAAGTCTTGTCTAACCTAGCCATAATCCCACCTATAGCTGAGGAGTTGTCCACTACGTAAACTTTGAATCCTGACTCTGCTAGGTCGAGCGCTGCTTGTATTCCTCCGATTCCTCCGCCCACAACCAATACAGAACCCACTTTGTTGCCTTCAGAAACAGTGTTTTGTGACTTCACCATTCTAGATTCCCTTCGTTCTATGATATTTCGGGCTATTTCCTTCAAATCCCATTACGGAGACTAGCCCGTCGCGTTCAAGAGTCACCATTTTCCTAAGTACCTCCCTCGGAGAAGTTCCTATTTTTTGAGCTATTTCTCTGATAGATAGAGCGTCATCTCCTAAAGCGAGGAGAATTCTTCTCTTCTCAAATTCTTTTTCAATGGTCTGCAAAATCAGTTGATCGAACTCTTCTTGAGAGATTTTCTCTTCAAAGACGTTTTTGTCTTCTACAAGATCCCTTTCCCTGCCCACGAGCCACCTGACTTTATCTTGGATGAGAGTTTCCTTGGCTGCAACCAAGCGCGTCCTCAACTGCTGTGGCTCGAGATCTGCCTCGTTGCCAAGCGAACCCAATTTCCTTATTCTTTCCGTGAAATCCTTCACAAGAGCGGCAAAACGTTCACCCTCGGACGCGGACACCCAGTCGATCAGCAGTCGCTCAGGGGACAACCCTACGTTCTTCAGGACATTTTTGGTCGTTTTCATTCTCCTTTCTGTGTAGTAGTTTCCGGTTATGTAGTGGCAGTCGCCGAGATGGCATCCCAAAACCATAACGCCGTCTAGTCCTTGGGTGAAGGCTTCAAGAATTATGGTTGGGTCAACTCTTGCTGAGCACATCACTCTGATAATCCTAACATTTGGCGGATATTGGAAGCGGCTGACTCCCGCCAGGTCTGCACCGGCGTAGGAACACCAATTGCAGAGGAATCCGAGGATGTCTGGTTCGAAATTCTTTTGAAGAGTCAAGGTATCACCTCAGCTAGGGAGATTACTTGTGCGAGTAGCTGCTCATCTGTGAAGTGTTGCATAGTGATCGCCTTCTGTGGGCAGCCAGCCCCACACGCCCCGCAACCTTTACAGGAGGCGGGTATCACCTTGGCTTTCCTTCCCTTCTCGGTTTCTTCGACCCGTATTGCCATGAAGGGGCAAGTCAGCTCACACAAGCCGCAGCCTGAGCATTCATCCTCGTCAACCACTGAGGTTATTGCCTCAGTGCGTAGCCTCTTAACAGCCATTGGAATGGATGCTCTAGAGGCCGCACCATACGCCTGTGAAACGCTCTCGCCGACATCGGCGGGCCAGTGGGCGCAGCCGCACACATAGATGCCGTCTGTGGCGAAGTCTATGGGCCTTAGCTTCACGTGGGCTTCAAGGAAGAATCTGTTTGGTCCAAGAGGTACCTTAAGTTTTTGCGATAGTTCCTTCGCGTCCTCGTGCTGAATCAGAGGCGTCGACAATACAACCAGGTCGGCCCCGATTTTAACTTGTTCACCAATAAGTGAGTGATAGACGTTAACATTTAGTTTTCCATTTTGTCCGGGAGAAATTTCTGGGGGCTTTTCTGAGAGATATTTGATGAATTTCGCGCCTTTCTTTTGAACGTCCCTATAATACTCTTCATATTCTTCCCCGTAGGTTTGGAGGTCTTGGTAAAGGATACTAATATCCGCGTCTGGATACAACTCTTTGATGAGCTTAGAGTTTTTCAGTGCAGTCATGCAGCATATTCTGGAGCAGTAACTTCTGCCCTCTTGTTTAGCTCCTGCGCATTGAATCATGATTACATTTTCCGGATTTTGTAATCGCCCACTCTTAAGAAGCTGTTCGAGCTGAAGTTGAGTTATCACGTTGTCGTATTCTTTGTATCCATACATGCCAACGGGCTCAAGATTTGCGGCTCCTGTAGCTACAATGATTGTTCCTATTCCGAGGTTAGCGATCTTTCCGTTTCCTTTCTGAACTGTGACTTCAAAGTTTCCAATGAAACCTTTGACTTCCTTCACGACAGATGATGTTAATATTTCTATATCCTTATTCGACTTTACCGCGTTGACAAGTTGATTTACGACTTCGGAGGCATTTTGCATGGTTGGGTACAACTTGTGTAGGTATCTAAGCATTCCACCCATTTCAGGTTCTTTTTCGACTATGTAAACCTTAAAACCTTGATTCGCTAGGCAGAGGGCACCCGTCATCCCTGCGGCTCCACCTCCGATAACTAAGGCTGAGGGAGTTACGTCTATTTCCGTCTCCTCTTGCGGTTGGAGTAAACTAGCCTTTGCCACCGCCATTCTTACTATATCTTTTGCTTTTTCCGTTGCCCTTTCCGGTTCATGCGAGTGAACCCAGGAACAATGTTCTCGAATGTTTGCCATCTCAAAGAGGTACTTGTTTACGCCAGCCTCCTCGCATGTGGCTCTAAACAATGGCTCATGGGTTCTAGGTGTGCAAGAGGCTACAATGACCCTATCAAGATTATGTTCCTGTACTGCCACCTTGATCTTGTCCAATCCTTCTGAAGCGCATGTGTAGAGGTTTTCTTCCGCATAAGCTACATTGGGTAGCGTTTTGGCGTATTCGACGACTTCTGGTACTTTGACCACGCCGCCTATGTTGACGCCGCAGTGGCAAATGAAAACACCAATTTTTGGTTTCTCGTCGCTCCTGTGCTCCATTTTGTTAGGCCTCCTTGCGAGCCGTTAACGCTATTACTTCAGCGGCTCTAGCGGCTGCTGCACTGGCCTGCGCAACGGATTCTGGAATGTCTTTGGGACCTTGACAACATCCGCATGTGAAAACGCCTGAAACATTTGTGTCGACTGGCGCCAACAAGGAGTCTTTGGCTTTGAAGAAATAGTATTCATCAAGCTTTGCTCCGAGGATCTCGCTTAACTTCCTGTTAGTCTCCGAGGGAATGAAAGCCGGGCAGAGCACCACCATATCTACTTTTAGCCCTTCTACTTCTCTGCTCACAGTGTGTTCACAAAAGACTAAGAGATCCTTTGTCCTCTGGTCCTCTACGATCTCACCAGGGCGTCCTCTAATGTATTGTACGCCCCAGTTTTCCTTTGCTCTGT
>CAYFWY010000050.1:0-12101 GCA_964346895.1 uncultured Candidatus Bathyarchaeia archaeon | reverse complement strand
ACTGACCAGGTTCACACCCATTGCATGACTTTTCTACCTGAATCGATTCCATCATAACCACATTAAGAATCAATTAGGAAGGTTGGGATAGACATTTTCCCGAAACTCATCGGGAACACACATTACAGTCCGCAATTTCTCCATACAATTATCTGGAAGAGGGGTTAACCCAATTTTAATGCGCGCGCAAGCCATGCGCGAAAGTGGCAACACTTAAATCTTTATGCTTAATTGTCTTTGTTCCTTATTGTATTCCAAATTGCCGGGTGTTTGCATGGCTGATAGGGTTTGGATCACCTTTGCGCCTGAAGGAAAAAGAGCTGAGGTGGAAGCTGGAAAAACGATTCTAGAGGCGGCGAAGTCTCTTGGCGTTGACATAACCTCTCTTTGCGGTGGTGTAGGGCGATGTGGAAAATGCATAGTTGTATTGAAGGGAGGGAGAAGCCAATTTTGTAAGCCGAGTGACAAAGACAGAAAATGGCTGACAACAGAGGAGATCAAAAAGGGTTACCGAACCGCTTGTAGCACAGTTATTAGAGACAATTTGACGGTAATCGTCCCGGAAGAAACTAGAATGGGGAGACAGACCCTTCAAATCCACGGCATCCAAACAGAAGTTGATTTTGAACCATTGATTAAGAAGTTCGTTGCCGAGTTGCCTAATTCATCATTAGACGACCCAAGGTCTGACGTAGATCGGTTACTTGAAACTCTAAAGAATCAAAATAAGTTAGGTCATGTCGAGCTGGACTATACGTCCTTAGAAAGGGTCCCACATGCGATAAGAGAAGGAAACTGGATTGTTACTGTGGTTCTGTGGAATGGTGAGAAAGTGGTCTGCGTAGAACCCGGTATAACGACAGATGATAACTATGGCATCGCCATCGATATTGGCACGACAAAAGTTGCGGAGTACCTTGTTGACCTGAACACGGGGCGTGTGGTGCATGTTTTGGCTTTTATGAATCCACAGATTCGGTGGAGTGAAGACGTAATGAGTAGAATCACCTATGCTATGAGTAGTCCCCTAGCTTTAAAGAGCCTTCAAGAAGCGATAGTTCAGAAAATAAATGACACTTTAGAGGAGTTTCTCAAACAGGCTAACGTGAAACGAGAAAACATTTACGAGATGGCGGTGGTCGGAAACGCAGCTATGCATCATCTTTTTTTGAAGCTCGAAACAAGATTTCTTGCACTCTCTCCTTTTACGCCGGTGGTCCGTGGGCCAGTCGATGTGAAGGCCTCAACACTAGGTTTAAACATAAATCCTAACGCTAATGTTCACATTTTACCAGTCATAGCAGGCTTCGTTGGAGCTGACTGTGTGGGATGTATCCTGTCGACAGAGATGCACAAGTCTGATGAACTGTGCTTCATGATTGACATTGGGACAAACACAGAAATTGTGATAGGAAACAAAGATGACCTCGTGGCGTGCTCATGTGCATCAGGTCCAGCGTTTGAAGGTGCTCACATTAGGCATGGGATGCGCGCATCAAAAGGCGCCATTGAAAGAGTGAAAATAGATTCTGAAACGCTAAAAGTGCACTATAAGACGATTGGTGACGTAAAACCGGTAGGTATCTGCGGTTCGGCTTTGGTGGACATAGTGGCTGAAATGCTTAAAGCAGGTGTCATCAACACTGAGGGCACGTTCGACTCAAGTTTGGTTAATCCACGTATAAGAAGAGGAGAAGATAAAATCTATGAACTTGTGTTGGCTTGGAGTGAAGAAACAAAAATAGGGAAGGATATAGTCATTAGGCAAACGGATATTCGAGAGTTGCAACTCGCAAAGGCAGCCATGTACACTGGAGCAACAATTTTGATGAAGAAACTTGGAATAACAAGTGAAGACATCAAACGAGTTTTTATAGCCGGTGCCTTCGGCAACTATATCGACCCAGAAAATGCACTAATTATAGGAATGTACCCAGATGTGCCATTGGAGAGAATTAGGTTCGTCGGAAACGCTGCTGGTTCTGGAGCTAGATTAGCACTGGTATCAAAGAAAACCAGACAGACAGCGGAGATAATTTCAAAAAGGGTAAAATACTTCGAACAGGCAGCTGACCCATCATTTCAAGATGAATTTCTTAAGGCCGTTTACCTGCCACATAAGGAACTGGAACGATTTCCGCACGTTAAAAACTATTTTATGGTGAAATAGTAACAATCTCATCCATGGGTGCAAGTTGGAAAATTGACTAGACATAACGTTAAAAACAAACTGATTGTTGTTCGTCGAGGTTGAAAATTGAAGAAACGCGGCGAGCTTAAAGTGACGAGATTATCCGAAAGCGATGCAGCTGAAGTAGAGTGGTTGCTTAGAGAGGTGTGGCTAGGAGCTACTGAATATCCTAAAAAGTGGAGAGATGCTAGGATGATAGATCAGAAACAAATCATTGATGAGATGAACGCGGGCTTCTACTATTTCGGAGTTATGATTAATGGAAAGCTTCTCGGATTTTACAAAGCAAGCGTAGCTGGAGAGGTATTTTTTGGGGAGCATCAATCGGTACACCCGGCCTACAGAAGATGCGGACTGGCGGGGGCTATGTATGAGCACTTCGTAAAATCCGTTGAAGAAATCGGATGTAAGAAAGCGCGCGTTAACATTTTGCAAAGTCAGGTTGCAAGCGTAAAACTTGTGAAAAAATTTGGGTTCACAAAAATAAAAGAGTATGAACAGATACCCGGGATGCTCGTCAATCTGTATGAAAGAAAAATTGAGGATTAGCAATATGAACCAATGCGGTCTATCGAAGGTCGATTTGTTTAGACTCAAGATTGAGCTGCTGTGCAATGGGGCTAAACTAAGTGCTGATATTAACAGGGGAAGAAAAGCTGGAGCAGGTCCAGCTGGAGGAAGATATATCATTTTACCCGGCGGTCTGAAAGTAAACACAGCTTTATGGGGTAACTTTACTGAAAGGTCTTCATGGGAACTTGGTGAAAAGGATGGCAAGTATTTTCTATCAAGAATAACCGAAGAATACGCTGAAAAAGTGCCCGTAGAAGTTGTTCCCAGCCCAAACTATTACTCTAGAAAAACTTCGGACGGAATTCCTATGTGGAAGGTTGCACTTCTCCATGGGAGAGACTGCTTGGCAACAACCGTTTACCAAAGATGCTCCTATTGGAATCTAGGCAAAGGATGTAAATTCTGCGGAATAGAATTATCGTTGGAATCAGGATCGACGATTGAGTTGAAAAAGCCTAAGCAGTTCAATGAGGTTGTTGAAGCTGCTGTTGAGGAGGGAGTCTGCAACCATATTACGCTTACAACAGGGACAACGGCGTCGTCTGATCATGGATCAAAACTTTTAGCTGAGGTCGCTAAAGAAGTGAAAAATCATCGGAATATTCCGATTCATGTCCAAATTGAGCCGCCTGAAAAGAACCGGTACCTGGAGTTGTTGGTTGATGCAGGGGTAGATACTGTTGGCATTCACGTAGAATCTTTTGATCGAAGAGTTCTTGAAGAAGTGTGTCCTGGAAAGGCTGGAACCAAGTTAGAAAAGTATTTTGAAACATGGAAAGAGTCTGTTGAGCTTTTTGGAGAGAACCAGGTAAGTTCCTTCATAATAGCGGGTATAGGAGAAAGTGATGAAAGCATATTAATTGGCGCCGAAGAATTAGCTAGGATAGGTGTCATCCCCTACTTGGTACCTCTTAGGCCAATAGCCAGCACAAAATTTGAGAACGAACAACCTCCAAACTTGGATCGAATGTTTTCATTGTATAGTCGTATAGGTGGGATTCTGAAGACTTATGACGTAAACCTCAGTGAGAACAAAGCAGGTTGTGTTCGATGCGGGTGCTGCTCAGCCACTCAAGAAGCCCAGCTTTTCTAATTATAACCATATTGAGCCAACTCGACTGGACGCTAGGAAGATCAAAACAAGATGGATGCCCATAAACCTAAGATGGTTACATATTTTATCAGAGGCACTTAACAAATCCTTAGAAAGCAGTTGCCGGGCCGAGAAATTTTTTAATGGGAAAGAACAAGAATAGCCAAACATAAGTGGTGATTATAAGTTGGAACACAACTATAGGAAACTTGACTACGTTTTTAATCCCAAGTCTGTTGCGGTTGTTGGTGCGTCAAACAAAAAGGGAAAACTAGGTTGGCTTTACGTGCACAATGTCATTAGCGGCGGTTGGAAGGGAAAGATCTATCCCATACATCCCAAAGAAACCGATGTACAGGGATATAAAGCCTATCCAAGCGTGAAGGATGTCCCTGAGAACATTGATCTCGCTGTCATTGTCGTCCCTCCAATAATTGTTCCAGCCGTCATGCGCGACTGCGCAGAAAAAGGGGTTAGAGCCGCCGTAGTCATCACAGCGGGTTTCAAGGAAACTGGACCAGAAGGCGCAAAACTTGAAAAAGAAGTAGCTAAAATCGCAAAGAAGGCAGGCATTCGGGTTATTGGACCCAACTGCTTCGGAATATACAACTGCAATACAGGCCTTAACTGCTCATTGGGGATAGGAACCCCCCCTAAAGGAGGTAACATATCATTTGCTACTCAGAGCGGCGCCTATGGCATGGCCATATTCAGCAGTGCTGTTGATCGGGCTATAAGATTTGCCAAGGTGGTCGCATACGGGAATAAATGCGACGTCGATGATGTGGACGCTCTTCGATACTTTGGAGAGGATCTCGAAACTAAGGTCATAGCCTTATTCGTTGAATCCATCGACCGAGGACGAGAGTTTTTCGATGCAGCCAGAGAAGTGACTAAGAAAAAGCCAGTGGTTTCCACCAAGACGGGAAGGACTACTGTTGGCATACGAGCGGCAACTTCGCATACTGGAGCCTTAGCTGGTTCCTTCCAAGCTTATAAAACCGCTTTTAAACAGGCTGGAGTCATTTTAGCTCGAACCGGCCTCGACCTAATCGATTTCATAGAAGCATTTGACTGGCAACCTCTTCCTAAAGGAAACTTTGTCGGAATCACCTCAAATTCAGGGGGCACTGCAGTCGAACTAACAGATCTATGTTACGAAAACGGACTTAACGTTCCAGAGCTTACTGCTGAACTACAGGCAAAGATAAAACCTTGGTTACTGCCCTTCGCTAGTGCAAGAAACCCTATAGACTTCACCCCTGATTGGCCAAAATTCGCGGAACTCTATTACAAGTGCAATGTTGAACTCTTCGAAAGCCCACAAATAGACATCATAATGCCGATCATCCTAGGGAGAGCTGCTGCAATGCCCGAGGTTGTGCAAGCAGTGAGGGATGCGGCAGTGGAGTGCCAACAGAATAGAGGGATTAAGAAACCCATCATAGCCTGCTGGGTCTCCCTTAAAGAAGCGGAAAGAAACCAAAAGATCCTCGAAGAGGCACACATACCCTACTATGAATGGCCTGAAAGAACAGCGAGAACAGCTGGTGCGATGTGGCAGTACGCTAATTACTTGAAGAGCCAAGGTATCCAACCTACCTAAGCTCAACTCTTTTTGACCGTGCGAGCTCCCAAAACACCGATTAAGTATTAGGATTAGCAAAAAGAATGGATTGACGTAATGGAATCATGCATTATATTATTATATACAAAAAATGAGGAAGTTAGAACTTGAATCTTCTTTTATCGCACTCCTCAGCTCCGCCTCTGAACTCAAGTGCTCGAATTCTATACGGATCGATCTCCACTCGCATTAACCGAACCTGCTCCTTTGTCGGCGGCTCGGTAACTAAGATTTCGTCGGGAATTATTGGTTTGAATTCTGTGTGCTCTAAGATGTCTTCAATCGTTACGTCTGGATGTAATGACTCAACTTTCATTATCTTTGTCTCTTCATCAAAGCCAAAGACTCCGAGATCCGTAATGGTCTTCACTGGTCCTGTATTCGGCATACAATTTGCGCGTTCCCTCTCTCCAGGGCCATCTAGAAAGCCTGGAGTTGTTCTAAAGTCAACTTTATCAACAAATGTGTAAATCTTCTTTCCAGTTCTCGGGTGTACGAAACTTTTGTGTCGGGTTGTCCATCCGACAATTCTCACGAGGGAGGCTAAATTGCATGCACCTGCTCCTCCTGGAAATTTCACTTTTGGGCGTCTCCAATCACCGATAAGCGAGTTGTTAATGTTGCCATATTTGTCAAACTGTCCTCCACTGAAGAACATTACGCTTATCTCTCCCCTAGCAAAATGGTCGAACACCCTATCTATTGTTTCGATTCGAATAGAACCCCACTGTAACCATATGTCATTTGTTGACTCAGGTAAGAAGGGCGGTCTCGGATCAACCCCTCCTCCGACTCCACCAAAGTACACCATGTGCGGAGCATGAGTCAGTTTAGCAACGGACAATGCAGTCATAGGTAAAGGAGAAGCCACGCCATGAAATACCAAATCTCCATCCTTTATAGTGCGGGCTATGGAAACGGCCATAAGCTCATCAATTGTGTAATCGGTTATCTTCATTTTTAAATCTCCCACTTTGCTTCAAGTTGCTTTTTATATTCTCTAGCTTCGAAGAGTCTCTTTTTCCAGTCTTTGAGTTTCTGAAGCTTTTTCTCACCGCCTATCCTTTTCAAGTACTCGTCTCTGGAAACGTCATAGACGTATTTGTTTAGCCAGTTCTCCATTTCTTCCGATCCCTTGCGTGCATATTCTATATACTCGTCCAGAAAATCTTTGTCATAAGTGTAATACAGGTAACAACAGGTTGGATGTGCCCCAAATGGAACATGTACGACAGCAGTAGTCTCGTAGTAGGGTATTGTCGCCCCCTGCCTTTCCGCGAACCAATCTTCAGAAACTAATTCTTCCGTGGTTACGATAAGTTTGTCGGCAGCCCTTGCCATAAGTATGTCAGCAACAAGAGGAGCCCCAACAGCTGCGTTTCCATGTCTGTCGGCTTTGTAAACATGTAGAATCGCAACGTCTGGTTTTATTGGTGGGATTGCAACCAGTTTTCTTCCTGTTACTGGACAATCGAACTCTTTGTATTCTGGATGATATTTAATCACATCGGTGCCAAAATAGGCTGTAGATGGATAGAACGGTATTCCATAAGCGGCTGCCCTCAATCCCTGGATCATAGCGTAACATCCATCCTCCTTATCCTCAACGATGCCTTCTTGTATAGTTCTGCGAAAGTTCGGGCAGCCTCCGCGATAAACAAATTCATAGGCGACATATGTGTGTTGTTCGATTCCGACGATTCCTCCTCCAGAAGCTAGGTCAACGTCAAAGCCATGTGCGGTTCCAATCAAGTGCAATTTCTTTCTTTTCTGTCGAATAAGCTCATAGATTGCTGCGATAGGCTCTCTGAGGATTAAACCTCCTCCGAAGGCAACCTTGTCTCCATCCTTAACCAGCTTCATAGCCTCAGACAATGTCATCAACTTATCTTCTTGGGTATAAATTCCCATTTTTCCACCTTGCAGTTACTTTTAAAAGAGAACCTTTTTTAACCTTACGTTATCCGAAATAGAGTTCAAGGAAAGAGAAGAAGTGAGTAAAAAAATGAAGGCTCAAGAGGTTCTGGAGATAGCTAAAAACGATGGTCGCGCTATCTTGACAGAGTACGAGTCGAAGGAGATCTTACGCGCGTATAGCATTCCTACAACAATGGACAGATTAGCAACCAGCGCCGAAAATGCCGCCACCATCGCCTCAAAGATTGGCTTCCCAGTGGTTCTTAAGATTCATTCGCACGACATAACCCACAAGACAGAGGTAAGAGGAGTTAAACTTGATCTCAAAGACGAGGAAGAAGTTAAGAAAGCGTTTAACGAAGTTATCAATAAGGTTAAGCAGAATAAGCCGGAGGCTAAGATTAAGGGGCTACTTGTTCAAAACTTAGCTCCACCAGGGCGAGAGGTCATAATAGGCGTAAATAGGGATCCACAATTCGGGCCAATCATAGTGTTTGGGCTTGGGGGCATATTTGTAGAGGTTCTTAAGGACGTCTCATTTAGATTACCTCCAATAAGTAAAAAGGAAGCTATAAGTATGATGAAGGAAATTAAAGGGTATCCCATTCTCGAGGGAATCCGTGGTGCTCCTTCTGTGGATATTATTTCAGTTGCTGATGTAATGGAAAAAACCTCAAAGATGGTGATGGATCTACCTGAAATCATGGAACTGGACATGAACCCAATCATCTTGTATGAGAAAGGATTGACTGTAGTAGACGCCAGAGTCATAATTAATTACAATCGATCTTAGACTAGCAGTGTCAATTGATAGCCAATTTTTTTGGCTTTATGAATAATCCGTTCTCATGAATCGTTCTCAACAAGAAGTGGCCTCAGTTGACGCATAAACCCTTAATTTCCATCATCGTAACCTGCTACAACAAAAAAGAGATAATAGCCGATTGTATAGAATCTATCCTTAACCAAAACCTCCAAGACTACGAGTTAATAGTGATTGATGACGGATCGACGGATGGATCATATGGGTTCATTGACCAGTTTCGTAGCGATCCTAAAGTGAAAATAATTAGAACGGATCATAGAGGAATCTCTGGCGCAAAAAATCTTGGAGCGAAAAACGCAACAAGCAACATTCTGTTATTCTTAGATGGTGATTGCACACTCGAGCGAAACATGTTATCAGAATTGTTGACTTTATTTATCGAGACTGGCGCTGATTGCGTTGGGGGTGAACTGAGAGCTTTGAATAACTACAACATCCTAGCAAAGACCATCGAATTGATGCAAAACGAGATAGAAAGGAAATGGCCTTTTGGAGCCAACGTAGCCTACAGAAAAGAGGTTATAGAAAAAATGAGAGGATTCGATGAAAAAATGGAGAGAGGAGAAGACGCCGAACTCTTTCTAAGGGTGAAAAAGTCGGGTTTCAAGTGTGTTATGAGGAGGAAGGTTGGCGCAAAAACATTGAAACCTGGTTCTGTCTTAGATTTTTTTATGCAACGCTTTCGGTGGGGGATGGGTTTCGCTCAATTAACGGAAAGACACAGAGAAGCTTTTACCAGAGGAATAAAGGTCTGCTTTGTTTTAACTTTCCTTTTTCTAGTCTCACCGCTTTTTATTTTAATTGATGGAAGAATGTTTCTGTTCTTTCTAGTTCTGTTATTGTTCAATGTTTTCAGATCTATTCCACTTGACATAGAACTTGCCCGAAACAGCGGAACCAAACTCTCTTTTTTCATCATTCCATTTTTGCGATTTATTAACCGTATAGCATACCTCTTAGGATGGAGCTATTGGAAAGCGCTTGAATCGGTTGGAAAACGCTCTAAGAAAGAAGCTTTTCCTCCATGATGCGCGCGCGCGCGAGATATTCTGCTTACTTGAGAGTCTCCATTTTTTTTCTCCAGTAACTAATCCACCTAGGAGAACCTAAGGTTTTGCTCATTTCTAAGCATTTTTTAAGGTAACTCCTTTTCTCTCTGGCAGTTAAGTTCTCTACTTCCTTTTGTAGTTCTTTAAAGACGCCTTTCGGATCATATAAAGGAACGCCCTCTGTCACAATTATGTAACAAAAAGAGCCGAGAAACGGATTATTAACCATGATTTTTCTGAAGTTTTCCACAGCATTAGAGTATATTTTGATATTCCCGAATCGGTAAAGCGAAATTCTCAATTCTGAGATGAACTGTGTGAAATGTAGAAGAGAGGTGTCGTTGTCGAAAAGAATAAAGAGGTCATAATCACTATCAAATGAATAGTCTCCGCGAGCTCTCGAACCATATAAAACTATGCTTAAGATTCTAAGCTCATATTTTTCCGCTAGGCCTAATACAGCTTGTTCGGTCTTCTTGAGAACATGATCTTTTTCCTTTTTCAAAGAACTCCTTCCATAGTAAGGTATAACCTTCACCGCTCTTGTTAATTCTTTTTGGAGTTTATTAGAATAAAATCGGATTAAAGTTTGTCGATGTATGCAAAGCATTAAAGCATGCTTGCGCACAACCCACTCTGCAAGTTTTAGTAAACATTTAATACGACATTTCTAAGTTACATGTATGTAATTGGAAATCAATAGCTGGTGAGGAATTGACGTACAAGAAGGCGTTACTGATTCTCATATTAGTAGCTTTGATTATAACTTCAGTCTTTCTCGTTTGGTACTTTCTTCTACCCAGAGAGAAGGGCTTAACGCATTTAAGAATCGGTTACCAGCCCAGCACTCACCAAATTGCGCATATGACGGCTATGGAAAAGGGATGGTGGGAGGAGGATCTGGCAGAATTTGGAGTGGAAAAAGTCACAGATTACGAGTTTCCGTCTGGTCCACCTGAGATGCAAGCGATGCTTGCTGGAGACCTAGATATAGCATATGTAGGTGCTACTCCGCCCATTACTGCTTTGTATGAGGGGCTTGATGGGAAGATCGTTGCGAACGCGCAGATTCAAGGATCTGCTCTTGTTCTTAGATCGGACATCAATTACAATGGCTCAAACGACCTGAAAGGACTAAAGATAGCAACTTTTCCCCCAGGCTCAATTCAGGATACCGTTCTGAAGAAGTGGCTTATTGATAACGGTTTAGATCCAGATAACGATTTGGAAATCACAGGGATGTCAGCTCAAGAGGCTATCACTGCAATTGGCGCTGGAGCAATAGATGGAGTATTCCTCCCACATCCTAATCCTGCGATAGTGGAGTTAGAAGGAAGTGGTGGAGTTGTTGTGGATTCCGGAGAGATGTGGGAAAACCATACTTGTTGTTGTTTGGTGGTGAGTGGAAGACTTATCAGAGAATATCCAGAGCTCGTTGAGCAGATAATTAGAATCCATATAAAGGCCACTGAGTACAACATTGCTCATATCGAAGAAGCAGCCGAAATATACGCGAGAAAAGTCGGCTGGGACGTCGAAAAGGTTCAATATTCACTTGAAATTTGGGATGGATACTGGGTCACTGATCCTCACATTGGAATGGACATCACGTTAGAATATGCAAAAGTCATCCACGATCTAAATCTACCAAGATACGACCAAGTGCTCACGAAGGAAGAGGTTTTTGACACAAGCTTCTATGATGACATAGTAGAGGAAGGTTAAGAGAACGAATAGATTCGTTCCATTCCTCAAAGACAGAGCATTGGAAATAGCATCTTTATGTATTTGTATAATAATCTGGGAGTTCGTTGCTGACTTCGTCATAAAGAAAGAATTTCTGTTACCCAGTTTTCTTACGGTTGCTGTAGCCTTTTCCAGATCAATATCAAGTGGAATACTGCTCGGAGACATTCTAACAAGCCTTTTTCACCTAGGAATAGGATTGGCGATTGCGGTTTGTATTGGCATTCCAACAGGAGCTCTCACAGGTTGGTTCAGAATCGCGGATCGAATAGCCGACCCAATAATTGAAATTCTGCGTCCTATACCTCCTCTCGCTTGGATTCCTTTTGCGCTAGTGTGGCTTCATCTTACACACTATGCTGCGGGGTTCATCGTGTTCATAGGAGCAGTATTTCCCATACTGATTAATACCCATGCTGGATTTAGAAATGTACCAAAAGTGCTGGTGGAGTCAGCTGAAGTTTTGGGCTGCACTAAGGATCGCGATTTGATTAAAGCCGTTGCCTTTCCATCTGCTTTGCCATTTATGACTACTGGAATTAGGATAGGAACGGGTGTCGGCTGGATGTGTGTTGTTGCCGCAGAATATTTCGGGGTAAGTACAAGCGGACTCGGTTACAGAATATGGCAAAAATTCTATTTTCTTCATCAGATGGACAATCTTTTGGTTTACATGATCGTACTTGGATTGATAGCGCTCCTAATAGATCGTTCCTTCAGATTTTTCGCTGAGAAAAAGTTGCTTAAGTGGCATAAGGGGATTGTAGCTTAACCTCTTCAACCACCTCTTTCAGTATCTTTTTTCTGATCTCTGCAAACTCCCTACTTGTTCTGTCTCTCGGTCTCTTTAACCCGATTTCATGAACCTGCTTTATCTTCGCGGGAGGAGAAGTTAAGACAATAACCCTATCTGCAAGATAAACTGCTTCATCTAGATTGTGTGTGACAAACATTATCGTCTTACGGGTTTCCTTCCATATCCTTAACAGTTCACCTTGTAGGACATTCCTTGTCTGAGCATCAACAAAGGCGAATGGCTCATCCATTAACAAAACCTTCGGATCGTTTGCCAGAGCCCT
>CAYFWY010000049.1:0-12104 GCA_964346895.1 uncultured Candidatus Bathyarchaeia archaeon | reverse complement strand
TAAACCTTTTGGCCTTGGAAAAAAGTTTCGCTGAATCAACTCTAGCGGAACCTCGTTGATGCTTTTGTATCCACTTTTCGTTATAGTCTCTAGCACGACGTTGCCACAAACAAATCACAAAGGGTGCTGACCTATCTCCAAACCGATTTATACTCACAGATGACGAGGTTTATGGCCATAAAAGAAGCTTTTTCCGGGCATTAATAACGAGAGTGGTGCTTTATGCAATCAATAACGTAGACAAAACTATCCATTTTCCCCTAGATTTAACATGATTTATATACATTTTAGTGGTATTGGTGATATTAGTATTACTTGAATTCAATAACATCACCAACCCTAACGACTTCTCAGAAGAAAAAGGTGAGCAGGATGTTTGGATACAAAAGCATCAACGGTTTCTTAATTTTTTGCTGAAAACTCATTCCAATTCTTTCTTCAGCCTTTGTCTCTGTTTATGGATGTGTCTTCTGCTGTATCCAATGTAAGGATCCACTGTCTTCGCCGCCTTCCAGCCAAACCAAGCCTTCATCTCAGGCAACGTTGTTGTCGGATCTTCCAAGAACCGTGTCGCTCGGTTCAGCCTGAAGAAATGCGGATAATAATGGTCTCCCATGGCACGTTTCACAATGTTGATGGCTGTGCGAGGAGAGAAATCCCACACTCTGCCCTCTTTTTTTCCCATGGCACGTCTCATTTGCTGAATGTTTTTTATAATTAGGTCTACGTATGGGTAGTCAACCGGAACTTCTAAAGGTTCTCTTTCGCCTCCTTTCTTTGGTGTTGCGTTAACGATCAGCAGGCCATCTTTGATAATGAAATCTTTTTTCGTTCTTTCCAGGGCCTCAGCTTTCCTCACTCCAAACCAATATAGGAAAGCTAGGAAGGACTTGTGACTTAGCGTCTTATTCCTAGCAAACCTTCCATTCTCCATGGCGTCTTTGAAAGTTTGGAAGTCTATGGGTGCTGTTACCTTTCCATGTTTGTACTTTGGCAATGTTGGCACCTACTAGGAAGCTTGATATTACTTGCGTAAAACGTTCCTTTTGCGCAAACTAATATTGCTTTATAACATTCTAAACTACATTTACATATTTTCCAAAATAGATTCCGGAATATTTGAAGTAGCGAAAGTGACAAAGATTAGACTCTTATTGATGAAAATTAATATTAAATTAGAATATTCGGGGGACAACGGTGGACACAACTCGTGCCACGAGGGGTATTAAAAGATGGCGCAAGAGAGGATTTTACAGTGAATCAATTTTAGTTAAGAAACTTGAAAAAGAAGGATACATGGCAGTTCGAGTGCCTGTTAGTAATCCTAGCCGTAATCCCTTGCCGGATGTTATGGCAAGACGCGGTGAGCACGTTTATGCCTTTGAAGTGAAAACTGCTGGCTACTATGCCTATTTCCCAAAGAAACAAATCGAAAAGCTGTTCAGCTTTCTCGACCAAATGATACCCCTTCCCAATCAAAACAAACACGCCGTTCTAGCTGCCCACTTCGGTAGGCGATGGATATGTCGGGAAGTAAACTGGAAAGACTGGGAGAGTGACAAAATAGCTGAACGAGAACGTATCTTAAAAACGGATAAAGGAGATTTTGATCTAAAACGAGGTGGGAAGAAATGAAGGAAAAAGTGGTTGCCATCTCATCTCTATGTAAGCAATACCAAATCGGCAGCTTTATAATCGAGGCTCTGAAAAATCTTGATCTGGATGTTGAGAAAGGCGATTTTGTCTCTATTCATGGACCTTCGGGCTCTGGAAAATCGACTCTCTTGAACCTTATTGGAGGTCTTGACAAACCAACAAGTGGAAAGGTGGTAGTTTTTGGGCACGATCTTGGAACATACGATGAAAATTTTTTGGCAACTTTCCGTTGCGCCTATGTTGGATTTGTTTTTCAATCATACAACCTCATCTCAACCCTCACCGCCATCGAAAACATTGCCTTTGTTGTAGAGTTGGCTGGATGGTCTAGGGAACGTATTGAAACGCGTTCAGAAGACTTGTTGAAGTTGGTTGGTCTCACTCATCGAGCTAATCACTTTCCCGCTCAACTCAGTGGAGGAGAACAACAACGAGTTGCTTTTGCCCGAGCCCTAGCCAACGATCCGCCTCTTCTCCTTGCGGACGAACCCACGGGAAACCTAGATGTGAAAACTGGCCTTGAAATTGTCTCCATACTAGAGAAAATGAAGACGGAGGGAAAAACTGTCGTCGTTGCAACTCACGACGAAGGAATTTTGGAACTTGGAAATCGTACCTTGTGTCTGCACGATGGGAGGATCATAGCAACAGATGAGTGAAATCTCTTTTCCCATAAAGGATTTAACTCGAAGAAAATTTCAAACAGGTCTAACAATCCTCGGCTTAACAATTTGCACCTCCGCAACACTTTTTCTAGTCGTTTTTGGAAGCAATTTAGGCTTTGAAATAGCCTTTCTGACAATAGGCGGACAACTGAGCATTGGATTTTTCAACATATTCTCACGCTTCATTCTTATAGTCGGCATTCTAAACATCTTGGCAGGAGCGTTCATAACATCTTTTCTCGTTTATCTAACGATGTCTGAACGGGTAAGAGACATTGGAGTAATGAAGGCAGCTGGTTGTTTAAGCGGGTCTATTCTTGGTTACTTTATCACCGAGCTCTCCATACTTGTTTTCCTAGGTTGCACAGCTGGAACAATTTTAGGAATCGGCGCCTATTACGTTTCCATCAACTTATTGAACATTATGGGCTTCTCGATTTCACAAGCCCTCAGCCTGTGGGCAGTTCTTCTCATCTTTCTCATCCTTACTCTCGTTTCCCACATTTTTGGAGCGCTACCCATAACAAAAGCAGCTAAAATCAAGCCAGCTGAAGCATTATCACCTCTTTATTCACTTGGAAAAACCTTTGAGCTCGGGAAGGCAGCTTCTTTAAAGTTAGGTTTCACGTTCAAGGTGGCGTATAGAAATCTGATTCGGAGGAAATCTGCGACCAATCAGGCCATAATTTGTCTTTCAGTAGTTTTAACTTTAACAACAGTCACGATTGCTGGGGGAATAGTTGCCAACCAAACCACCGTGAACTACGTTGAACGGGCTGTCGGCGGAGACGTTGTTCTTTTGGGTCACCCAAACCTTACTGAACGTTACGTTAATCTTCTTTCGCAATTTTTTGATCCAAAAGAAATGGGGTCGATTGACTATCTTGATCCAGATTTCTTTAATATCTCAGAGTCTTTGTTACTTGGATTGAGTGATATCTCTGGTGTTCGCAAAGTTGATCCTCGTCTCGTTTTAGAGGCTTCGGTTCTAGAGATTCCTGGAATAATTCCAAATCCCGATGATCCGAATGAAGCGCTTGTCATAGGTGACAGCCGTTCTGGTGAAGCGCTTGTTTTGGGTATAAAACCTGATTTCGTCGTAAATGAGTGGCTAACTATGGGAAAGATCTTTGACGAAGACTCCAATAAAGGTACGATTATCGGCGACTCCTTAGCTTTAAAAATGTTTGATAAACCTCAAAAACAATCGATCAAGATACGTGAGCAAGGATTCGAGATGACTTTTAGCATAACTGGAGTATGTCTGGACCCTCTGAACAACGGAATGGTGGTATACGCGCCCCTCAGTGCGTTATCCACAGCTTTTGGGCAATCTGGCTACAATCTTCTCTTCCTCAAGATTGACCCCTCGGAGCGTTCACAGATTCTCGACGAGATAGAAAACGAGATATCCGGAAATAATTTGGAACTAGTTGAACTTAACAAAGTCTTGGAAAAACATGTGAATTTTGTCAATCAAATCTGGTCTTTCGTCATGTTTTTACCTCTCCTCTCGTTAGCAACGGCGACCCTTTGTCTCCTCAGCTATTTGATGCTCTCTATCACAGGTCAGCAACGCGAATTCGGCGTCATGAGAGCGTTAGGTGCCAAACCTAGCAGTATCATGAAAATCGTTTTTGTTCAGGCTCTACTAATAACTTTAATTAGTGGGGCAATCGGAATTTCTGTGGGTTCACTTGTTACATTTGTGTTTTTAATTCCCGAAGGTGTTGTTTCTCAACATACTCTTTTCTCTGTTGCAGGGTTGTTGATCTTGACACTAAGCCTTCTTTGTTTGTCCAGTTTGTATCCAGCCATGAAGGCTATGAAAAAATCCGTTGTTAGTTCTATCCATTCTATTTAGTTTACCTGAACAAAATTACTTTAATAGTCGTCAAGATTAGTTATTAACGCGATTTGGTTACAGGTTGGGAAAATATGTCTGACGCTCTCATCGGTTTCGTTGTTAGCTATCGAACGGGTCCAAAGACTCAGCGCCCCAAGGAGTGTATCCTAAAGTTTCCTAATATTAAATCCTCAAGCGAGGCAGCGCGATTAATAGGTAGAAAGATCGCTTGGCCAGCTGGAGAGCGTAAGATCAGAGGAAAAATCGTTGCTTGGCATGGTAAACGGGGTTTTGTGAGAGCACGTTTTAGGAGAGGTTTGTCTGGACAAGCTTTAGGAACGCGCGTTGAAATAATTGGGTAGCCCAGTCTAGAAGTATACGCTGAAATGCGTTAGGTCAGTGGTGTGGGCTGGTAACTCGTTCAGGAAATTTTGGATTTGCAGAATAGGGACAATTGGTACTTCATTGTAGAATTTCAGAGAACCTGGAACCAGCGACAAGATCACTGGAATAAGAGTTGCCTGTCTCCATTGGATCAATCCTATTCTTTTCTGTAGAGAGTTTATGGCCTCCGCCATAACTTTGGTTCTCAAAGTCTGCGCCTCAACTGCTTTTCTTATTGCAGATCCTTGCCAACGGCGACTCCAATGTTTACAATCTACGCAGACGATGAGAGGTTCGCTGCAGCCAAGGACATCGATTTCCCATCTTCTTTGAGCCCACTTGAAGCGGAAGCGCCTTTTGACAACAAAATTGTTGGCTTCGAAAGCTGTGGCTGCAAGGTTTTCAAATTCAATCCATTCAATAACTTTGCATACCCTTTCAAAATCTGCTCCCGAATTGATGGCGTGAATGGCGATTTTTGCGCGTTGATTCGAAGATACTTCGATCGTCTTATCCTGCAATTTAATTAGTTCGAGATCACGAAAATTTTTTAACAGGTCATCAGTAACTTGAACAGATACATTCGCGTCCCTTGCAACAAGCTCCTCCGCAACTGCCCAACCTCTTGTGAGTTTAAGAATAGAGATTAAAAGATCTCTTTCAACGTTCATATTTTTTCATCTGTAAGAGTTTCATATAAACAAATCCTGTTCTCTAGATCTAATCAGGTTAGTTGCCTTTGCCTTCTCAGACCGGGGATAAGAATATCCGCGTATTATGGCGACGGGAATTCCTTCATCTGCTTGCCCAATCACTAGTTCAGCGGCCGAGGATAACTCATCGGCGATAGCTGTCCTCTTAATTTTCAAGGTGTACCCAAACAAATCCTTTTCTCCTCTTCGATCTCGGATAGGAGTGATGCCAGCTACTCCTATGGCTATGTTAATTTCACCCTTCCGCAACGGACGCCCATGAGTGTCAGAAATTATGATTGCTACATCCTTCCCGGTTAGTTTCCCTATCTCCCGTCGGATCTTCTGCGCCGAGCGATCGGGGTTCTTAGGTAAGAGAGCTACAAACCTATCCCCAGGAACGTTGGAATGATCAACACCTGAGTTGGCGCAAACAAGTCCATGCTTTGTTTCCGTAATTAGTTTTCCGTCACCCATTCTGACGATCCCTCTAGATTCTCGAAGAATAACCTCAGTAAGATTTGGATCCTTGTTGAATCGCGTAGCTATAGCCTTGGCAAAATCAGATGGAATCACGTCGTCAAGATTTACAACATTTCCCTCTGCCCGAGAGACAACAACGTGTGTAACCACGATTATGTCATCGTTTCGAATAGGGACTCCCTGCCTCTCCGTTGAATCGCAGATCATCTTGGCGAGGTCGTCACCCTCTTTTATAGTAGGCAACTCTGTTATCGCTATCACCTCAACTTTATTCATGCTGAACACTCCATCAACTAAACTTTTCATAAAGGGTCTAATAGATTTACCCTTTTCCATCGATTTCTATAACTAAATTCTGTTTACTTTTTATTCTTGGAATTGAAATATGGATATAGAGATGTCAATATACTCGTGAAAAATTCATTTTTTCCACACAATAATCAGATTAGTATAAATATTTAAGAAAGTTAGCTTCACAATAGATTTTATTATGTCAGAAATTTCTGTCGAGAACTGGTTTATATATAGCCAAGCAGTTATTTTAGCAAAGATTCGGCTCTTTTCAGGTCCTTCGGTGTGTTGATGTTGAAAAAAGTCAACAATTTCGGGTCAATTTTTCTAAGAACCACAGTTGAAACGTAACGAACTCCCCTTAAACAAGCGATCATAGACTGCAAATCCAGCTTTCCCTGTTTCAACGCCTTTTTCCCCGCAGTCAAGGCGGATTTCGTATGGTAAACTGCTTGAAGGGGTTCGATATATCTATTCGGCCATCTAGGAATGACTGCACCTCTGTTGACACATATTTCCAGAAGAAATTGGGCTATCTTTTTCGAAATGAAGGGGGTATCGCATGGGAGCAGCAAGGAGTAATCACCTTTTGTATTGTCGAAACCAGTTAAGGCTCCTACAAGAGGGCCTTGAGTTTCATGCCTATCAACAACTACCTTCGCTTTATTATCCAAAAGGTTTTCGTGTTCTTCCCTTTGAAAGTTTGAACCAACAACTACTACCGTTTCTTCGACTAGATCAGAAATCCTATCGACGACATGAAGAATCAGAGGTTTGCCAGATAAATCAATTAATCCTTTATCTTTGCCAAACCTTCTAGAGAAGCCGCCAGCAAGAATCACCGCCGAATTTTTCAAAAGCAACCGCGCCCAAACTATGCTACAATCTGTTTGTTAATTCAAAGCGTTCCGGAAACCGTAGACAATCCTCTCAGGGTACGTATAAACATTCATCCTTTTCCCTCGAACGAAACCGATTAAGGTTATTCCTGCCAGTTGAGCGGCTTCCACGCCAGAGTTAAGGGCTGCAGCCATCGAGGCAATTATAGAGATTCTCGTTCGAGCCGCCTTCAACACAATGTCACCTGTGAGTCGGCCGCTCAAGGCTAGAAAAAAGTTTTCAAACTTCAATTTTTTCGCTGCTCCAGCTCCGATGACTTTGTCCACGGCGTTGTGGCGTCCCACATCTTCTGATAGGGATGCCAACTCGCCGCTTGTAGAGTATAATGCTGCTACGTGAACCCCACCTGTCCTCCTAAAACTTTCAGCAAGTATGTTGAGCTGTTTCACGGACCCTGATATTGTTTTAGCTTCTATGGTTAATCCCAATTTTAACTTAGTAAGGGCGATTCTATCAATGAGTTTGGAAAGGGGCCAATAGTCAGGGGAGCCACATGCTGAGACAATTAAACGCGTGAATGGCTGTGAAATTGAGATTCGTTTTTCAGGGTCGATGCCAGGCTTTAACCTCACTAGGCATCTCCCATCCTTTTGTAAGCGTGTTTCCTGTATTTCATCTGTTGACTTTAAGATGCCTTCAGCAATAAGATGTCCTATCGCCAGTTCCTTCAATTGCTTGGGAGAGCACAGGATTGTTACGTAGTGGGTTTGATTTAGGAATATGTGAAGCGGTGTTTCCTCTGCTATGAAGTCTGTTTTTTGTTGGCGGGTTTGAGAGGAAACATCTATTCTTGAAACTTGGATCTTTCGCATTTTAGATTCTCCTAGGCCTTCAATTCAGATATGATATATTCAATGATTTCGTCAGCTATGTTTATCTCGGTGACCGATTGTAATCCTCTCCATCCCGGCTGACTGTTCAGCTCAACCACTACTGGTCCTTTCGGGCCCTCCAAGATGTCCACTCCAGTCACCTTGCAGCCAATAACCTCTGCTGCTTTCACAGCCAGGTTTTCTAGTTCTTTATTGAGTTTGGTTGAAACAGGTTTCGCGCCGAGGCTCACGTTGGTTTTCCAACTTTCGGCTATGCGGTGCATAGAAGCTATTACGCGATTGCCTACAACAAATGCACGGATGTCAGAAACTCCGTGGGGGATAAATTCTTGTAGGTAAAGGACTCCATGATGAAAGGAAATGGTTCTGAACACCCTTGCGGCTATATCTGAATCAGAGATTCTTGTGGTACCAATTCCCCTCGATCCGAACAAAGGTTTCACAACTACGTCTTCACCCAACTCATGGAAAGATCTCAAAGCCTCTTCATGACTTTCAGTCACCGCTGTACGCGGAACTGGCAATCCATTCTCCTCCAAGAGGGCAAGGGCGCAGTATTTGTCTACTGAACGTTCAATGGATAAAGGTGGGTTTATTACCAGCATCCCCAAACGTTCAAGTCTGTGAAGAAGGTCCATTCTAAAAATGATTTCTTCAAGAGAACCTCGCCCAATCGGACGCGTAATTAGAGCACTTAGGTCTTTGAGAATGTTAGTTTCGCCTACGGAAGCATCAGGTTTGTATTGGACTCGTGCAACCAGCTGTCGATAGTTGAAGCATACAGGTTTTATTTTCTTTCTTTCCATAGCTCCTCGAAGTTGAGTGGAACACCATCCATTTTCGTTTCTCGACATGATTCCAATTTTCAAACAGTATCACTCTCGTATTGATCTTGCAGACTAAAGGATATGATATAGCCGAACTAATTATTTTCTGCTCCCAAGAAGCGCGAACTAAAATTTACAAATACTTTGCAGAAGTTGTTTTGGCTTTTCCAATTTCCGGGATAAATCCAGAGACAAGTACGCGCCGTGGTTATTGTAGTAAGGCGGGCCGCTTCTTGAGAATATTGTTAGAACCTTTCCACCATGGTTTGTTTTAAATCCCTCTTCACATGGCTCGTGGCCCCGAATCAACGTTTTGACCCCAAACATTTTCAAAAGCCTATCTGTAACATCTTCACCGAAGAGCCTTCCTGCGCCTCTAGGGGACATGTAGGTTCCCTTTATCTTCTCCAAAGGATCACTCCACAAGATTTCCTCAAGATGAGATTCATATGGGTGCTTCTCAAGAGCATAGGCAATGTCATCTACCGTTGAAGCTTGACTTGGAGCTCCACCGTGAAGCAAAACGTATCTCTCATCTATGAGCATAGCGGTGTATAGAAGGTTGAAAAGCTCTCGGAGCTTTAAATAACCCTCTGAGCCGTTCTCGCCGAATTTTCTGTCCAAATGAGATGGCAGATCGTGAGGGGAGGCAAGGAGGTCATCGGGGCCTTCATGGTTTCCCCTCATCAAGATAATGCGCTCCGGAAACAGCTCCTTAAGCGTTAGAACGACGTAATATACCTCACAAGAATAAGAACCGCGGTCTCCGTAATCCCCAAGAAAAATTAGAAGAATATCTCTTCTTCTCTTCGCCTTAGCGAGAAAATTACTGGCTTCCAAGATACGCACGAGACTTTTCAAATCTCCATGTATGTCCCCCACTACAATTGCTTCTCCAACAGGTGGCGCTTCAATGAGCCTTCCGGTTATTCGCAGACTTCCAATCCTTTCATTTTCCGTAACCAATATCCGGATAACTTTCTCGATAAGTTGAAGAAACTCCCCAATATTTGATTTCTTTGCCAGTTCAGCTAGATTGAAAGGGCTTTCAATGTAAGAAGCCATTTTTCCACCAGTTTTCAGCTATAGGAAAGATAGTGAGTTAACTTAAAATATCCTTCCAAAATGCGACAAAAGTCTTTCAATCAAATAGGCGGGTATCCTATGCGCCTCGTTTCACTATTTCACCCTGAAAGTTAACTCTACGTTTATTTTGCTGCTCTTGCGCAAAAATATTTACTTAGTCGAAATATCTTGTTGTGGTTATGTGTGGTATACTAATGCTTTTTTAGGAGACATATTTGTTCTTAAGATTCCTCATCAAAAACAGGTGGCAACCTAAGTTTGGTTTTTGTTTTGGTCTTGCCGGACTTTGAGTGCGGCTTCCTTACCACGCTATCGTTGTATTTTTCGATTTCACGCGCTTCCTCTGCTAGCCTAGCGGCTGCTTGAGCTATTTCGTGTGCGCAAGTGACGAGAAAAATGTATTTCTGGCTATCCTTCTCGATGAAACAAGCTTGAGTGTTTATCTCAGCGATTTTTTCAGCCAACCAATAAGCGGCCAAAGCTTTTGCTTTTGCATAGGGATTGCTAAAATCCGATCGATCCAGGATGGCATTCATATCTATTATCAATCTTGGCAAGACAGGTTTTTGTCCATCTTCGATCGCGTAGATAACTCTATCGATCTCTTGCTGTATTATTCTGTAGGCGCCTGTTATAGCGAGCACTTTATTAATGTTAGAGTTGAAAATTGCCATTTCTATGGGGTCCAAGAACTCCTTTCTTGCTCCAATAAGTGGGTCTCCTGTGATTATTATGTAACCTAAGCCTTGGTTTTCAATTTCCGCTTTTACTCGTTTTGCAGGAGCATCTGACAGAACTACGCCTGGTAATCCCATGCTCGATATTTTTTCCCTTACCTTTGCTGGACCAGGTAATGCTGTATTCGGCGATATTAGAATCATAAGGTCTGGATTCAATTCAAAAATCTTTGGTAATACTTCTTCAACGTCTTCGGCGCCCATTTTCGAGCCAGTGGTCACAGTACGGACTTTGATGTCTTTGCGGTCGGCTAACTCGTCCAGAAGGAGCTCAAGAAGTGGGGATGTTCCGATGTTCCCACATTTGAAAATTCCAATTTTAGTGAATTGTTTCTCTGTCAACTTGGATCATTCCTGTATTAGTGCACATACGACTATTAAGAATAGCGTTAGTTTGCGTCAGCCTATAAACAGTAATAAAAGTCAAAGAAAGAACTACGAGCATGCAGAGGTAAAACAACAACCAAAGAAGCAGCAAGCGTCTACACGCATCCTGGCATTTCACTTCACAGAACCGTTCGCGCGCGCAGATACAAGAAAATATAACGTTTTCTACAATAAAATTTCGACTTTCTTGTCAGTTAGTTCCAAAACAATTTTTTCTAGCTCTCTCTTCTTATCTTCAATTTTTCCTAGGGTATCTTTGGTTTTTTTCTCCACGAGAGCAACCCTAGAGTCAAGAAGTTCTTTCCGTTTTTCTAAATTACTCAGGTTCTTTTGAAGTTGTACTAGTTCGCTTCGAGATTCTGTTATTGCTCTGGAGATTGAAAGTTGCTGTTTTTTGGAAAAGGCTTCTTTACAGCTTTGGTGTAGAGAGAATAAAGTGTCTTTGTGGAGAATTGCATCTATTTGATCTCTCGCTTTCTTTAGGCGACTTTTCTTAAGGTTCAGTTTCTTTTGAGCAAACGCATCGTTCATCTTCTGAAGTATCTTTTTAAGCGCGGGATATCCTACGTCCTCGGTTGCGAGAGCCTTGAAGGGGCTGCTTAAATATTCGCTAAGTTTTCTTGTTTCATCTAAAAAAAGACTGTAGTGTGAACTTTGAACTAGACTTTGGAACTTGAGAAACGGTTTCTGAAGATGGCGCAAACTATGCTTCACTTCCTTCTCAAGACCCTCAATTTCTTCGTTTATCTGAGAAAGCTCAACTATCTCACGTTGGTCTTGGATTGCTATAATTTTCTGATGATTATCTGTGATTCTCTTTTTAAGAGCTGCTACTCTCGCTTCTACTCTTTTTTTATTGCTTTCAAACGCTTTTAATTCACCCAATGAGGCATAGAGCTTGGTAACTATAGAAAATGCCTCTTCTACTGTCTTGGCGTTTGCATACTTGTCTGACGAAAAGAAACGCATTTCCTCAAGCGAATCCATGGCTCTTTTTAATGCGACATCGAATCTTCGACGGTTCATTATGAAGTATGGGGAAATGACGGGAAACCATCTTCCCCTCTCTCGGCCAACCTTTGTAAGGGTCTTTTCCAGCTCTTCACAAAATGTATCAAGGTTTTCTTGGGAAAGCTCATAGGGAATGGTAACTTGTTCAATAATCTCTGAAATGTTCCGAGCTAGTTTGTATTGGACTTTAGCTCTGCGATACGTCTTACGGCCGCCTTCATTCATCTTTCTTTCGGCTTCATCCAACAATCTGTTAGAAGATTCCATGAGATCATCTAGTTTGGCTTTAACTTCATCAAGCAGTTT
>CAYFWY010000048.1:9037-12146 GCA_964346895.1 uncultured Candidatus Bathyarchaeia archaeon | reverse complement strand
GGCGAGTTTTTCCACCATTTCTTTTATCATGTTCTCTTCCTGTTTTAGGAAGGCATCCATCTGTTCTGGACTTTCTATATTAATTTTAGCGTCAAATTCTGTTTTCTCGATTTCAATGGGAGAGTCAATCAAAGCGATTTTGGCTTTTTCCACCCTTTTTGGCATGCCCGAATGAACCACTTCCTTGTCGAGGACAACACCGTTTATGAGTTTTGTATCGGTCAGAGCCTCACCGGCTTTCTTCTCTACTTTAACATCGTCAATGTCCACTTTGAGTCCATCTTCCGCTTTTTCGGCAACTTGAAGAATCGCTGAAGTGGCTATTTTGGCGAGGTATTCTTTGCTTTCAGCCACCAGCTTGCTTGCCATTGAGGTCATCGCAACTTTTTCTATAGACGTTCTGTCGGTTGCATCTATTGAGATGGCGATTTTTTCAAGGGTTTCTAGAGCCTTGTCGGCAGCTTTTCGGTACCCGTCTATGATGACGGTTGGATGAACATTTTTTTCCACAAGGTCCTCAGCCTTTCCAAGCAGTTCTCCTGCTGTGATAACAGCGGTGGTGGTCCCATCTCCAACTTCATCGTCTTGGGTTTTGGCTACCTCCACCATCATTTTTGCAGCGGGATGTTGAATATCCATTTCATCTAGAACGGTACGACCGTCACTGGTTATGGTTACGTCGCCGAAACTGTCCACAAGCATTTTGTCCATGCCCTTTGGTCCAAGGGCACTCTTTACCGCCTCAGCAACTATTCGAGCAGCCATTATGTTGGCATGCTGAGCTTCCTTTCCTCGAGATCGAGATGCTCCTTCACGGAGTATGAGAACGGGTGTTCCAGCTAATTCTGAAGACAATCTCATTCACACCTTCTTTTTGTTGCGGAACACTAGAAACGACCTTAAAATATAAGCTTTTCTAATCCTTTCACGAAAAAACTTGATTAGTTTTTGTCTAGCGTGCATACAATCATGAAGGCATTAATTTCGATGTAAAAGTGATTTTTTTGGATTAATATTTAAGTGCCGATAACTAAGCGGTTATTCCTAGAATCTAGGTTACTCAGAGGGCGAGAAGCTTTGAAGAGAAAGACTAGAGTTATCATAATGGGGGCTGCTGGAAGGGATTTTCACAACTTCAACGTCTACTTCAGAGAACATGACGAATATGAGGTTGTGGCTTTTACCGCTACACAAATCCCTGGCATAGAAAAACGGGAATATCCATTCGAACTGACTGGCCCTAACTATCCAAAAGGCATACCAATACACTCTGAAGAAAAGTTACCGGAACTCATAAGAAAACATCGAGTGGACCAAGTAATCTTTGCATACAGTGACGTTTCCCACGAATATGTTATGCATAGGGCATCTATAGTATTGGCTAATGGCGCTGACTTCAGGCTCATGGGACCGACAAACACTATGTTGAAAGCCAAGGTTCCAGTAGTTTCGGTCTGCGCGGTTAGAACAGGATCTGGAAAAAGCCAAACTTCAAGAAGGGTTTGTGGAGTTTTGAGGAAAATGAGGTTTAACGTTGTTGTTGCGCGGCATCCAATGCCTTACGGAGATTTGCGTAAGCAGGTGTGGCAAAGATTTGCTTCCTACGAAGACTTGGACAAATACGAGTGCACCATCGAAGAGCGAGAAGAATACGAACCCCTCATTAGCAATGGAATAGTGGTTTACGCTGGAGTTGATTACGAAAAAATTTTAAGAGAAGCAGAAAAGGAAGCAGACATCATCGTTTGGGATGGAGGCAACAACGACCTACCCTTCCTCTCAACTGATTTACACATCGTAGTAGTTGATCCTCATAGGGCAGGCCACGAACTAACCTATCATCCAGGAGAAACAAATCTAAGAATGGCTGACGTCGTAGTCATCAACAAAGTGGGCACAGCTGACCCCATGGAAGTTGAAACAGTCCGAAAGAACATTACAAAAACAAACTCAAACGCAATTGTTGTAGAAGCAGAGTCACCGATAACTGTTGACAATCCAAAGCTTGCTAAAGGAAAAAGAGTACTAGTTGTGGAAGATGGGCCAACTTTGACTCACGGTAACATGGCATACGGTGCGGGCACCATTGCAGCAAAAAGGCTAGGAGCAAGCGAAATAGTGGATCCACGTCCCTACGCTGTTGGTTCGATAAAAAGAGTCTTCAAAGAACACACGCATTTGGGAAACCTTCTTCCAGCTATGGGCTACGTTAAAGAACAGATTGGAGAGCTGGAAGATACAATTAACGCAACACCTTGCGACGTAGTAGTAATAGGAACTCCAATCGATTTGAGGCAATTGCTACATCTGAACAAACCCGCAATAAGAGCTAAGTATGAGCTTCAGGAGATCTCTAAACCAAACCTTGAAGACATATTGAAACGACGGTTTCCAAAAAGTAGTGAATTTGAATTGTAGGGTGTTTAAAATGAGTATATCACGCATACCCATAAAACTTTCTATAGAAGGAAACGGCGAAGCAGAAGGAGAACTCATCCGCCATCTTGCTCCAAAAACAGTGGACGCCATAGCTAAAAGGCTTCCAATAGAAGGGCGAGCAGCCCTCTGGAAAGAAGAAGTTTACTTTCAAATACCTGTGAAAATGGGAAAGGAAAAAGCTAAGCCAACAGTTGAAAAAGGCGCTATCGCCTATTGGCCCATGGGAAACGCTTTTTGTATTTTCTATGGTATGTCACAACCCTACAGCCCCGTCAACATTGTTGGCCAAGTAACCAAGAATCTGAAATTGTTTGAACGAGTGAAAAGCGGAACAAAGATTATTGTTAAAAAAGTAATGACTCCTGTCTCGCGAAAATAATTAACGATAATCACCACTAGTACACTATATTGGCTAAATCTAGATCGCGCGTATTTTGAAACTAACGAAGGGAATTATAAGTTTCCTTCCGTAGAGCGCGCATGAGTCGCAGAGCCTTCAGCGTCCCATCCCGGAACGACAGCATCTTTCCTAGGGAAAACGTAACCACGTCTCTTACAGACATAACACTCCTCTTCTCAGACATCTCTTAATCCAGAACTCATTAATTCTTTCAAATGAATTAGTGTTTACCAAAGCTCTATGTAGACAACTCAACATTCCATGCGCGCG
>CAYFWY010000048.1:0-8937 GCA_964346895.1 uncultured Candidatus Bathyarchaeia archaeon | reverse complement strand
ATGCGCGCGCATAAAAAAGGAAGTGAGAAAGTGAAAAAGATAGTGCAGATAAATCTGAAGTATAAGGTGACAAGACCAGAGCTGGAAAAAGCATTTCTAGAACTCGCCCAATCTCTTTCCGATAGCATAATGAGATATCTCCAGCCATTTGAAAGATAGCTTACAGACTGTCACAGACTCTAGGGCAACGTTGCGCGCGTGTGTCGTATAGGTATGCATGCGCAAACTACCCCTTTTTTGTTTTTGAGTGATCTCCGAAGGGTAAACTAAACATGCATATCATTTATATCACGTAGAATTTAACTCTAATTTGAATTATATGTTCATTTCTTAATTGCCCCTACATTTCTTCAATGCATACTTCAGATGAGTGGGATGTTTAAGGTTTAAAATAACGCATCAATTAAGCTTTTTTTTGAGATAAATATCTGCTTTAAAGTATAAAAATGTATGTTTGTATTGCAATCGAAAAGCACTTAAACAGAAGCAATGTACTTTGTACTCGCCTCAAAAAATTGAGGAAGGAAAAAGAAAATGAAAAAGATCTCAAACAAAAACAAGATAATGGCAATCGCTTTTGTTCTGACGCTAACTATGTCTTTAGCACTCGTGACCTGCTTGCAACCTGTTATTGCTCAGGAGCCTTACAGGACGAAAAAGACTTTCGCCTACATTGGTGCTGTTCCTAACCCAGTGGGTGTTAATCAAACGGTGTTGCTTCATGTCGGAATTACAGATTACCTACTCATCGAAGCGGATGGCTGGGAGGGTCTATGGGTAACAATCGAGAGACCCGACAACCAAACCGAAACGATTGAGGATATCCGAACAGACTCGACCGGCGGAACAGGCGTGACATACAAACCTGACCAAGAAGGCACATACTATCTGCAGACGCACTTCCCTGAACAGAATTACAATTGGACCCAGGTTCCAGCGTTTAACCCCTCCCTCTTCGGTATGGTAACATATCTTGCCAGTGAAAGCGAGATACTTGAGCTTATTGTACAGAAGGAGCCAGTGGAGTATCATCCAGGCTTTGCATCCCCGACCGAATACTGGACTCGACCGATAGATGCGCAGCTTAGAGAATGGTCAACAGTCTCAGGAAGTTGGTTTGAGGAACGTCCTAATCTGTTCGCTCCTTACAACGATGGGCCAGAGACTGCTCACATACTGTGGGCAAAGCCGCTAATAAGAGGAGGTCTCTCTGGAGGAGAAACTGGAGAACATGCGCACGACTGCGGAGACGCATATAGAGGCAGATGGCAGTCATCAGTAATCATCGAAGGAGTACTCTATTACAATAGATTTCCATCCAGTTTCTTCGGACCTCTGAATCCCCAGCAGGGGATTGTTGCAGTCGATCTACATACCGGAGAAGAGCTATGGGTTAGAAACAACACCATGGTAGCGTTTGGTCAAACAATGTATTGGAGTTCATTGAACATGCACGGCACTTTCTCATACTTGTGGGAAACTGTTGGCGATACTTGGAATGCGTATGACCCCCTAACTGGCGAGTGGGTGTATACCATGACGAACGTGCCTTCGCGTGGCGTGATGTTCGGGGCAAGTTATAGCCTAAGAGGTCCAAACGGTGGAATCATCATATACACGGTTGACGTGGAGAACGGTTGGATGACTAAGTGGAACTCATCTAATATACCAGCGCTGTACGGACTGCCAGATCCCAATATCCCAGGGTTTGGCTTCTTCTATTATACGTGGTTGCCTGAGGGAAAAATCGTTGACGCGAGCGCAGGATATGAGTGGAACGTGACGATACCAGAGGGCTTACCGGGAGACGTCATCTGGACTTTTGAAGACAGAATAATCGGTTCGAATATTGGGATCTCAGGCGGAGTCGCACCACCTGAACTCGCGTTCTGGGGCATAAGCACGAAACCAGAGACAAAAGGAACGTTACTTTTCAATACAACTTGGACGACACCGCCAGGCGATGTGGAAATAAGGCATGTCACCGCGAGTTTAGAAGATGGCGTTTTCGTATTCTGGGTAAAAGATACCAGAGAACATTATGGCTTCAGCCTCGAAAATGGGAAAAAACTATGGGGACCAAGTAAGCCGCAGCACTATTTGGATGCGTTGGATGACACGCCTGACTACGCTAGGGACATCGCTTACGGCAAGCTCTACTCAGCAAGCGTGAGCGGAATAGTGTACTGTTACAATGTCAAGACAGGCGAACTCCTGTGGACCTACGAAGCATACGACCCCTACCAGGAAGTCTTGTGGGCCAATAATTGGTGGCTCAGACCTGTGTTCATTACTGACGGAAAAATCTACGTGGGACATACGGAGCACTCTGCCATTGATCCCAAACCGCGTGGTGGGCCATTCATCTGCCTTAATGCAACAACCGGGGATGAAATATGGAGAGTAGATGGTATGTTCCGTCAAACTCGCTGGGGAGGGCGTGCAATTATCGGAGACAGCATAATAGCAACTATGGACACCTACGACCAACGCGTATACGCCATAGGTAAAGGTCCAAGCGCCACCACAGTCTCAATCCAAAATGACGTTATCCCACACGGAAGCAGCGTAATAATAAAGGGTACGGTGACCGACGTGTCTCCGGGCACGAAAGAATACGCTCTGACCGCACGTTTCCCAAATGGAGTTCCCGCCGTCGCTGGTGAAGACATGAGTGAGTGGATGCTATACGTGTACAAGCAATTTCCGATTCCAATAGATGTAACTGGGGTTCCAGTTTCTTTAGACACCCTTGATCCGAACGGCAACTTTATCCACATCGGCGATGTCACCACTGACGGGTATAGCGGAACCTTCGGCTTCATGTTCACTCCCGAAGTTCCAGGTACCTACACTATCATGGCGACGTTTATTGGAGATGAATCGTACGGAAGCTCCTTCGCACAAACCTATTTGGGCGTAGGAGAAGCACCAGAGCCTTACCCAGAACCGCCAGAATACGGTTCAGCCGAGTGGCCAGCATACCCAGAAGCACCCGCCTACACAGCAGTAGACCTAGCCATAATAATAGCAATCGTGATAGTTGCATTCCTCGTCCTATACACCTTGTGGACAGTCAGAAAGCAACGATAGCAAACCCTTCAACCCCCTTCTTTTTTATTGATTAGAGGCGGATACGCTGATTGAAATAAAAAAGCAATATTGCGCTTGTAGGTTGGAATGGCTGAGAGGGCTTGCGGGATCTCCACGTTGAGTGGCGCGTTGTACGGGGTTTCTTGCAGCAGGTTTTCTTTTGCCTTCCTCAAATCTTAAGGTCCCGGAGCCCCAGCAGACAACCCAACAATTAAATTGGACGACTTTGCACAAGAAATGCGCACGCGCTTGGTACAATGCTTGGTCACAGAAACATCAACAACACCTTGCGCTACACCCAGCTAATCAAGACTGAGGACGACGAGTTTGTTTCAAAGGTTGCCAAGACCGTCAAAGACGCATGCGCCCTAGTGGAAGCTGGCTACGAAAACGTTACAGAGTTCAAGGAAGAAGGAGTCAAGATCTTCAGGAAACGCAAATAGTGAGATTTGCGATGCAGACCATGGGTGTACCTGTGGCGCCGGGGGTGGGATTTGAACCCACGCAGATATGGAGATATCACCCAATCTCCCCTTTTTTTGGTTTTCACTATTCTTCTTCCGCCTCCATGTCTTACGTGCGTGCATCAAAGAAGAGAGGCGCGCGCGAGAATAGCTACGCAATAATGCGATAAATATTATGAGTAACCGAAATGCGCGCGCATGTGACTGTGGCACAACAGTAACATAAGTTTATATTATTCTTTTGCACAAAAAAGTCCCGAGAATGCACACATGCATAAAACAAGTCTCAGGCTGCGTGGTACAATATGCCTTGGAAATTGATAAATGTTCGGAAATCAGGTCGCAAACCATTAAATGGTCGGCAATGCAAGATTTGTGAACATCAACTTATTGACGAGAAAGCTTGGAGCAACCGAAATAAACATCGTTCCAAATATATTTGTCAGACTTGTTTTCCCAAAATATGGGTTTAAATGGCATGTATGCACCACCCAACAGGGCCGCGCCCGCGGTACCAGAAATAGAAAGGAGGAGGTGAGCGTGAATGTCTGAAAAAAGAAGACCGGTTTTTACACCAGGGGCATGTTTTACCCACGATCTCGAAAACTATTATATTGAAGTTGAGCTGCCTGGAGTGGATAAGGGTCATATTGAATTAAGTGTTTCTGAACAGAGCATCTGTGTCGCAGGGTCAAAGGAGAATGAAGATCTTCTTGGATGTTGGTATTTGGGTCATAAAGTATCCGAAGACAAGGCCAAAGCAAAATACGAGAATGGCATGTTATACATCACAATTCCTTTGAAGCAACCGCCAATTGGTAAGAAAATTCCAATAGAATAACTGCCTCTGCGCGCGCACTCTAACTGAGCGATTTCCAGACTTTTGCCAATGATTCTCCCAGAACATGTATTTTGAATTCCAGGAAATACCCAAAGGGTGTTACAGAAACAGCATAGCCCTTTCTCTCTAATCTATCTTCAATGGTTTTCAAGACTCTTTGCGCGAATTCTACGCCAGACTTGCTCTCCGATAGATGAGCAAACGAATGCAACACAATCCTGTTTCTACCAGTCTTTCCAGCTAGCCAAGTGATGTTCTTCACGGTTTTTCTGATTATTTTAGCTGTTTGTTCTTCGTCTCCTTTCTCAACATTTGCAAAAACAACAATCGCATCCTTCACGGTTTCCTCTTTCTCAATTTCTTCCACATCCTCAAGCGTTTTGCTGAAAGTCTTGTACCAGAATTCCTTTACGTCAAACATTAAGAGCTTCAACTAGACATTTACCCTCCTCTATTCTATCATAACCAAACCGTAAAGATAAGGATTGAAATCCTAAACCCTCTTTGAATTTGGATCAAACCCCGATTCAACGCACCACACTATGCACTGTTCCAAGCTGTGTCTCACCTCCAACAGAGAACCGCGAGATTTGCGCAGCGCTCTCTCTAGGCATATATGCTAGTGCGCTATGAATTTAACGCCGTTAAACATAAAAGCCTACCGACTGAATAATGGATTCGAGGGAGTAGATTGAAGCCGCCATGTATGACCGTTGTTAAATACGTTTTACCTGCTTTTCGAGCTTTGGTGATGAAAGATCTCATCGAAGAGTATAAGATGCGCAAGATTGATGTATCCATAAAAATGGGGTTGACCCCTGCTGCAATAACACAGTATATCAAAGGCGACAGAGGAGCAACCTTCAAGCAAAAGGTAGCGGAATCTGAAGAGACTATGAAGATTCTTTCAGAACTTGCTGAGGCTCTGGCAAAGGACAACGTGTCCGAAGAGACCATTGAAAATAAATTGTGCAAGGCATGCATGACCATAAGAAATGAAGAGACACATGGAAAAAGGTGAGATGAACCGTGAAGGTCTGCACATTGAATTGCAACCACGCGCGCGCAACTGGAAAAGGAGTGAAATTGAAGTAGAGTGTTGAAATCGGAGCGCATAAAACGGGGTTAAAATGTCTCGAAAACTTATGGACATGACTGACGAAGAGATCAAACAGGCGTGTTGCCTCAGGTATGGACAGGTAGCTGTGAATCCTAAAGGTCGCTTTAACTTTCCTGTTGGAAAGGAATTTGCAGTTTCCATCGGTTACTCAAAACAACTGCTAGACAGATTGCCAGAATCAATAGTAGAGTCCTTCTGCGGTGTCAACTATCCTCCTTCCTTCAAAGAGATGAAGAAGGGAGACGTTGTGTTGGATATTGGATGCGGAGCAGGCCTTGACCTCTACGTTGCCTCCACGATCGTCGGACCCGATGGCAAGGTCATTGGGATTGACTTCTCCGCCGAAATGGTTGAGAAAACAAGAGCCAACATGAAGATACTTGGCGCTACAAACGTTGAGGTAAAGAGAGCGTACTCAGACAAGATTCCTCTCGAAGATGAATCTGTTGATGTGGTCACAAGCAATGGAATCTACAATCTCTCTCCTGACAAAGAAGCTGTTTTCAATGAAGCTTATCGAGTACTAAAACCAGGTGGAACAATCGCTCTCTCCGAAATTGTTCTAAAAAAACCATTGGAAGAAGAGATAAGGAAAACCATAGAAGACTGGTTCAGATGCATAGGCGGGGCTTTACCAGAGAAGACGTTCTTGGACCTGATGAAAAAAGTCGGGTTCACCAACATTAGGGTACTCTCTAAAGGTAGAAATGCTCGAACCGGACATAAATTGGCTATGTTTGCCGACATAGTAGCACGCAAACCTTAGACACACAACTTTACCGCGCGCGCGAATGCATGCACCCCAAATCGTCTTAGTGGCTGGCACCCACTTCTTCAGCTACTTCCGGGAGTCCAAGTACTATGAGTTTGGCTTTGGTTGGAATTCCATCTTCTGACCATCCTCGAGCTTGATAATACTCGTCCAACATTTTCTCCAGTTCTCTTGGTTTAACGTAGCTTCCCTTGGATTGACCTTTGGGTATGGGTTCTGTTAAAACCCGGTATGGCAGTGTGTCATCTTTTCTTCCGAAACCTTCCCTAGCGTTGAAGGCTCGTTGAATGTTATAGACCCTCTCGCCTATAGTTAGGAGTTCAGTGACATTCACATCCATTCCAGTTACTGCCTTCACCATTTCAGGAAGAGCTTCATCGTAGAACATGTGCCTCGAAAATTTGCAAACTCCAAGAATGTCATAAACTGCCATAAGATCTTCATGAATTCTAACTTCAAAACCCTTGCCTTCAGAGGAAAATCTGTCAATGCCAGAAAAATTCCACCACCTTCCTACAAGTTCTGTTCCATAAACCACCGCGGTTAGATGGTCCCCTCCCCTCACGGCCACAGCAATAGCCAACGCCATACCCTTGATGCCCCTCACGTCATAGGCTGGTAATTCCAAACCCTTTGAGTGGAGGGCGAACATCTCGGAACCCTTGCCCAATCTTTCACTGGCTACCTTCACCCCATCAGCTAGAAGTTGTCCAGTCTTTCCTTTTCTAAAGGCCATGGCTTCGAGAACTTTGAGTGTCGCATCCACGTCACCGAACGCAAGCTCAAGGCCGTCAAGATCTTTCTTTTTCAACAGGCCTTTTTCAAAAGCCTCCATAGCCCATGAAACGGTTAGTCCAGCAGATATGGCGTCTAGGCCATAGAGGTCACAGGTTAGATGAGTTTTAGCTAATGCTTCTATGTCGCCGATTTCCAGGTTTCCTCCAAGGGAATAAATGGTCTCGTACTCAGGTCCGTCAAATTCTGTTCCCTTGTACTTTCCCTTCGTTACCCTGAAGATTCTTCCACAAGGTTTTGTGCAGTTGGGGCATGCCCTACTCCTAACCTTGTATATGGGAGACCAGTAATAGGGGTCAAGCTTGGACAGTTCTTTTTCTTTCAAGTTATCAAAAGATTCATGGAAGTATCCCTGTTGCCAGTTACGGCATGGAAACGTTCCTTTGTCCCTGTTCATCCATTCGTAGAATTCTGCCGTGCCGTATTTTATATCCAACTTGGCACTTGGATGCTCTCGAAAAATCTTGCTCCATTTGACTATTACGCTTCTTAGGGAATCCCAGTCGGCGAACTCGATCTTTGACGTTCCTTTTGCAGCTATCCCCTTGAGCATTTTTGATCCCATCACCGCGCCCAATCCAGTTCTCCCGGCCTGTCTCTCCTCACAATCTATGTCGGATATTAGGGAAAGGTTCTCGCCAGCGGGGCCTATTACGGCGGTAGATGCATTATCGTATCTGACCTTCATTATTTGAGCTGCTTCACGAACGTTTTTTCCCCAAAGATCGGTTGCTCCCTCAATCTTAACCTCTTGGTCGTCGATGTAGATAGTTGCGGGCTCTCTGCTTTTCCCTTCAATTATCAGAAGATCATAACCAGCCTTCTTCAACGCAAATCCGAACGATGCGCCAGCAACAGCTCTTCCGAAACACTTTGTCAGGGGCGATCTTGATACGAAGACGGTTTTAGAGGCTGTAGGTATACCTGTTGCAGCTAGAAGCCCTGGAGCAACTATAAGCTTGTTTTTTGGACTCAAGGGTTCAACATGTTTCAGTTCTCGATAAAGTATCCAGCTGGCAAATCCCATTCCTCCAAGGAACTTTCTGGGAAAACCGTTTGGAATCTCCTCTTTTTCAAAGGAGCCTTCAGAGAGATTTACTCTCAAAAACTTACCAGCGTATCCCTTCATTTTACATCCTCTCCGCCTTACAATACATTTCTATCCTACCTTACTTCCAGTATTTTTCCCTTCTAAGCGAATTAGATTCGCGCGCGCCAAAAATGCATGCAGCGAAGTTTAGCTTTTCCGAGTTAATCCACCTTCTTGAATCTAGATTTCGGAGCGTTGCAAATGGGGCACGTTTCCGGTGCCTTTCTTTCAACGGTGTAACCGCAAACTGTACAAACATAATATTCAGTAAACTCCTCGGCTATTAAATGGTTAAGCGCTTTTTTGTAAAGCTTAGTGTGAACGGCGTCGACATCACGAGCTTGAGAAAACACTATGGCAACAGTCTTTTCGCCATCTTCTTCCGCTTCTTTCAACATTTTGGGGTAGTAGATGCCGTTAACTGCTGTTTCCGACTGAAAAGCTTGCTCTAGGTTAGTCTGTGTGTCGGCGACTGACTCAAGCAGGGCAAAGTGTCGCCTAGAGTGGATGCCTTCCCCAGAAGCGACAGCTCTAAACAGGTGGGCAATCTGTGGCAAACCCTCTTTTTCCGCTTGTTCAGCGAACATTAATAGTCTTTGATGGGCTTTTGCTTCTCCAACAAAAGCAGTGTGCACATTACTAGCGGTTCTCCCTTTCAATTTCATTTTTACACCTTTTTTATGCTTAATATAAACACACTAAAAAAGAGCGCGCGCATAGAACTAGATGAATGGAAAACCTGGATTCCCAGAATCGCACTTC
>CAYFWY010000047.1:9197-12259 GCA_964346895.1 uncultured Candidatus Bathyarchaeia archaeon | reverse complement strand
TGACCCTATAGCCTAACAAATCCAGTAGCACTGTTGCGCATGCTGCTGTAGGAACTGCCAACAATTCCATTAGTTCAAGAGTACCGAAAGGCCAAATTGTGTCAACCAAATATATAATACCCACTCCTAGAAAGAAAGACAACGAGATGGAGAAACTTTTGAGCCCAACAAACCCATATGTTAACCATATTATAATTATGAAAAGTGAAGCGAGTATGAGGTATTCAACCGATATTGGCCAATGGTTGTTTACGTCTCTGATTTGTATAGCTTGACCGACATTAGTTATCATCCCGTCAAAACCAAAAAAGTTAACACTCAAAACATAAACGAAGGGAATTACTGCAAAAATACACATCAGTATGATACGAAATCGGTTCTGAAATGCACGCTGATTTTGAAGGATAACGTTCCAACCAAGCCTAGACTCAAATAAAAGCAGCACCAAAAAGATTAGGTAAAACATTCTACCTTTCCAAGTAAGATCAAACATAAACCTCTGATTAAATGAAGGAAAGGCTTCGATGTTAAAGAAGTCAAGAAATAAGATGAGAATGATAGATATGAAAATTGAAGATAATATGAAAAGATGCAAACGTCCCTTTTTGATTTCGATGAGCATCTTGGACATCCATTTGACATATGATTGAAATCTCATTTTGATCCCTGAAAAAATATTTCGCTAACCAAAGGATTTTGTTTTTATCTCCCGTTTCAAGGATAATTGCACCGACTGCAACAAGCTTCCAGCTTTGATCTGTTATATACGGTGTTATTTAAAATACGCGCACTTTTTTATGTACTCATCTCTCTTGCTTTGATTTGACAATGAAAAAAAGGGAAGGACTAGTTGTAACGCCATAGTTGGATTTTGCTTGGCAGTGATGAACCTCGCCCTTTAGACGCTTCTTTCATTGGAAATAAAGCCATACATAGAGTGAAAGTTGTCAAGAGCGATATCAGTATTACTGTGCATGACGAGTAACTGTTTTCTTGATTAGTTGTTCAAGAATATGTCTAACGTTGTATAGGATGTTTTCTTCTACAGAGTATGATTACTAGTAGCAATATTATTGTGAATAGTGGCAGAACAAGGAATGACGTAAACTCTGGAATCCAGTTGTATCCCGTGGAAATCATGTCGCCCCACCTTGAAGGGTCCAGTGGATCGCCTGTCCTAAGGTCATGAGGCCAAGATTGGAAAAGGTATGGAAAACTGTAATCTATAGCCTCAAATGTGACCCCAAGAGTTTTCTCTATTGAAGCGGTAACGTTGATCTTTGAATATGTGACATTGAATTCGGCTTGCCACAGTTGGGTGGTGTTAGAAACACTTGCTGTCCAACCAGTGGCGTTAACATCTGTTCCATTTACAAGGTAGCGTTCTATAAGAGTGCCATTACGAAAAACACCAATCAAAATGTCGTCTGATTTAGGTGTCGTACCTACATCATGGTTAACATCAAGAAAGACGTGAACATTTTCGTCCGGGTTGAAAGTGTTATCAGATACGTTGAAAGCGATGTAGAGATTCTCCCCATCTTGCTTGACAAAGACTTCAGTATTGTTAAAAAACAATGCTGACGCATCGCCCCACTCTCCATCGATTACACCGTCAACAATCGGAGTTGAACCAGATACGGCAACAATCTCGTTAGGCTGCCCTTCTACTATGACTATTACAAAAGACAAACAAAGCAACAGTGCAAATGGCAGTATAAGTTTTCTACTCAAAACAAATCACCACAATATCTACCATGTCTTATACTTCAGTTTTTATTATTTGCGGAAGAAACTACATTCATTTTTTATGAAGTCAACTTTCTTTCATGGTTCGAACAGTTCACAATAAGGTTACCATGCCATCAGCTTGCGAAGTAAAGTGAAAACACTAAGTTTCTGCGCTGGTATCCTCTTATGAATGTTTCGTACAAAAAATAAAACAAGTGCGCCATGCATGCATGTGGTCACGATGGGAATTCTTCTGGGTTCGGATACACTATCGTCTTTATGTAGTGGGTGTGCATATGATTCATTATTTCATCTCCACTTCGATGGCTACTCCTTGTTTAATGAGGATTCGAGCGTTCTCCGGAGGCAAAGTTGCTATGTCCTCTGGCTCAAACGGACCATAAGTCTTCATGTCGGATCCAACTATGGCGGGAATTTTTTGAATGAAACGTAATAGTATGCTCTTCGGTTTCCTTTCCTTTTCAATGCCGGACAAGCGTCCTCGAAGAAGATCTTTTAGGAAAGCTTGGTAAGTTTCGGCTAGGGGTAAAATTTCTCCATGGAACTTCTCTTCTTCCTCTGTTAAGATGTCTCCAGGCACGGTTTCTCTAGCCAACGATTTTTCACGGAGTTTCTTGTAGCGAAGTTGAAAAAGCTGCTTAACCATTTTATTTACACTTTGGAATTCGCGCTTCAATAGCTTAGCCCTTATTGTTTTCTTATCTAGCATTCGACCTTCTTCTTGTATTTTTTTCACGTAATCAGCAATTTTAGCGCAGAAGTTCTTCGGCAGCTTTTGAATTTCCAAATTTTCCTTTTCCTTTTTCCACATCGCGTAGAGTTCATCATACAATTTTATTCCACCACCTTTGCTGCTCCCTTACAAAGAAGAATCAAAGCAGCCGCTGTGGGCAATTCAATTTTTTGTTCTTTATATGGGCCATAGGTTTCGTCCCCTAATCTGAATTGAGGAGCGTCTGAAACAAGGACCGCTACTGTACCTTCCTTAAAGGTCACGGCGCTTTTGAGGGGATCAAAGTGCTCGATGCCTGTGATGGACACTTCAATTTTTCTTAGACCAGTTTTTCCGTGCAGTGTGTTTGTGAGTCTTATCAGGCGATGGACGTCTGTGGTAACCACTGTGTCGATTCTTACTGACTGCTTTTCTACACCATATTGAGCTATTTTTCGCCAGCTTTCCGGGCTTATGCCCTTTATGATTCCCCAAGGTCCCTTTTCTTTCCAACTCTCTAAAAGAACCTCTTTATGCTGGATTATAGTATCGACACCTCTCTTCGTTAATCCTGTTTTTTCCAATTCTTCTGGAGACG
>CAYFWY010000047.1:0-9187 GCA_964346895.1 uncultured Candidatus Bathyarchaeia archaeon | reverse complement strand
CGAGCTACTCTTCCCCTCCATCCCGAATCATACAAGTCTGGACCGGCAAGCACCCGTGCCCCCTTTCCACCCTCTTCTCCTAAGCCGTGAAATTCAGCCTCCAACCCTGTCCCCAAGACGTAGTCAACAATTTCTTTGCGACCCATCGAATCCAACGCTCGAACCCTTTCGCCCTCCACTTGAACGTGATATCCCCGGTGTCCAGAAAATCCTACCTTTAACTCTCCAGAGGAAAAACCGAAATCTTTGGTCAAGAAATCTATGAGCTTTATCGCTTCAACCTTTGCTGATTCCAAACATACTTCACAAAGCCAAGTTTTTTCATTGAATTTCTGTTCCCTACAAGTGGGACACTTCTTAGGTGACACGCCCCTACCAACGGTACCACAATTACTGCAAACCCAAATATCATGAACCTTGTCGCAGGGAGTTGGAATATGATCAGCATCGATGTCGAAAATCAAGTCAGCCCCCAACCAACCCTTTTCTTTCATTTCCTCCTCAGGTCTCTCATAATAGGCGCTTGAAAAATAAACGTCTGAAGGAACAATTGTTTTTAAGGAAGCTCTGAGGTCGTCCACGCGTCTGAAGCATTTGTGCCTAAGCATAATCTTCTCCTCCAATAAAAGAAAACCAAACTCACGCTTTTCGATAGAAATTGGAGGAAGAATGGAGGAAGAATGTTGTGTATAGTATTCAGCAAATTTTTCTCGAATAAAACGTTGCGATAAAAAGGACACTTCCCATTCTTCCGTTCAAGCTGCTTCGAATGCTAGTTAATTATAAAGACAAACAATATTTAAACAGGTATTCATGTCACCGCGAGTCCCGTGAAACCTCATGCAACATTCCTTCACAACCTGAACCAAGGCTTTACTTTGAACTACTGGTGTCGCGCTCTAAAATCTGAGGAATACCTTTGCAAGAACTTGACAACCGAACTCTTTCTCAAAAACGGAAAATAATCAAAGAGAAAAACCCAAAGGAAGTGCGTGGTGAATCTTGCAAATCCCATCCTTTTAGCTCTTCTCCCTGAGACAAAAACTAACGATTTTGAGATAGCCTTGACCTTACATTTCTTTCCCAATTTGTTGAAGAAGATCGTATCTGCAAAAATTTCGTTTGTAAACTCACCCACCTTCAGGAAATCGTCTTTTCGAACTGCCATAAAGTTCGTGCTGGCATGATAATCCTTCGTAAATTTCATCCATAGACGAAGCAATCTCCAATGAAAAAGATATTCGATCTTCATCCAAAGAGGAGCTTCAAAAGGCATTCCTAGACCACATATTCCGCAGATATCTTGATCTTCCTCAAACTCTTTAGCTAAGTGTTTCAAGGCGTCTAGGGACAGAACAACATCTGCACTCAAGAACAACAAGACGTTTCCTTTCGAAAGTTTTGCACCTATGTTCCTTGAAGGGAATTCTTTGCATCCCTTCTTTACGAAGACTTTTGGCGAGAATTTCTCAGAAACTTCAACCGTTTTATCTGCGCTCCCACCGTCAACAACCACTATTTCGAAGTCTTTAGATGATTGTCTTTCAAGGGATTGTAGAAGTCTCCATATTCTTGCTTCCTCGTTCAACGTCGGTATTACAACAGAGAAAAGTGGTTTCTTCATAATTGAATCTTCAGTCATTTTTGGAAATGCCCCTTTGTTCGATCCGGTTAACACAAGGTTTTGTAGACCTCCAGCGTCTGTTTTGCACATACTCTCCAGTCAAATTTGAGGCTTCTTTCAAGACCAATCTTTATCATAATAGATCGCATGTTCTGGTCCGTTAGCACTTTGAAAATACTTTCGCTTAGTGCTTTTACATCAGACGAAGGGAAGATTATCCCGGCTTCTCCCACAACTTCTGGGATGGAAGAGCTGTTTCCAGCGACTACTGGGCAACCCGAAGCCATAGCTTCCACCAAAGGAAGACCAAAACCTTCATAATATGAGGGAACTACAAATAAATCGGCGGCATTGTAAAAAAGGGCAATATTTTCCACTTTTTGGTAATGGAGTATCGCGTCTTCTAGGCGAAGCGATAAGACCAATCTACGTGTGTTGCTGCGCATTCCCCCAATTCTTATCAACAAAACTCTTGGAAACTTTTTCTTAACAAAGTAAAAAGCTTTGATCAAGGTTCGAATATTCTTTCTCGGCTCGTCAACTCCTACGTGCAAAATTATCTGCCTATTAAGGGGAAGGTGAAGTTCTTGACGAGCCTTTTTCAGATCTCTGGGAGTGAACAGATCCCGGTTAGTTCCCGGATAGACAACCCTTATTCTCTGGGATTTCACCCCCAATACGGATATAAGATCCTTTTTTGTGTGTTGCGACATGCTTATGATTCTATCTGCGTTTCTTACAAATCTCATGTTGATTTGCATGGCCATAAGAATCGGAGTGTCCAGACCGTAGGATTGGGTTATCATATCATGACTTGCCATTGGTATGAAGGGAGCAATGTCATGTACGGTCACAACGGAGGGATGATGTCTTAGCAATAGTATACCTAAGGTAGGATTGAGAAGATGATAAATTTTGTAATGTCGCGGTATTCTTCTTACGAATCGTAGGTGATCTATCGTCCTCTTGACTTTCTGACCGAAAGAGCTTATGATGTTACCATAGCTGTCCTCTGCAGGGCTCTGCAAGGTAATTAAATCAATATCTTTTTGTCCTATTTGCTTAAGATGCATGAACAGGTTGTAACTGTAATTCCCAATTCCAGTAGACGAAGACCTGTTGTTGATTAAAAGAATTCTCTTCATCTTTTGGACACTTGCTAAGAGATATACAAAAACATACAGCTTATAGATTTTTGTAGTCTTTTATCACAACTTCGGCTGCTTCGAAGCCTGACTCAAGGGCTGTTCCCATATAACGGTCTCTGGGATAGATACACGAAATTCCAGCGATGTAAAGTCCATGAATTGGTGAACGCCTGCTTGGCATGTAACGTCCAAAATGGGTGAAGTAAATGGGAGTCGAGTACGGCGCCTTGAAAACTCGAGACCAGAGAATTTTTTCTTTTAGCCGAGGAAATATATCCTCTAACTTTTCCAAGTAGTACTCCATTATGTAGTCGCTTGATCTGCCCCAATCCGGATGATCAGTATCTAAGTATTTTACTACATACATTACCCCTTTAGGGGAACGGTCGATGTTTAAGTGTCTGTGCTCGAACAGCCCAACAAATGGGTAGTTACCCACTATGTTGAGCCAATAATATTCACTCACTCGCTCTTTCAGACCCAGCGTAACGCAAATACATGCTTTATATCTTATTTGTTCGAGGCGCTCTTTGTAAGGTTGCGAGAAATCTGCAACGGTTTCAAGAAGTATTGGTATAGAGACTGTGCTTATCACGACATCAGCTTCAATAAATTCTTCATCTTCTCCATAAACGACGCCTTCAACTTCGCCCTGATTGACTTCTACCGTTTCTACGCGACTTTGAGTCTTCACTTCTCCTCGATGTCTCTTGATCTCTTCTTCCAAACGATTAATAATCTGTTGTATGCCCCCATTAAGGATATAGCCGAAACGGCCTGACACCGATCTCGATTCGTGTCCAAATCTACTCATTAACCATGCTGCCGAGATTTTCTCAGGAGGTTCATCGAATTTGTCTACTACAATATATTTTACCAGATTTTCGTAGACCCCAATGCCATAGTTTTCACATACCCAGTCCTTCACATTTATTTCGTCAAGATCCATCCAGTTTTTTTTCTTTCTCGCGTCCCATACCATAAGGCCGAATCTTATTCTATCAAGGGGAGAGAGAGGTTTGAACCTTAGAATGTTGAGGGGAGAAGAAAAATCATACGCGGTTTTATCGTACAGGAAACCTGTTTTGAGCCGTTTCCAGTAAAGATTCGAATGTAGCCCTAATTCCCCTATTAAACTAAGAGTGGTGGGGTCGCCTTCCATTATGTGATGGTACGTCTTTGGAATGGAGTAACCATTAATAAAATAACTTGAAGCTAGCCCACCTAAATGGCCTTCTCTCTCCAATATTGTTACATCGTAGCCTTTCTGAGCAAATCTATAAGCAGCGCCTAAGCCTGTAAGACCTCCTCCTATGACCACGATTTTCATTGACTAGGACCTCCATTAAGCTTGACATTATAGGAACAAACTAGTTAATTACAGGTCCGCCCGGAAATCTGCTGTTTGCTACAATTCATATGCCCACAGTTCTCTCCAAAGCTTGAACAAACCCACAAGCTGGGAAACAATTATTTTCAGAAGCCTACTCGGCTTATAAAGTTTGGAACTTCCTGAAAATCTTCTCCGGTGCTGAATTGGAACTTCCAATAATTTGAATCCTTTCTTGAAGGCCCTAATTGTGAACTCGGTCCAAAAGCTATCCTCTAAGAATTTAACTTCATCTACAACGCTGTCAATAACTGTCTTCTTCATAATTCTGTAGCCGCAGTCGGGGTCGTGAACTGGAAGCTTGAAAAGAGCTTTAACCATTGCATGGAACACTTTTGAGAGAAATATCCTGTGGGGGGGGTCTGCACGTTTTGTTTTTTGACCGATAATCATGTCATAGTCATCTCTCTTTTCGTATAACTTCCAGAAATCAGATGCAACGTATTGCCCGTCTGAGTCCATGAACAGCACGTATTCCGTATCTGTTTGCCTTAACCCATCCTTCACATCTCTCATATATCCCCCTTTTTCTTCTTTGAAAATTGGTTTCATGGGTATGCTTTGGCTAAGTTTAGTGAGGGCTTCTTTTGTTCCATCAGTACTTCCACCCTCGCGTACAACAATTTCCATTTCAACTTTACTGCCAATCTCATAATAGAACTCGTTTATGATAGGCTCTATGCTTTTGACTTCGTTATATACCGGAAGAATCAATGAGAGGTGTGTTCCACTAGAATTCTTTTCCGTCTTTTGTCACCAATCAAATTCACGTTTGAGATTCGATTTGCGACAGGTATATATTTAAAACTTTTCAAACCTCAAAGACTTTACAGCCACTATCATCAATCTTATATTATCTCACTATCCTTATTAGAGTTTTACATAATTGTTATAAATACGCTTAAGGATAAAACACGAAATCACTGAGAATAGATATTGCTTAAAATAGGAAATTTTAGGATATGAGTAAATTCACTTTTTCAGGTATTAAGAAGAAAATTAGAGCCCTCAGAAGCTTAACTGCTGAGGGCTTGGAAAATTTACTTGGTAAAAGAATATTTAGAAGGGATTTGAGTGAACTTATTGTATACCTGCTCATTGCCATATATACTGTTGTGTTTTCGTATTTCACTATCCTGAAACACAACGTATTCAGAAGCTATGCATGGGATCTAGGAATTTACAATCAAGCATTTTGGACCACATTGAATCAAGGAAAACTATTCTATTATACCGCTGAGTTATATTTCAATCCCGGTGGGACCTTCTTCGGACTACATTTTAGCCCAATTGTGTTTCTAGTGTTGCCAGTTTATGCTATTCATCAAGCACCGGAGACTCTGCTTGTTTTTCAATCGCTCATCATAGCTTTGGGTGTACTTCCGCTCTACTGGCTAGCTCGAGACACCCTCAATAACAAGATGGGGGGTGTCGCTTTCTCGATAGCTTACTTGCTGTACCCTATTCTTCATGGAGTGAACTGGTTTGACTTTCACGTGCAATCCTTCTTGCCCCTCTTCTTTTTCTTTACCATTTATTATCTCATGAATGAAAAGTGGATAAGATATTACGCGTTCATCATCCTCGCACTCGCTGTTGCAGAGAGCGTATCTTTAGTTGCGCTGTTCATAGGTTTATTTGCCCTTTGGACTTACAGAGAATTGCTTTTCTCATCTTTGAAGCAGAGGGTAATTAGTGACAAGAGGCTTTTAATCCCGCTGGTAACCATAGCGTTGGCCATATCATGGGTTCTTATTAGCAGGTGGATACAAAACACGTTTTTTCCCATAGATCCAAAATTCTCCAGTCTGTATAGAGCCGTTGATAATTGGTCGGTGTTAGGAATAGAAGATGACCCGATAATGATGCCGATCCATGTTGTCCTTAAACCCTTGAATGCGCTTGAAGCACTGGCATACGATGCTTATCTAAAACTTGCATTTGTCGTTCTTCTTTTCGGTTCCCTGCTTTTACTACCTCTTAGAAGTAGCATCTCACTTATTACCTTGGCATGGTTAGGACCTGCTCTTCTTTCAAACTATCAGCCCTACTATTTGTTAGGTAATCATTACCCCGCGTATGTAATTCCATTCATATTTATCGCGGCAGTTTATGCGATAAAGAAGAAGATTCCTACTCCAAACGTCACAAAATTTTGCGAAGCAATGAGGAACTTGCTAATTCTTGGGTTGATAATCTCGCTATTTGCAAGCCCTATAAGTCCTTTGTTGACTACGACAAAATTGTATATTCCCCATTTTTCTGAATACTATCTACCAACAATCACCGAGCATACTGTAACGCTCCATAGGATTGTGGGGCTTGTTCCTCCAAATTCTTCAGTTCTAACGCAAAACAACATATTCCCTCATTTTTCAAACAGACTTAACGCCTATGTATGTCCCCTTCCAAATTCAGTAGATTATGCACCCGAAGATATGAAGATTTATGTAGATCAACTCATCAACAAATCGGAATATGTGCTAGTGGACCTGAAAACGGATATGTATGGAACAAGCGATTTAATCTTTAGCAGCAGAATATGGAAGCAGAATTTCAGCCTCTTTGTTGCTGAAGATGATATTTATTTATACAAGAGAGATTACAACGGTGTTCCAACACTGTAGCCCGCGCGCATCCAAATTCGCTCAAAACATACGAATCACTTTCGCGCTTCCTTGCATTTCATCTCTACCCAATTGTAGGTTTTTTCTAGTCCTTCTTCAAGGGTTATTTCTGGTTCCCAGCCTAATACATTTCTGGTGAGGTTTATGTCCGCGTTTCTGCCTCTGACGCCTTGTGGTGCTGTCAAGTTGTATGTTTTTGTTATGGTTTTTCCTGAGATTTTTATGATAATGTCAGCTAGCTTGTCTATTGTGATGAGCCGGTCTGAGCCTATGTTTATTGGTTTGTTATAGTCTGATTCCATGAGCATTACTGTTCCTTTTACGGCGTCGTTTATGTAGCAATATGATCGCGTTTGTTTGCCATCTCCCCAGATGTTTATGGTTCCCGGGTCATGAGCTTCTGCCACTTTTCTGCATAGGGCGGCTGGGGATTTTTCTCGGCCGCCTTCATACGTCCCTTCTGGTCCATAGATGTTATGATATCGAACTATGCGAATATCAACGCCGTAGTCCCTCTGGTATGCTTCGCATAGTTTCTCTGTGAAGAGTTTTTCCCATCCGTAGAAGTTATCTGGATCTGCAGGGTAGGCATCTTCTTCCTTTAGGCCTTCTACATTTGGGCTTGATTGTTTGTAGGTTGGGTAGACGCAAGCTGAGGAGGTGAATAGAAATCTTTCAACGTTGTTTTGTCTAGAGGCTTCAAGCATATGGGTGTTGATGAGTACGTTGTCATGCATTACTTCGGCACCTACTGCCGTTATGAATCCTATGCCTCCCATATTTGCGGCGAGGTTGTAGACCTTGTTAATTCCCTTCGTTGCTGACAGACAATTTTCCCATTCTCTTACGTCGAGTTTGAGCCTTTCCGTATAGTACCTTTCTTGAATGTAGTCGTCAAACTTTATGTCAACTATCCTGACAAAGTGCCCCTTCTGGTGTAGGCGCCTCGCAAGGTGGCTCCCAATGAAACCGCCCCCGCCAGTTACTAGAACGCGTTCCATTCACTTCGCCTTCCAACTAAGATTTAGTTTCTTGAGCTTGTAAGGATTGTCCGTTTATGGATTTTGCATAAAAGCTTTTTCGATTCTGAACGTTTGTACGCACTATGATCGTACAAAAAAATATAGGACTCGTCTTTCATGCGTCATTGCAAGCATGGAGAGCCAGTCTTTTGACCAAAATGTTAAGCTTTTTCTTCCTAGTGCTGCTTAACGGAAATCTCCGATTTCACATTCTTCAGTCTTCTTCGATAATAAGCTAGTGGATGTCGGATTCTTTTACATATATCTCCTGGGGCATGGCAGATTCCGTGGGTGCGTAGTGTGTCGCATCGTGGAGGAATATACTTTGTTCGCGATCCCCTCACTCCAGCTATGTGTTCTACTTGGTAGCGTGTCATTCTTTCATCGAAGTCGGAGACAGAGCGGAAAAAATTGACGACATCTTCCACACTCATACCTATGTTTACTAAAAAGGAGGTTAGTGCGAAGCGGCCTATGTGGGAGACGGGGCGACCTGATGCCATGGTGTCGTATAATTCCCTTATGCATGGAGGAAAGGCGGCATTAATCACTTCTTTCGGAGTCTCTTCTCTCCGAATTTCTCCTCGTTTTTGTAGGGAGAGTTGTTTCAACCGGTTTACACGATCTATGATGTTCTGGGGTAAAGACTCCACTTTTGTTTCGAGTTTTCCTTCAACATACCTTCGTACCTCCTCTTCCAAGAGGCGACTTATCTCATGTTTTGTTAAGTAAACTTCCCCATTTAACAGAAGGCGGTTGACAAGTTTCCATTTCTTGTCATGAAAGCCTGTTGCGTTTTTTAAGAAATCTGGAAAGCTGAGTGCAAAGTCGTAGGGTGGAGCTTTGATGTCGACATCGACTATTCTAAGTTTCCAGTTGAAGATAGTTGCGATTTCCATTATCTTATCTTTTCTTTCATCTTCAAGCAGTTCCGAAGCTCGTTTTGCTTCAGCTAGCGCGTATCTACTTTTGATGAGTGAATCGCCTGCCGCAGCGACCATCATTATCGCTATGGGAAAGGAGGGTATTTCGATGTCATCGTTGGGTGACTTTCGGCTTACCGTGCGAAAAAGGATGGCTTCTTCTATTCGACTTTCAGCTCTGTCCAGTACAGATTGGAATTCTGAGCTTGCCAAGTCGTCAATTTTTATGTCTAAATTTCTTATGTATTCAGCAGCCCTTGGGGTGAAAGGGTACTTAGCCCAATCGCTTTTCGTAAGTACCTGCTTTTCCTCCAGTTTATTGTTGTTACTCCACTTCTATGCGGGGAGCTAGGTAAAATGTTAATTTTCCCTCTTTTTCTTGCTGGAAGTCCAGTTTAATTGGCATATCTGTTGAAAACTCTAAGGTGGCGATTTCTGATGTTGCGACAGCTG